>NZ_JBDPMH010000005.1:0-345575 GCF_039871735.1 Plantactinospora sp. B24E8
TCCGCGCCCGCCCCGCCACCACCGCGTCCACCCGCCGGTCACCGACCAGACTGGACAGTTCAGCCCGCTGCTGCTGCGTCAACCCCACGAGCCAGAGTCAATCACCACGAAGTAACACCAAGCCACGCAAAAAATCTCAATTACGCGACACTAGCGGCCTCTGGTGTGACCGGGCCGCGCGGGTTCGCGCTATGCGGCGGCCCGGGCGCTCAGGAAGAGGTCGAGGGCCTCGACGACAAGGCGGTGGTCGTCGAGTTGGGGCAGGCCCGAGACGGTGACGGTGCCGACCGGGCCGGTGCCCCGGAGAATGATCGGGAAACAGCCGCCGTGCGCGGCGTAGCGGGCCGGGTCGAGGTGCGGGGTCTGCTCCTCGAAGGTGGTACCACGGTCCCGGAAGCTCTGGCCGACAAGGTAGGAGCTGTGCCCGAACCGTCGGACGACCCGGATCTTGCGCTCGATCCAGTCGTCGTTGTCGGCCGTGGTGCCGGCAAGCGCGCAGTGGAAGAGCTGATGGTCGCCGAGGCGGATATCGACGGTGACCGCGAGGCCGCGTTCCCGGGCCAGCCGGACGAGCAGGTTTCCCAGTTCCCAGGCGTCGTCGTGGTCGAAGCGGTCGAACTGGAGGCGTTCTTCCTGCTCCTGGAGTTCTGGCGTCACGGAGTACCCACTTCCTTCTTGATCGTCGTAACGATTGAAGCAGAGCGGGCGCCGACGGGCAGCAGGGGTGCCAGAGCGGCACGAAGCTCGCCGAGACCGGAGTTCGGCGTGTGTGCTGCCCGCGCGCCTCCTGGACGGCACGTAGGGACTGCTGGCACCCTTCGTACGACACCGCATCGTCACCCTCGATGCAGTGCCCAGCCGGCAACACCTCGACGTACTCGCGCCCATGCCGAGGCCGGCCGCCTCACCCCGGTCACGACCCTCCACAGCCCGAGCTACCTCGCCTGGCGGGCGAGTTCGGCGGTCGAGCGCCGCAGCTGGGCCAGATCGAGTCCGACAAGGTGCCCGTCGCGTTTGACGACGCGCCCGTCCACCACAACCGTGTGGACGTCGGCGGGGCCAAGCGCGGTGACGACCGCCCCGGCGAGTTCTCCGGTCCCGAGCAGGTGCGTCAGGCCGTCGAGCAGGACAAGATCCGCTCGTCTGCCTACGGCGATCGTCCCGACGACGTCGCCGAGGCCGATGGCGGATGCGCTGTCGACGGTGGCGGCGGCGAGGATGCTGCCAGCCGGATACATGGTGCCGGTGTGGGCCCGATGTGATCGGAGCGTGTCGCGCATCGGTTCGAACAGGTCGGCCGGGGCGTTGACGACGACGTCGGTACCGAGGCCGGCCCGGCCGCCCGCGTCCGCGAACCGGCTGAAGCAGGATGCGCCGTGGCCCATGGTTGCCTCGACGATCGGGGTCACGATGACACCGACGCCGTTGTCGGCCAGCAGCTTCGCGTCGTCGTCGGTCATGTTGTTGACGTGGACGAGTTGGAGGTGCGGGCCGAGCAGGCCGGCCTCGTTCATGCGACGCAGCGGCGAGTTGTGTCCACCGCTGGCATGCATGGAGACGACGAGGCCGAGCTGTCGACCGAGTTCTATCTGGCGTACGGCCTCGTCCCAGGGACCGTAGTCGGTGCCGAGGATCGCGAGCCCGGCGGTGACCCGGCCACGCAGGGCCGCCACCCGTCGTACGTCCCGCTCGTCGTCCGGGTTGCCGTGCGCCACGACGGCGCGGATGCCGGCCCTGGTGTAGGCGTCCAGCACCGCGTCGGTGTGCCCCGGGGTGCGGGTCGCGTTGTTCCAGTCGAAGACGGTGGTGATGCCGGCGTTGAGGGCCTCGGCCGCACCGAGCAGTGTGGCGTCGTACGCCTGCTGGGGTCCATAGCTGCTCAGGGCCCGGCCGAGCACTACGGTCAGGTACGCGGGCAGGGTCATGTCCGGGCCGATTCCGCGCAGCGGCGCCTGCCAGACGTGGCGGTGCCCGTCGACGAAGCCGGGCACGACCACGAGCCCGTCGGCGTCGATCACCTCGACCGTCTCCGCGACCGGCACGGAGCCGACGGCGATGATCTCGCCATCGTCGATGAGGATGTCGGCGCGGTCTCCCGACGCCAGCTGGCCACCCCTGATCAATAGGTCCATTCTTCCTCCCCCGGAAAGCTTTCGAAAAAGCTATCCGGAAAGCTTTTCGAACGCAAGTAGGATGTGCTGGTGGCCAGGGACACCGTTGACGAGATCGCCGACGCGTGGGGCAGGGAACTGCCCGGCGTGGCCGGCATCGAACTGGAGCTGAGCAAACGCGCAGCACGACTGGCCGCCCTGCTCAACGCCCCCGTCGAGGCGACGTTGACGCGGCTGGGCCTGACCAAGGCGGAGTACGACATCCTCGCCGTGCTCCGGGCGTCCGGAGAGCCCTACCGGCTGCGCCCGTCGGTGCTGACCCAACGCCTCGTACTGACCTCCGGTGGCACCAGCAACGTGCTACGTCGCCTCGCCGCCGCGGACCTGATCGAACGCGACCCCGATCCGGCCGACGCCCGCAGCTCATGGGTACGACTCTCGGCCAGCGGAGTCAGGATGGCCGAGGAGGCGGTACGCGCCGCCAGCACTGCACAGGCCGCCGCACTACGCGACGTGGCACCGCAGACCACCCGCGCCGCCGTCGACGCCCTTCGGGACGTACTGGTCGCGCTCGGCGACACGGCCGCGTAGAGCGGGTCGGAGGACACGGCCACGGGCACCGGGTCGGAGACTGACAGCCAGTTCGCTAACCCGGGTTGACGAGGCTCATGCCCTTCTCGACCAGCACACCGGTGCCGGCGGGCTGCCGGCCGGGCGTGAAGACAAGCTCGGGGACGACCAGCACCCTGGTCACCGTGCCACCGCTGGTGAACACGGCCAGGGCACCGGTCACCATCAGCCGGCTGCCGGCCCTGAGGACCGTCTCCCCCACCTCGTTGTTGACGTCGTCGGCGCGTGCGCCCTCGTAGTAGCAGTAGACGGCGTCCCAGTCGAACGAGGTGAGGGTGCGCAGGGGTGCCGAACCGCCGCTGTCCCGCAGTTCGGCGAGCTTGGCGTCGAGGTCCCTGTCGGACTGCGGGGTCATCGGCTGGCTCTCCTTCTCACACGCTGCCACGACGGGCAGCACCAGCAGGGCCGCCAGCATCGTCCTTCTGCGCATCACGAATCGGTCTGCTTCCCTGGCTGGGGATGGCCCGGCAGGGTTCTGTTCTCGGGCTTGCCCGTGTCCTCGGTGGTGATCTGGTCGCTGTAGTCCAACTGGCCGTCACCGCCGATGACCACCGTACGTCCCTGCCGGACGGCTTCCTGCACCTTGTCCGCCAGTTCCTGGGGCGAGACGTCCGGGTTCGCCACCGCCACCGAACGTCCGACCTCGTTGTTGTACAGATCCATGGCCTCACGCGCAGCCGGGTTACCCGGCAGGGACTCGTGCGCCGTCGTGAAGCGCTTCGTCCAGTCCTCGCCGAACTCCTGGGTCAGCCGCGCGTTCCAGTAGGCGTGCCGGAAGGCGTCGTTGTGGTCGTCGTTCTGGTCCGGGGAGACAAACCGTGCGTCCGCCACCGTGAACGCCTCGTCGTGGATCTCCTGGAACTTCTTCAGTCCCAGGGCACCGTGCCGGTCCTGCAACTCCCGCAGGATCGCCGCCTCGGACGCGGTGACCTCACGCTCGTCCACGAACCAGTTCAGTGGCGCTCCCGGGAACATCTCCTTTCCGGTGTCCTCGGCGACCTGGTATTCGCCCAGGATGGCCTCGCCGGGCCGGCGGGCGTTGGGGTCCCTGGCCGCCTGGTAGATCTCCTGCTGCAACGCCGGCACACCGTCGATGACGGCCCGGGCATGGCTACTGTCGGCCAGGAAGTCGGGCAGATTGGCCCGGGCCGACCCGAGCGCGGGCACGATCTCGGCGCGGGCCTCGGTCTCGGTCCGTTTCGCCCGCTGGTAGTAGTCGCTCGCCTCGTCGAACAGACGGTCGGCCTCGGCGCGAATCTTCTCGACGTCGTCACCGGTGCCGATCTCGCCGATCCAGTCGAAGAATCCCTGCGTACCACGCACGTCGTTCCACGTTTTCATCGGCTCGGGGCCGGGATCCTCGATGTGCCGGATCAGGTTACCCAGCGCGCCCTCGACCCGTACGCCCTCGGCGACCAGCCGCTTGGCCTCGGTCTGTGCGGTCACGTAGTCGTCGAGTGCCCCGCCGGCCTTGTCGTAGCCGTTGCGGAGCGCCTCCAGGAGCAGATCGGCCTCCCTGAGGCGGCGGTCCAACAGGTCCTTGCCCTGGCCGGTCCACTCGGTCGTGCCCCGGACCTGCTCCAGGGTGGGCACGGCCGAGTCGATCAGGCGTACCACCCGTTTGAAGTCCTCGGCCGCGATGTCGACCAGGTGCGGCTGCATCTGCTCGATGTACCTGACCTCGTCCCGGTATGTCATGGCGTCACGCCGGCCGGTATGTGGAGTTGGTGAGGAAGGAGTCCAGCTTCTGCTGTGCCGCCGCGTCGACCCTGGTGTAGCCGTCGGCGGCGACCTTCAGCTTGGTCGACAACGCCGTCAGCAGCGCCACCACGTCCTGGTACTGGTCCTGCGCGAACTCGGCGAAGGCTTTCGTCTTGTCGGCCACCTCCGGGTGCGCCGCCGGCGTCGCGACCCGGCCGGCGAGGCTGGGCTCCGGCCGCCCGGCCTGCAGCAGGCCGGCCAACTCCAGCAGGGTGTTCGCGCTCCCGTCCAACGACTCGGGCCGCACATCTGTCACGACACCCACCCCCGGCTCCGGTAAACGATCAAGGAGTACGGTAATCGATCACCGCCACCAGAGCCGCCGGGACCACCTATCTACCGCGTAGGCGCTCGATGGTGGATCTGATCTGCTCCTGGAACAGTTCGTCGGCCCAGACGACGTCGTCGGCACCGCCCGCCACGACGGGCCGCTCGTCCCGGCCGAGGAATTCTTCCAGGGCAGGAATCGTCTCGACCGCGCGCAGTTCCAGAATGATCGGAAGGGCGAACCGGCCGCCGTAGTCGGTGATCCCACGACTCAGGGGTTCAGCCAACTCTGCCGCCGGTACGCCGAGACCGGCGAGGGCCCGGGCCGCGGACAGCCTGCTTCGCCGGTCGTCCAGCCGGCCACGTAGCTGTGGTGCCAGGTGGGCGACCGCCGTCCGAAACGGGTACGCAAGGTCGGCGACGAGGTCAGCGGCGCCCCGCGCGGGCGTGTCTCCGGCGACGAGGATCGCCTCCACCGTCGGCAGCACCCGCTCCGGTCCGGCCACGGCCGCCACCACCCGCGCCGCCAGGACCTGCTTGTCCCGCTGCGGATGGATCCGCTCGGCCGCACCGGTCAGATACGTCGCCGCGACCGGCAGCAACGGCGCCAAAGCCGTACCAGGCTCATCGAGATCAGGGCTGGGGGTTTGTGGTGCCCGCGCGTCTCCGGCCAGGATGGCGCGTAGGGCGTCGAGCACCGCGTCGGTCTCCCCGGTCAGCCGGTGCACCACCAGGGCCGCCCGCAGGTCACCCGACTCCGATGCCCGCGTCCGCCAGTACGGCACGGCGGCTTGGTCGTCGTGACCCAGGTCGAGCAACGTCTCGGCGATCTGCGGACCGGCGTACGGCATCGCGGCGAGGAGGGCTGGCACGAGAACCTCGGCCTCGGCACCCCAGTGCCCGACCAGCCCGGCCAGCGTCTCGGCGGATGCCGGTTCGGCGACCAGCCGCTCCCGCACCGCGGCCAGGACCGCCGGCGTGCGGCGGACCGCGCCGGGGAGAAACCGGGGGTGGTGGCCTCGGGCCGCCGCCGCGCAGACCGGCTCGACCCAGCGCGGGTCGCCCAGGCGGTGCAACGTCTCGACCGCCCGGTACTCGACGGTGAATCCGCGCTGCCCAGCCGTGTCGGGAAAGCAGGCTGCGACCTCCGCCACCACGTCGGCGAACTGCCCCGCCGCGGCGCCGCCTTGGCGTAACACGTCCATCGCCCGATGGCGTACCTCCGGGTCGGGGTCGTCGAGCAGGGGCGCCACCAGTGGTACGAACACCGACGGCGCCGAACGTCGGGCATCACACCGCGCGCTCAGTGCCCAGAGCCCGGACCTGCGGGTTTTCGGATTGCCGGAGCGCAGCATGTGCTCGGCCACCGCGACCGCCACCGGGGTGGACGGCGCCACCACGATCTCCTCCGGCCACTGCCCACCACGAGCCCAGGCCCAGGCGACAGTGGCAGCGTCGTCGATCGCGGAGACCAGCGCGGGGATGGTGCCGGCCGGCCAGTCCCGGCCCGCCCGCAGCAGTGCCACCGCGGCGGCCACCCTGACCGGCGGCTCAGCGTGCAGGGCGGCGTCACCCAACACCGCTTCGGCGCCGCCGGGATCCACCTCGCCCAGTCCGAGCGCCAACGACGCCCGTACCGCCGGTTTGTCCTCCACCGCCCACCGCCGCCACAGCGGGTCGCGGTTCACCCCCGCCCGCGCGGTGGCGTAGACCGCCGCTTCGCGGATCCGGGCGTCGGCGTCGCCGAGCAGTGCCACCAGTCGTTCCAACTGGGCGGCCACCGCGGCGCGTACCTGCGGGAAGCTGTCGCCGTAGGCATGCCGGTCGTCGGCAAGCATGCCCACAGTCCAGACGAGATCGGCACGACCGTGCGTGGCCCCGGCGGCAAGCTCCACCAGAAACGGCACGGCAGCTACCGTGGCCGGATAAACCGTGCCCGCAGCAGCGTCGCAGTGTCGTGCGCGCTGCCGTACGCGTGCGACAGTTCGCCCCAGGCGACCGCGTCAGGACCGTCAAGCACGCCGCGCAGCCTACGTGCCGGCGAGTAACCAAGCCTCAGAGATCCTGACCGATCGCGGCGACGTCGCAAGTACGGAGCCAACCCAGTTGGCTCATCAGTAAGCCGCGGCCAGGGCCTCCACCTGTACCCGGAAGCTGGGGCCGACGAGCCCGGCGACGAACAGGATGGTCAGGGTCGGTTCGTGTTTGCCGAGCCATCGGGCGAGCTCAACTCGCAGCCGATCCATGTCGACCTCACCGACAAGGTGAATGGTCAGCTTTACTACATCCTTGACCTGCAGGTCGGCGGCCAGCAAGTTTTGTCGGACGTTTTCGAGCGCGACGGCCAGTTGTTCGATCGTGTCCTCCGGCACGTGTCCGTCAGGTCGGATCCCTAACTGGCCCGAGAGCACCAACCAGCGCGACGGGCTAACCTCGGCCTGGTGGTGGAATCCGGCGATCGGCGGATGAACCCGGTGCGGCGGGGGGTTGTGGAATCTTCTCAATTATCGTCCTCGGGCGTTGACTTCGTCGATGAGATCGACCTCGACACCTCACTCGTCCGCGTCACCTCCAGACCTGCCGCCAAGGTCAGTCAGTTCGGGCCGCTACCTGTCCGACGTGGTTGTCCACCCAGGGTCCGACCGGGTGACGACGTGGTACCTCAACGGTCCGGGTCGCCGTCGAGGCTCAGAGTTCCTCCGCACGCTGGCGCCCCTCCTCGGTCAGTCCCATCCGGACGTGCCCGTCAAGTAGACCCGCTGCCACGCCCGGGTGGTCCGGTGGCAGCGGCTCACTGATTAGCCACCCGTTCCGGATGGCCTCGACAGCGAAATCACTGATCATCCGCGTCTGCTCGTCGTCGAGCACAGGCTCCGCCGTCTCCGGAGCCGGGTTCGCCGAATCCGGGTGGGCCGCGTCGGCGAAGACGAGCCGACTGAGGTCGTACCCGGGCAGGCCACGCGGCTGCCCGGGAGGCAGCACCGGCGCCAACGCCCGGAAGACCACCTGGATCGACTCCGGCCGGTAGGGCTCGTCGGCGTCGCCAGCCCGCACCAACACACCCCCGGCGGCCAACGGCACAACCTCCGCGAACGCTCCACAGGAAGTGAGCGCCGCCACACCGCCGAGGCGTTCGGCCAGCTCCCGCGGACAGATAGTCACCCACTCGTAGCCGCGCAGGAACGTCCTGCTCTCGGCCGCGGAGTCCGTCCTGATGCGGTACAGCCCCATGTCCAAGAGTGTCTCGGCGCTGACAGCTCCGCCGTCGAGGGACACCTCGCCGTACGCGGGGTCGGTCGAGTCCGCGACCCTGCGCAGGAACTCCTGCAACTTGGGCGCCAACTCGGTCAGCCGGCCCGGCTGGTCACGCAGGGACACGTTAGCCTGAAGCATGACGTGGTCCGGATAGGCGAAGCGGAAGACGTACAGGTCCAGCGCCGATTCCCGACGTCTGTTTGACCAGCCCCAGGAAATCTGGCAGAAGTTGTCCGTCAGTGCGTCGCTCCAGGCGCTCACCTGTCGTCTGCCGGCGCCCCGCCCGGCTTCGTCCACTGCTCGACCAGACCTCGGCGCCCTCGTCCCAGCGCCCAACTCGGGCACCAGTAGGTCGACCGCCTCGTCATACCATGCCTGGAGCACCGGCCGGACACGGGCGAAGTCACCGCCGAAGTCCAGATAGAGGCGGACCACGCCAAATTCCTGGGATGCCGCGCGGTCGTCGTACCAGTCGAGCGACGTCTCGTCCATGTCGTCGTACACCGTGCCTTCGGCGGAAAGCGGGGATGGGCGGGAAGGCTCCGGCCATCCTAACGGCCGTCACTGTTCGGCTGAACTGGCCTTGACCAGGGACGCGACGGCCAGCTGTGGCTCCGTACCGGTGACAGCCGGCTCCGCGTCGAGACGTGAGCATCCGCCGACCCTGCGCCGTGGCACGGTTCTGAGTGCCAGACCGCTACCGTGCGGCCATGGCAATGATGAGCGTCCGGATCGACTATGCCGGTTGGCTCCTGCTGTGGCTGGAGCCGCTCGGCGAAGATCGATGGCTTCGGCCGGGAGAGACGTTCCACATCGAGACCGACTATCACGGCGACGAGTCGTGTTCTCCGTCGTCACCTGGGCGGACGGGGTCTACCAGGCCGACGGCATCGAGCAGATGGCGGTGTGGGTGGAGCATGGTGACTTCTACGCCACAGTCACCGACAGCGCCGGCAACAGCATCGAATGCGGTCACAACCGCCCCGTCGAGATTCATCGACGGTGGATAGCCGAACGCCGCATGAGCCTGCCGTGAAACCCAGGACGACTCGTGTTGATGTCAGGATGCGCGCCGCCCCTGGGGAGTGTGGGAAAGCTCGGTCAGATCGGCGACTGTGCTGTCGATCAGAGCAGCCAGGCCCGAGGAACGGCCGCCGGTCCGGACCGCTCCGAGGGCCCTGATCGCGGCTGCCGCAAGGCTGGGATCGTGGAATGCCGCGATCTCCACAAGGCCGACGCAGGTGTGGACGTCGTTGTCCGAGGAGGCTTCGGTCTGGAGCACCGAGACGTAATGGTGGAAGCCGGCCGCGACCGCCTGCCGGATCTCCGCAACGTCGACCCGTCCAATCTGCTCGTGCGGAGGTCCGGTGATCTCGGCGGCGCCGAGCAGCGTCAAGAGGTCCAAGGCCACACTGCGGCCAGCCGGTGTCATCTCGGGCAGTGCCACGACCAGGACGGTGGCAACCGGCGCACAGCCCTCGCAGGGGCCCGCCACCGACAGGAGAACGCGCTCGATCCAGGTGCCGAGCCGGTCGGCCTCGGCGCTGTCCGGAGCCGTGATCAGGGCTCGCACAGCGCCGGGCAACATTTCGGCGTAGCCGAGGTAGGTCGGGATGCGAGACCAGTCGAAGCGGGCTGTCTCGTCCTCGAAGGGCATGCCCTGACCATGACACATCGAACCTACGGACGCCCTACGGACGCGAGCTCAGGGGCCCACAGACAACCGCGAAACATCTACCCTCATCAACGGGGGTGGCCATGTTCCTGATCGATCCACGCCGACCGGCAGAGACCGGCAAAGAGTCGACCCGACGGCCGAACGGCTGGCGGGCCATACTGCCACCCCTCGCCGGCCTGGCGATCTACATGGGCCTCATCGCCGTCGCGGTCCTGGCCGTCACCTATCCGTACGCGGGCGCCTGTTTGCTCGGTGCCCTGCTCACACTGATCGTGCTTGCCCTGCTCCGTTACCTGCAAAAATCAGCCCGTACGCAGAAGGATCGCTCAGGAGCAGCGTGACGCCGATCCCTGGTTGCGAAGGCCGCCGGTGAAGCTGGCCCAGGCGTACGGGGAGAAGCGGAGCACCGGCCCAGCCGGATCCTTCGAGTCCCGTACGCCGACCGCTTGAGCCATCTCGGCAACCTCGACGCAGTCAGAACCGCTGGCGCTGCTGCGGCTGCTCTTCCGCCAGACGGCGCGATCCAGGTCGGTGGCGGTCATCGGGCTCCTTCGACTACTGGCTGGGGTACTCCTTCGCCACCCGGGCCAGGAAGTCACCGGCCTTGTCCGGGTCGAGTGCCTTGGCCCGCAGGTGGTCGAAGATGAGTCTATGCCGCGTCACTTGCTCCTCCTCTTCGAGCAGTGCGGTGGTGGCGTCGTTGTCGACGTAGACGATGGTGGGGTCGAGCGTCGGTTCGGCGTAGTCGAGGATGGTGAAGGGACCGCCCATCGCGGCGTGCGCTCCGGCGGCAAACGGCAGGATCTGGATCTCGATCGTGGGTCGGGCGCACGCCTCGATCAGGCGAGCGACCTGCGCCCGCATCACATCCGGGCCACCGACGACGCGCCGGAGCGCAGCCTCGTCAAGCACGATCCAGAGGTTCGGCGGCGTATCCCGGGACAGCAACGCCTTTCGCGCGGTCCGTGCGGCGACCCGCCGGTCGATCTCGTCGGGGTCGGCCGTGGAGCGGCCGGCACGGATGATCGCGCGGGCGTACTCCTCGGTCTGCAGCAGCCCGGGTATGTAGAGGCTCTGGAAGGTGCTGATCGACTCGGCCTCTGCCTCGAAGCCGACGTAGTCGTCGGGCAGGACGTCGCCGTAGGCGTTCCACCAGCCCTTCTGCCTGGCCTGCCGCGCCAGCGCGGTCAGCGACTCCTGCTCCTCGTCCGTGGCCTTGTAGAGGGTCAGCAGGTTCTGGACATCGTTCAGCGTCACGCGCGAGTGGCCAAGCTCGATCCGGATCACCTTGGTCCGGTGCCAACCGAGGCCCGCCGCGACATCCTCGGCAATCAGCCCGGCTCGGTCGCGGATTCGCCGCAGCTCGCGTCGTAGCCGTCGAGCCCTGATCGTCGGGCTGGGAATCTGCGCCAACGCCTTGCTCCCTTCAACAAGATTCATCGATTCTTGCCGGAGCACATCGGCGAGTCAACGCACAACACTTAGCTTGTTCTACTGAATCTTGACTTGTGACGTTGCAAAACCGACTGCCGTCCTCCATGCTCTGCGTAGCGCCGTCGACACTCATCACGATCAACATCTGCTGTGGACTGTCGGCCCCTTGGATGGCCTGGAGGTACGCGTGACAAACAACAGCTCGCCGCACTTTGACCGGTCACGCCGGGAACGGCGGCGACCCGCATCGACCGACCGGAGTGCACCGTCCGATCCGTACGCCGATCTGTTCGCGGCGCTGGACCGGGCGGACGTCTCGGAGGCGGTCCGGTCGGCGCTCGCCCACGCACTCAACCCACCCGGCGCCGCCGGTGCACCCGACCCCGTTGGCGCCTCGGCGGACCAGGCTTCCCGGTCAGCAGCCGGTGACGGTTCCAGCCTCGGACTCCGCTCGATCGACGCGGGCGACATCCGTCGGCGTTACACCCTGCACCTGACCTTTCCGGCGAGCAGTTTGCGGGTCGCCCGGGGCAAGGCGGCCGCGTACGCCGAAGCCCTGGTGGTGCTCCGGCCCGAGCTGAGCGTCAGCCCGGCGCTGCTCTCCCGGGCCGACCAGTGGAACCACCTGGAGCCGGTGAGCTGTGGCCGGCCCGGCCCCGTCGGCGTCACCTGCATCCGCGCCACCGACCACTCCGGCTGTCACCGGGAGAGCACCGCCGGCGGCCTCTGCTGGGACGAGAACGAACCGACCGGCGACCGGGCGGAAGACAGGACTGACGGCAACCAGGGAGAGCGTCGGTGAGCGCGACCGGAGCCGCCTCGGTGCCGCCGTACCCCCGGGTCAGTTCGTGCCGGCACTGCCGGCTGGCGGTGCTGCGCGACAACGACGGCAACTGGATCCACGCCAGCCTCTCCTACGCCTGCCGGGACCGCTGGGGCGGCGTCGCCGGCACCACCGCCGAGCCCGCCCCACCGAACCCGGTCCTGAGCACTGCCTCGACCAGGCGGCCCGTACCCCGGTCGTGGTCGCCCTGACCAGGGGTGACGTGACCGCGCCGGCTGCTACCCGAGGTAGTCGGCACGTCCTGGGCCGGCCACCGGGTTCGTCGGGCGGCCAGCCCACCGCTCGACCGGGCGCGCTCCGGTCAGGCCGGGCCGGTGACCAGCGGGTCGTGGACCCTGCCGAGGAACAGCGGTACGCCGGTGGTCTGGTCGTGGATGACGTACAGGAACGGCCGGTTGACGAAGAACTGCGGCCCCTGTGGAATCGACGGCGGCCGGACGATGACGGCCGACGCGGCTGCCGCCTCGGTGCCCTTCTCGTCCACCGCGATGAACGTCTCGTGCACCACGTCGTCGATGCACAGGGACGGATCGGTGCTCATGCCGGTGAAGTCGGCCGCCGGCGTGAACGCGGTGGGCATGCCGAGGCTGCTCAGCGCGGCCCCCAGCTCGGCGGGCAGCCGGAACGTCCACCGGGGCAGGCGCAGTTGGACGGTGGCGGACCGGAACCCGGTCAACAGCGCACCCAGCCACGTCACGTCGAGATTCGCCTCGACAGCGGCGAGATCGTCACGGGTCGGCATGACGATGGCCATGGCCAGCCCGCCGCCCGCGTACGGGACGTCGACCGCACGCCACCCGTCTCCCTCGAGGTAGCCCATCGGGTCGAACGGTCCGCTCATCACCGGAACGTCGACGATCGTGCCGTCGTCGCGGGTGAACGGTTGCGCCGTCGTGGCCGCCGCGATGAACGGGTACAACCAGGCTGCCATCAGGTACGTCGTGTTGGTCAGGATCAGACTGGTGTCGGAGCCCACCACGCCGGACGGCAGCAGCTCCGGGATCTTCGTGTTGGTCCGGTCGGAGACCCAGGTGTTGATCTCCTGACGAGCCGCGTCCGGCGCACCGCGGAAGTCGACCGGGTGGGGCGCGGCAC
Source organism: Plantactinospora sp. B24E8 (assembly GCF_039871735.1). NCBI lineage: Bacteria > Bacillati > Actinomycetota > Actinomycetes > Micromonosporales > Micromonosporaceae > Plantactinospora > Plantactinospora sp. B24E8. The sequence continues at coordinate 13,076 of NZ_JBDPMH010000005.1, forward strand.
CGTAGTAGCCGGCCACGGTGTCCCGGAACCCGGCTCGCAGCTCCAGGTCGAGCCGGGTCCACAGGGCGTTGGCCGTGGTCAGTCGGGGCTGCTTGGTGCCGTCGCCGTCCTGGTAGCGGTCGGCGAGCAGCTGGTCGACGGTGTTCAACCCGCTGTCGAGCGTGCCGGGTCGCGGGTCCGGCGCGTGCAGCACGGCATCCATCTCGTCCGCCGTGGTCGAGCCGGCACCGGCCCTGGTCATCGCGAGCGCGAGCCCGACCGAGTACGGGGCGCACACCACGTTGCCGCCCACCCGGGTCGACGCCAGTTCGCGGTAGAGGTCGGCGGTGAAACCGCGTACGGCGGTCGCGGCGGCCTGCATGGTGGCCGGGTCGGGAGGTACGCGTACCGGATCGGTCGAGATGGAGGCCCGGCCGAGCCGGCGGGGAGCAGTTGGGACGGCGGCGAGGGCGGCAGCTGCGAGCGGCACCGCCCGCAGGACGGATCGACGCGAAACCATGTCCAGACGGTAGAGCAGTCCTACCGGCACCGCCAGGTCCGGGGAGCATTTACATTGAAGGCTGACGATATTTTGGGATCCGCGGACCCGGCTCGCGAGGAGTCCGGCATCCGGAGGCGGCATCGCCGGGACGGCGGGCCGGGACGGCGGGCCGGGGCCGCCCAGCCGACGCGGGCCGGCCCGGCGGTGGTCAGCGGCGGTGCGGCGAACGAACCGTCAGTAGCGGAATCGTCATCTCGGTGGCGGTGCAGGAGCCGTGGTAGGCGACGAGTCCCGCCTCGATCGGGTTCTCCACCGAGGCGACCACCACATTCGTGCCCAGGCAGGTGGCGACCAGGTCACCGATCCGGGGCAGGTGTGCCTCCGGCACCGGCCCGAACCAGCCGGCCTCGACCGCCTCCTCCCGGGTCACCACCCAGGCGTCCGGCCCGAGCAGCTCCGACCAGGTGGCCCGTACGTCGTCGCGCGCGCCCGGCTCGGTGTGCAGGTACCGCACCCGGGCCTCCCCGGCGATCACCCGGGTCCCGGCCCGCAACCGCGGATCGGTGTCCAGGTCGAGCCGCCCCTGCGCCGGGATGTCCAACTGCCCGTGGTCGGCGGTGACCAGCAGGGCGGCGTCCGCCGGCAACCCGTCGACCAACCGGGCCAGCAGCCGGTCCACCACCGCGACCGCGTCCCGCCACTGCGGCGAGTCGATCCCGTGCCGGTGCCCGTACCGGTCCACGTCCGGGTGGTAGCCGTAGACCAGGGTCGGGCCGTCCCCGTCGGTCAGCGCGGCGAGCATCTCGGTGGCCAGCGCGTCGGCGTCGGCCGCGCCCCGGTGCGCCTCCGCCCGGTACGCCGCCAGGCTCAGTCCGGTCCGGGCCAGTTCCGGACGGCTCACCACGGTGGTGGTGACACCGGCCGCCCCGGCCTGCTCGAACCGGGTCGGCAGCGGCTGCCACCGGCGCGGGTCAGGCTCGTCCTCCCCGGCCGCCGCCAACCTCGGCTTCTCCTCGGCGCCCGTCAGCACTTCGGCCCCCGTCGGCTCCTCCGCACCCGTCGGGACCTCGGCACCGGTCGGCGCCTCGACACCGGTCAGCTCCGGCGCACCGGTTGACTCCGGCGCGCCGGTCGGCGGCCAGGTCGCCCCCGGACGGTGCCCGCCGACCGGGGACGCCGGACCACCGCCGGGGAACCCGGGCCCGGCCACCGGCGCCTTCGGCCAGTCGATGTGGGTCAGCACCCGGTCGGTTCCCGGCACGTTCACCCGGAACCCCAGGACCCCGTGGGCGCCGGGGGTCGCGCCGGTACCCAGGGTCACCAGACTGGTCGGGGTGGTGGAGGGGAAACCCGAGGTCAGCGGCCGGCCGTACCGGTGCGCCAGGTCGACCAGGGTCGGCGCGTACGGTGCGGCGACCGGAAGCTGGTACCAGCCGAGCCCGTCGAGCAGCAGGACCGCGATCCGGCGTACCCCGGTCAGCGGGCCGGTCAGCCCCAGCGGGTCGGTGAACCGGGCCGCCCGGCCGGCACCGGACGTGCCGCCGAGCACCGCCAGCGCGCTCGGCAGCACGTCGGCCAGGCTGCCACCGTGGTAGTGCGGGTGGACCGGCGCGAACGGATCCGCGCCGCCGAGCGGCCCGGTCATGCCGGCCGGCGGGCGAACAGGTGCAGTTGGGCGGCAACGTCCCGGTACGGGGGTCGCGCGGCGGCGGCCAACTCCAGGTCGAGCAGGGTCTGCGGGTCGGTCTCGGCGGCCACCGCCGGAACGAGGTCGGCGAAGACCCGTACCCCGTGGGTCTGCTCCACGGTGAGCCGGGCGTCCCGCAGCAGCGCGGCGGCGCTCTCCGCGTCGTACCGTCGGCGCAGGGTGTCCCGCGGTCCGGAGCGGCCGTCCGGGTCGGCGAGCAGCGCGGCGGCGACGTCGAGGTGCCCGTTGGTCACCCGGCTGAGCACGGCGGCGGCCCGGCTGGCGACCAGCAGGCTGGCCGCGCCGCCCGGGCGCAGCGCGGTGGCGATCGCCGCGACCACCCGGGCCGGGTCGTCGACCACCTCCAGTACGGCGTGGCACAGCACCAGGTCGACGCTGGCCGGCTCGACCAGGTCGGCGAGCGCGTCCCCGTCGCCCTGCACGGCCGAGATCCGGTCCGCGACCCCGGCCTCGGCGGCGCGTCGGGTCAACGCGGCGAGCGCGTCCGGACTGGCGTCGACCACCGTCACCCGGTGGCCCGCCTCCGCCAGCGGCACCGCGAACCCGCCGGTGCCGCCGCCGACGTCGAGCACACTGAGCTGGCGGCCGTCGGCCTGCTGGTCAAGTTCGCGGCGCAGCACCGCCCAGACCAGGGCGGTACGAGGGGTGGCCTGCGGTCCGCCGCCCGAGAGCGGGCGACCGGTCGTCAGGTCACCCGACCGGTTCTCTGTTCGCTCCACCCGAGGAGCCTAAGCCACCCGGCACAACCCGGATCGCCGACCGTCAGGGGACACGGTCTGGCGGGCTCACCCGGACGCGCCGGGGGCGGGCGGAGAACCGTTCCGGCGCCGGCTGCGTCCTACCGTCACGTGATGGAACTCGGCGACGAGGAGCTGTTGCGCCGCGTCGGCTCCGGCGACCGACGGGCGTTCGAGGTCTTCTACGCCCGGCACGCGCCCTGGCTGACCCTGCGGCTGCGCCGCCGGTGCCGGGACCCGGAACTCGTCGCCGACCTGCTCCAGGAGACGTTCCTCGCGGTCTGGCGGGCGGCGGACGGCTACCGGGGAAGTGGTGAGGTCGTCGGCTGGGTCTGGACCATCGCCGCCCGGCGTCTGATCGACGCCAGCCGGCGCGCACTGGCCCGGCCGAAGACCGCCGCCGGCACCGACGAACTCGACGAGGGCCGGTCGCCGTGGGCGGAACTCGTCCGGTCACCGTCCGCGGAGGAGGAGGCCATGCGCAGGACGTACGACGGGGAGCTGGCCCAGGCGCTGCGTCGGCTCTCCCCCGAACTGCGGGCGGTGCTGCAGGCAACGGTCCTCGACGGGTTGACCGTCCGGGAGACCGCCGTCCTGCTCGGGGTGCCGGAGGGCACGGTCAAGACCCGGGCGATGCGGGCCCGGCGCGAACTGCGGGCGGCCCTGTCGTGAGGGGCATGCACCTGGCCGACGTGGTGCTCCGCGCGTACGCCGAGGACCGGCTCGCCGACGTCGACGCCTGGTCGGTCGAGGCGCACCTGGACCGCTGCCCGGCCTGCCGGGGGCGGCTGCCGCTGGACGAGGCGACCGTCCACCTCGTCGACGAGGTCGGTGCCGCGCTGCGGGACCGGCTCCCGGTGCAGGGACGGGCCCGGCCGGGGACCCGATGGCGGCGCAGTGCCGTGCTGCTCGGCGCCGGGCCGGCGGCCCGGGCCGGTTGGGTCGGTTCGGTCGCAGTCACCCTCGCCCTGGTCGCGGCGGTCGCCACCGACATCCTGCCGATGAAACCCTGGGTGCTGCTGCTGGCCGCACCGGTGCTGCCGGTGCTCGGCGTCGCGTCGTCGTACGGCCGGCACACCGACCCGCTGCACGACCTCGTCGCCAGTACGCCGTACGCCGGGCTGCGGATCGTGCTGTGGCGGACCCTGTCGGTGCTGGCGGTCGCCGTACCGGTGAGCCTGGCCGCCGGGGCGGTCTCCGGGATCGGCGTACCCGGGTTGTGGCTGCTGCCCTGCCTGACGTTGACCGTACTGACCCTCGGGCTCGGCGCGGTGGTCGAGCCGTACCGGGCCGGGATCGGGGTGGCCGTCGGCTGGGCGCTGCTGGTGCTGGCACCGGTCGGCGGTGACCGGCTGGTCGCCCCGGCGGCCGTGCCGGGGTGGCTGACCGCGGCGGCGGTGGCCGTGGCGCTGATGGTGACCGGGCCCCGGCTGACCCGGAATCGGATGAGTGGAGAGGTGACGGGATGACGGTCGGAACAGACATCGGGCTCACGGTCAACGTCAGCGGGCTGCGGGTCGGGTACGGCCGTCGGGTTGTCCTCGACGGACTGGACCTGGCGCTGACCCCTGGCGTGCACGGACTGCTCGGGCCGAACGGCGCCGGCAAGACCACCCTGATCCGGGTGCTGGCCACCGTCGCCCGCCCCGAGCGGGGCCGGGTCCGGCTGCTCGACGGGGACGTCACCGACCGGGCGGCGCTGCGGCGGATCCGCCGCCGGTTGGGCTACCTGCCGCAGGACTTCGGCTTCTACCCCCGGTTCACCGTGCGGGAGTTCGTCGAGTACTTCGCCTGGTTGCGGGAGCTCCCCCGGGCCGAGGTGCCGCTCGCGGTCGACCGGGCGCTGGACCGGGTCGGGCTGCTGGACCGGGCCGACGACCGGATGAAGCACCTCTCCGGCGGCATGCTGCGCCGGGCCGGGATCGCCCAGGCGATCGTGAACGACCCGCGACTGCTGCTGCTCGACGAACCGACCGCCGGCCTCGACCCGGAGCAGCGGGTCGAGTTCCGGGCCCTGCTACGGGAACTGGGGGTCGACGCGTGCGTACTGGTCAGCACCCACCTTGTCGAGGACGTCGGCACCGCCTGCAGCCGGGTGAGTCTGCTCGACGGCGGCCGGCTCGCCTTCACCGGTACGACCGAGGAGCTGGTCGCGGCCGGTGTCGACGGTGGCAGCGGTGACTCGCCGATCGAACGCGGCTACACGGCGGTGCTGCGTGGCGCCCGGGCGGAACGCCCGTGAGCGGCCCGGACGACTTGACCACGGACGGACGGCCCGCTCGGCTGGCGGTGACCGGTCCGCTGCGGGTCGAGCTTCGCCGGGGTACGGCGCCGGCGACCGCCCTGGTGATGTTCGGTGCCGGCGTCTGGATGTTGGCCGCGCATCCGGAGGACTGGGGCGGCCGGTGGAGCGGGCTCGCCAGCTACCTGCGGGTGTCGATGCTGGTCCTCTGCGCGCTGATGGTCGCCGCCGGTGCCTGGCAGGCCGGTCGGGAACGACGCCGCCGGATGGCCGAGATGCTCGACTCGACACCCCGGCCCGCGTGGCAGCCGCTGGTGGTGGCCTGGCTGGCGGTCTCGCTCGCCGGCACCGCCGGGCTGCTGCTCGCGTTCGCCGGGGCGGCGGTGCTGGTCGGCCGGGTCGCCACGTACGCCGGTGGCGGCTGGTGGTGGACGATTGTCGTCGGCCTCCTCGGGCTCTGGGCTGCCACCGCGTTCGGGGTGCTGATCGGGCGGACGGTGCCGCTGCGGGTGGCCGCCCCGATCGCCGGGCTGTTCACCTATGTCGGGCTCGCCATCCCCGGCTACCTGGAAGGCTCCGGGTGGAACTGGCTCTCCCCGCTGCACGACAACCTTCTCGCCGGGCTGCGTCTGCCGGAGGGCCTCCACCTGCTGCAGGCGGGCTGGTTCGTGGCGCTGACCGGGACACTGCTCGCCCTCGCCGCCCGGATGCGGATGGCGGCGCTGGTCTGCGGCGTACTCGCGGTCGCGGTGGCGGTGCCGCTCGGCACCGGTCCGGGGCGCCATCGGCTTCCGGCCGAGCCGGGTGCGGCCGAGCCGGTCTGCACCACCACCGGGCCGGAGGTCTGCGTGGCCAGGATGAACGCGTTCCTCCTCGACGAGGTGGCGCCGATCACCCAGCCGGTGCTGCTCCGGCTGACCGGGATTCCCGGCGCGCCGACCCGGGCCGCCGACGAGTTCACCCAACGGGCCGACGCCGCGCCCGGCCGGGTGGTCGACCCGGCCGACAGCCCGCGCTGGCTACGCGACGGGACGCTCTGGCTGAGCCTGGATGGCCAGCCGACGGCGTTCGGGACCGGCCTGGCCAGACCCGACTGGCTCCGCAGCCAGTTCTCCCAACTCGTCTACCCGCGCTGTGACTACCAACGGGGCGACCCCGACCAGCGGATCTATCGCACGACGAGTGTGGCGGACGACTGGCTGTTCGGCTCGGAAGCACCGCCCGAGGGCGCCGTTCCGCTTCCCGATGACATTCAGGCCAGGTCGCTGGCCCGACTCCACGCGCTTCCGGTGGACCGGCAGCGGGTCTGGTTCGGGGCGTACCTGGCCGCCGCCAGCCGTTGCGACGTGCCGCGCCTGATCGGGCTCTGGGAGGAGCTGTGGTGACCGGTCGACTGCTCCGGCTGCACCTGCGGGCCCGGGGCGCTCCGACGTTCCTGGTCGGGGTCGGGGTCGTCGCGGTACTGGCCTGGCTCGGCGGGAACTGGCTGGCCAGTCGCCCGTACTTCGACGGCCCGGCCGCCCGGATCCCGGTCGTCGCGCTCGCCCCGCTGCTCGGCGCGACGCTGCTCGCCCCGACCCTGGGCGGGGCCGACGAGGAACTGGAACGCGGCATCCCACTGCCCTGGCCCCGGTGGCGGCTCGGACACGTCCTGCTCGGCGCCACCCTGATCGGCGGGACGCTGGTGCTGGGCGGGCTGCGTAGGCCCGAGGTCTTCGGCGCGTACGCCCTGGTGCGCAACACCCTCGGCTGTGCCGGCCTGGTCGCCGGGGCCGCAGTGCTGCTCGGCGCCCGGCTGGCCTGGGTTGTCGCGTTCGGGTACGTCTGCGCCGTCTACGCCGCCACACCCCGGCAGGTCGGCGGCGCCGCCGGAGTGTGGGCCTGGCCGGTGCAGCCCTCCACCGTGGAGGTCTCGTGGCTGGTCGCGGTCGGGCTCTTTGTCGTCGGCACCGTCGGATACCTGTGTCGGGGCAACCGCGTCGCCCCGGGAAAGGCCCGGTGACCTACGGCTGTCGGGACAGGGTTCCACACACAAGAACCGGTGCCACAGGGCTTACCGGAAGTCGCGGGAGGCCGGGCTGACCGGCGGGGTGATCGGGTCGAGCCGGTCGGCGGTCAGGTTGGTCACCCCGTCGTACCTCTCAAGACGGCCGCGCACCACCAGGGCGGCGCTGTTGCGGGCGACCGTGCGGTAGCGCTGCCAGAGGCCGGGTGAGCAGGCGACGTTGAGCATGCCGGTCTCGTCCTCGAGGTTGAGGAAGGTGACCCCGCCGGCGGTCGCCGGCCGCTGCCGGTGGGTGACGATGCCGCCGACCCGGATCCTGCGGCCGGGTTCCACCTGGCCCAGTTTCGCGATCGGCACCGCGCCGACCGCGTCGAGCTGGTCCCGGACGAACCGGGCCGGATGGCTCTCCGGGGAGAGTCCGGTCGCCCAGACGTCGGCGACCAGCCGGTCGACGGCGTCCATCCCGGGCAGGGTCGGCGCCTGCGCCCCGGCGACGGTGCCGGGCAGCCGGTCCGGTCGGGCCTGGGCCGCCGCGCCGGCCGCCCAGAGCGCCGCCCGCCGGGAGAGCCCGAAGCAGGCGAACGCGTCCGCGGTGGCGAGCGCCTCCAGCTGGGCGGCGGTCAGTCCGACCCGGCGGGCCAGGTCCGGCATGTCCCGGTACGGCCCGTGCGCGGTCCGCTCGGCCTCGATCTTCTCCGCGATGTCGTCGCCGAGGGTACGCACCCCGGACAGTCCGAGCCGGACGGCCGGCCCGCCCAGCCCCCACCGGTGTGGTGGTTCACCCGGCGCGCTGCCCCACCGGGTCTGCGGGGTGGATTCCAGCTTGGCCCTGGCGTCGCTGGCGTTGACGTCCGGACGGCGTACCTCGACACCGTGCCGGCGGGCGTCGTCGACCAGGGTCTGCGGTGAGTAGAACCCCATCGGCTGGGCGCCCAGCAGGGCGGCCAGGAACGCCGCCGGGTGGTAGCGCTTCAGCCAGGAGCTGGCGTACACCAGGTAGGCGAAGCTCATCGCGTGACTCTCCGGGAAGCCGTAGCTGGCGAAGGCGGAGAGCTTGAGGTAGACGTCGTCGGCGACCTCGCCGACGATGCCGCGTTCGGCCATCCCGGCGTAGAGCCGGTCCCGGATCGCGGCCATCCGCTCGGCGGAGCGTTTCGAGCCCATCGCCCGGCGCAGCTCGTCGGCGCCACCGGCGTCGAAGCCGGCCAGGTCGATCGCGAGCTGCATCAGCTGTTCCTGGAACAGCGGCACCCCGAGGGTCTTCTCCAGGGCGTTGCGCATCAGCGGATGTGGGTACGTCACCGGCTCCTGCCCGTTGCGGCGCCGGATGTACGGGTGCACCGAGCCGCCCTGGATCGGGCCGGGTCGGATCAGCGCCACCTCGACCACCAGGTCGTAGAACTCCCGGGGTTTGAGTCGGGGCAGGGTCGCCATCTGGGCCCGGCTCTCCACCTGGAACACCCCGACCGAGTCGGCCCGGCAGAGCATCTCGTAGACCTCGGGGTCGTCCAGCGACATCTCGCCCAGGTCGAGGGAGGAGCCGATCATGTCGTACGCGTAGTGCAGCGCCGACAGCATGCCGAGGCCGAGCAGGTCGAACTTGACCAGTCCGACGCTGGCGCAGTCGTCCTTGTCCCACTGCAGGACGGTGCGGCCCGGCATCCGCCCCCACTCCACCGGGCAGACCTCGATCACCGGCCGGTCACAGATCACCATCCCGCCGGAGTGGATGCCCAGGTGTCGGGGGAAGGTCTGCAGTTCGTTGGCGTACGCGACGACGTGCTCCGGGATGTCCTGGACGTCAACCGTCGCGACCGGGCCCCAGCGGTCGATCTGTTTGCTCCAGGCGTCCTGCTGCCCGGGCGAGAAGCCGAACGCCTTGGCGACGTCCCGCACCGCCGACCGGGGCCGGTACGAGATGACGTTGGCGACCTGGGCGGTGTGCTCCCGGCCGTACCTGGCGTAGACGTGCTGGATCACCTCCTCCCGGCGGTCGGACTCGATGTCGACGTCGATGTCCGGCGGCCCGTCCCGTTCCGGGGCGAGGAACCGTTCGAAGAGCAGATGGTGCCGGACGGCGTCCACGTTGGTGATCCGCAGCGCGTAACAGACCGCCGAGTTCGCCGCCGAGCCCCGGCCCTGGCAGTAGATGTCGCTGTCCCGGCAGAACCTGACGAGGTCGTAGACCACCAGGAAGTAGCCGGGGAAGCCGAGCGTCTCGATCATGTTCAGCTCGTGTTCGAGCTGCCGGTACGCGTCCGGGTGTGCCTCGGGCGGCCCGTACCGTTCCAGGGCGCCGTCCATGGTCAGCTTGCGCAGCCAGCTCATCTCGGTGTGTCCGGGCGGCACCGGGTAGTCGGGCAGCCGGGGGGCGACCAGGTTGAGGTCGAAGGCCAGCTCGGCGCCGAACTCGGCGGCCCGGGCCACCGCCCCGGGGTAGGCGGCGAACCGGGCCGCCATCTCGGCCCCGCTGCGCAGGTGCGCGGTGCCGGCGGCGGGCAGCCAGCCGTCGATCTCGTCCAGGCTGCGCCGGGCGCGGACCGCGGCGAGCGCGGTGGCCAGCCGGCGGCGGGCCGGGGTGGCGTAGTGCACGTTGTTGGTCGCCACGGTCGGTAGCCCGGCCACGGCGGCGAGTTCGGCGAGGGCGTCGTTGCGGTCGCCGTCGTGCGGGTCGCCGTGGTCGGTCAGCTCCACCGCCACCGTCTCCGCGCCGAACAGCGCGGTGAGCCGGTCCAACTCGCGGGCCGCCGCCTCGACCCCCTCGGTGAGCAGCGCCGCCGGTACGTGACCCTTCCGGCATCCGGTGAGCACGAGTACGTGGTCGCGCAGTTCCCCGGCGATCTCCTCCAGTTCCCCGTAGACCGGTCGGCCCTTCTCCCCGCCGCGCAGTTGGGCCCGGGCGATGGTCCGGCCGAGTCGGGCGTACCCCTCGGGGCCGTGGGCGAGGACGAGCAGGTGGCGGCCGAGCGGGTCCGGTTCCCCGTTCTGCGGTCCGGGCAGCCCGAGGGAGAGTTCGGCGCCGAAGATGGTGGGCAGCCGCAGTGCCCGGGCCGCCTCGGCGAACCGGACCACACCGTAGAAGCCGTCGTGGTCGGTCACCGCCAGCGCGGTCAGCCCGAGCCGGGTCGCCTCCTCGGCCAGTTCCTCCGGGTGGCTGGCCCCGTCGAGGAAGCTGAAGTTGGTGTGCGCGTGCAGTTCGGCGTACGGCACCGCGCCCTCGACCGGTGCGGTGGGCTCCGGTGGGACATACCCGGGCCGCCGCCGGGTCCAGGCCGGCGAGTCGCCGCCGTCGGCCTCGTCGGCCGCGAGCGGGTCGACCACCCGCAGGTGTCCGCCGCGTCCGGCGGGTCGGCCGGAGAGCGCCCGTTCCAGCTCCGACCAGGGCATGTCCGGGTTGTGGAAACTCATCGGCTCCCCCGGCCGCGCTGACTAGTCATAGATCGCCTCCACCCACCAGCGGCCACCGGCGAGGGCGAGCAGCAGCGCCGTACCGTCGGCGAGGCTGACCTGGAACCGGGCCCGCCGGCTGGCCTCGGCCGGGGCCCACCAGCGTTCGTCGACCGGCCACGGGCCGGCCCAGCCGACGATCTCGCCGGCCCGGCCGGCGGTGGCCGCACCGCCGGTCCGCGGACCGGCGGCCGGGATACCGATCTCCAGCCGGGCCGGCGGGGCGCTGACCTCGAGCCGAGCGGTCACCCGGACCGGTTCGCCGGTGGCGTCGAGCACGGTCGCCGGCATCGGCTCGGGCAGGACGACGGTGGGCGCCGGTGCCGGCAGCCGCCCCGGCCAGGGCGGGGCCGCCGGCCGGGCGGGGACCCGTTCGTCGCCCCACGGCACGAACCGGGTCTGTTCGGCCGGGGAGCGACCGCCGCCGAGCACCACGGTGCCCACCGCCTCGGGGCCGAGCAGACCCTGCACCCGGTTCAGTGCCCGGTGTGCCCGCTCGCGTTCCTCCCCGGTCTCGCCCCAGAGGCCCGGTTGCAGGCCGAGGTGGGCGAGCACCCCGTCGGGGACCAGCCGCAGCCGGATGATGCCGGCGGTCGGCCGGGCCGGGCCGGGGCGGGCGGCGCCGGGACGCCGGCTGGTCCCGGAGAGCCAGCCGTCGAGCTGCCAGCGGACCCGGTCGGCGATCGCCGACGCGGTCAGCAGCCCGTCGTGCCGCCAGACCCGGTGCAGTTCCTGGCCGTGTGCGGTGACCGCCTCGATGCCGAGCCGGGTGCAGGCCAGGCCGTGTCCGGCGAGTCTGTCGTGCAGCCGCTCGGCGAGGGCCCGGGCGGCGAACGCGGCGGCGTCGACCCGGTCGAGCGGGTCGTCGTCGTACGTCTCGGTCACCGCCAGGTCGGGTGGCGGGCGCCGAACCGCGAGCGCCCGGTGGTCCCGGCCGCCGGCCAGCCGGTGGGCCAGCGCCCCGTCGAAGCCGAACCGGGCCAGTACGTCCCCGGCCGGCAACGCCGCGAAGTCACCGAGGGTACGCAGTCCGAGCCGGCGCAGCAGGTCGACCAGGGTCGGCCGGCCCAGTGCCTCGACCGGCAGCCCGGCGAGGAAGCCGGGGGTGTCGCCGGGTGGGACTATCCGCCCGGAGCGGGCCGCCAGTCCGGCGGCGAAGACCCCGTCGGCGATGCCGAGCTGGCTCTCCACCGCGCAGGTCTGGGCGACGTGTTCGACGATCCGTTCGGCGGCCTGCTCCTCGCCGCCGAAGTAGCGGGTCGGGCCACGGGCGGCGACCGCGCACACGCCCGGCCGGATCAGCTCGACCCCGGCGACGACCTCCTCGACGGCGGCGGCCACCGGTTCGAAGGCGCGCGCGTCCCGGCCGGGGTCGTGGTCCAGCACGGTCAGCCGGGGGCAGCGGCTCTGTGCCTCGCGTTTGCGCAGCCCCCGGCGTACGCCGTCGGCCCGGGCCGCCTCGGAGCAGGCGACGACCCGGTTGGCGTGCAGCACCGCGACCGGGGTGGCAGCGGAGATCCCGTCGACGATGTCGGCCGCGACCACCGGCCAGTCCGGGCACCAGAGCAGCATGGTGCGCACCGGTGCCTGACTCACCCACACCTCCCTGACCAGCAGCTATACCGCCGATCCTAGAACACGTGTTCGACTCACGTCGTCTCGGGTTCCGGACCCGTCGATTCCCGTGGTGACCAGATACCTTGTCGCGCAAGGTATCTGGTCGTACGATGCTAGGGTGGCGAGACGAGCGGGGATTTCCGCCGACCAACCGGACGACACCGGGGACACCACCGGGCCGACCGCCCTCGCCCGGCTGCGTCGCGAACTGGCCCGCGGCACCGCCGAACTCGCCGTCCTCTCCGTGCTGACCTCCAGCCGCCGGTACGGCTACGAGCTGCTCAAGCTGCTCGAGCAGACCGGCACCGGGGTGCTGGAGGTCAAGGAGGGCACGCTCTACCCGCTGCTGCACCGGCTCGAGGACGCCGGTCAGATCACGGCCACGTGGGAGGTCGAGGGTCGGACCCGACCCCGGAAGTACTACGACATCACGCCGGCCGGCCAGGCCCACCTCGCCATGCTGCGCGCCGAGTGGACCGGGCTGGTCGACGGCATGCGCAGCCTGTTGGACGCGCTGGACAGGGTGTGAAGCAATGACCGAACAACAACGGATCGACGAGTTCGCCGACGAGTTCGCCCGACACCTGGTCGCACCGCCCGACGAACGCCGGCAACGCCGGGCCGAACTCGTCGGGCACCTGACCGACGCCGCCGAGGCCGACGAACTGGCGGCGGCGTTGGACCGGCTGGGCAGTCCAGAGTCCGCGGCGAAGTCGTTCGCCGGGGAACGGACCCGGCCCCTCGCCCTTCCGGGGCGGCGGTTCGCGGCCGCGGCCGTCGACAATCTGCCGCTCATCGGGGTGACGATCGCACTGTTCGTTCTCGACGTCGTTCGCGCGTCGACCGCGGGCGGTGGGTTCGCCGCGACCTTCCCACCCACGCCGTACCTCGAGATCGGCGGCTTCTGTGCGACGGTCACCCCGCTGGACTGCGGCGCCGAGGCGTACCCGGGCGCCGGGCTGTTCCGGGCGATCGGTGTACCGGCCGCACTGCTCTGGTCGATCCTCGGTCTGGGAATCCTCGAGAGCCGGGCCGGCACCACCCCGGGCAAGCGGATGCTGCGGCTGCGGGTCGTCACCGAGGACGGCCTGCGGATCTCCACCGGGACGGCGCTGCTACGCCGGCTCAGCTTCCTCCTCGGGCCACTCGCCTGGCTGGACTGGATTCCGCTGCTGTGGGGCGACCGGCGACGTCTGCTGGACCGGGTGACCGGCAGCAAGGTCGTCAGCGATGGGTGAGCCGAAGCGTCCCTCCCTGCCGCAGCGGGTGGTCGCCTGGTCCGGCGTCGTGGTCGCGGCCCTGGCTGGTGTGCCGGTTGCGATCGCCACGCTGCTCGCGGTCGCGGCGGTCACCGGCAGCCGGGGCGCGGCCGTGGTCGGGGCCGGGCTGGCCACACTCGTCTGCACCGGCGGGCTCGTCCGGCTCGCCGGCCGCTGGATCACCGCCCGGGGCCGTAGCCGTACCTGGCTGACCGGAGCGGTCACGACGGTCACCCTGGCCGGCGTGACGGTCCTGTTCGGCGCGTTCCTTTTCGCACCGGCACCGCCCAGCACCCCCGTCATCCAGACCGACGATGTCCGGTACTGGGAACTGTCCACCGGCTCGCGCATCGCCTACCTGCACTTCCCGGCCCGGGGTGAGATCCGCCCCACGCCGGTTGTCCTCGTACACGGTGGTCCGGGCGCCCCCGGCGGGCCTCAGGACGCGCTCGCGGCCGAGCTCACCGCCGCCGGTTTCCCCGTGTACGACTACCACCAGGTCGGCTCCGGCCTGTCCGGACGCCTGGCCGACGCCGGGGAGTACACGGTGGCCCGGCACGTCGCCGACCTGGAGGCGATCCGGCGGACGGTCGGGGCGGACCGGCTCGTCCTGGTCGGTGCCTCGTGGGGCGGTACGCTCATCGCCCACTACCTCGCCGCACATCCCGACCGGGTCGACCGTGCGGTCGTCTCCTCGCCCGGCGAACTGTGGGCACCGGCGGTCTCCGAGACCGAGCGGTTCACCGACGCCGGTCGCCACGACCAGCGGTCCGCGGTCTCCCGCCACCCGCAGCTTCTGCTCGCCCACGTGCTGATGTCGGTGGCCGGTCCGCGGGTCGCTCGTACCCTGCTTCCCGACGAACAGCTGGACGGCGTGTTCGAGTCGCTCGTCGGTGACCTCGACATGCGACCCGGATGCGCGGTCCGACCCGTGAGAGCTCCGGACGAGCCTCGCGGGTTCGGTTTCTGGGCCAACGCCGCGACCGCGTTCGACGCCGAACGGGCACCTGATCCGAGACCGACGCTTCGCCAGGCCACCGCGCCGGTACTGGTGCTGCGCGGCGAGTGCGACTACCTCGCCTGGCCGATCACCCGCGAGTACCGGAACGTGCTGCCGAACGCCACCCTGGTCGGTGTCGGGGATGCGGGACACACCATCCCCACCGACCGGCCCCGGTTGTACCACGCGCTCGTCCGCGCGTTCCTGCTCGACCAGCCGCTGCCCCAACCGGCCTACCTCGGTACGGATTCTCCCTGGTGAGAGTGCGGGTTCTCCCTGGTGGGACGGCGCGCGGCAAAGCGGGGACGGCGCACGTCCACACTGAACCTTTTTCAACCTCCCCTTGCGGTCCGTCGTGGCGCAGGTGGAAGTCGGGATGCATGCGCCGCGCGGTTCAGGTTGAAAAGGTTCACTGGCCCGGGGTGGCCGCCGTCCGGTCGTCCGGGCCGCCCCCGTCCCAGCTGGGGTCCACCGTCCCGGGTTGACCGGTTGGGATAGCGTGTCACCCGTCTATTGGGGGAGTTCCCCATCCATCTCTCGGGGGAAGGCTGTCACTTGTCACGTTGGAAGAGCGCCGCGGTCCTGTCGGTCTCCGCACTCACGGCACTCACGATGACCGCCTGCGGTTCGAACGCGGGTCCGTCGGACGGGTCGAAGCCGAGCGTGCTCGAGCAGCTCGCCAGCGACCTCAAGGGTTCGTTGCAGAAGATCGTCGACACCACCGACAAAGCCAATTCCGTGACCATGACCGTGGAGGGCACGGCCGCGGGCGAAAAGATCAACATGCGGGGGGTCCTGGACCTGCGTGACCCGGTCAAGGCCGAGATGACGATGGACGCGCCGGAGGGCGCGATGACCATGCGGATGATCGGCACCGTCATCTACGTCGAGGTGCCCGAGGCGGAGCGCTCGACCATGGGCGGGAAGCGCTGGTTCAAGATGGACCTGGGCGCCGCCGGAGCCCAGGCTGGCATGGACTTCGCCAAGCAGCTCGAGGACATCGACCCGACCAAGCAGGTCAAGACGCTGCTCGCGACCGAGGGGACCACCGTCGTCGGCGAGGAGACGCTGAACGGGGTACGCACGGTCCACTACACCGTGACCACCCCGGTGGCGACCTACCTGGGACAGATGGACGCGGACGCGCGCAA
This sequence comes from Plantactinospora sp. B24E8, assembly GCF_039871735.1. Taxonomy (NCBI): domain Bacteria; kingdom Bacillati; phylum Actinomycetota; class Actinomycetes; order Micromonosporales; family Micromonosporaceae; genus Plantactinospora; species Plantactinospora sp. B24E8. Next base: position 28,723 of record NZ_JBDPMH010000005.1, read on the forward strand.
GACGGTCGAGCAGGAGCTGACCAAGAACGGCGTCAAGGAGGTCAAGATCGACCTCTGGGTCGACGAGCAGTACCTGCCGCGCCGGGCGCACATGGTGATGGGCACGATGAGCGACATGAAGATCGACTACACCGACTACGGCAAGCCGGTGAACATCGAGACCCCGGCCGAGTCGGAGACCGCCGACTTCGCCGACATGCTGAAGGGCCTGGAAGGCCTGCCGACCAGCTGAGTCATCATCCCTGCACGGCCACTCCGCCGTGTTCCGTCCGTCGGGATCCCGGCGGACGGAACACGGCGGTTTGTGTGGGGACCCGGCGGCACTCCGACCGGGGTGCCCGGAGTCACCGGGTCCGGACGACGGCAAGCGGGGTCTGACGTCCGGTGGGCGGGGTCTGACGTCCGGTGGGCGCCACCGTGGTCGAGGCCGCGACCGGGGGCGACGCCGCCGTCCGGGTCTTCCGGTCGCCGGGCATCCAGACCCGGATCTCCTTCGGCCGGGCTGCCGTCCCCCGACCCCGGGCGGAGATGGTCACCTCCCGCCGTCGCAGCCGTCCGTGCCCCTGCCCCAGGCCCTCCCACCGGCCGCGCAGCACCTGGAGGGTGAGGTCGGCCCCGGTCCAGCGGCCGTACGGTACGAACACACTGCCCCGCTGGCGGGCCCGAGCGGCCAGCCGGTCGGCGACCGAGGCGGAGACGGTGCCGGGAACCGCGGCGACCACCACGTCGACCCCGTCGATCAGGGCGGCGACCACGGTCGCCCACTCCGGGCCGGGATGGGGTACGAGAGCGAGCCGGTCCAGTGCGATGCCGAGTTCGGCGGCGGCGGCCGCGCCGAGCGTGGGCACCCCCACCACGGCACACCACGATCCGGCCCGGGATGCCTCGACGAGTAGCGCCAACATCAGCGAGGTGCTGCCGCTGGGCCCGGACTGAGTGGCCCCGACCACGACGGTGCTACCGCGTCGCAGCCCGCGCTGCGGCAGCAGCCCGGCCAGTTCCGGCAGCACCGGTAGCGTCCGGTGCGGGTCGGTCGACGCCGTACCGGACGCCGGTCGGACCAGCCCGGCCAGGGCAGTGGACCCGAGCACCATCCGCCCCGCCATAGTGCCCCGCCCCCCGTGTCGCCTGTCCCCGGTGCCGCCCTGTCCCCGGCATTCCCCTGCTCCCGGTAGGTGCTGGCCGCCTCCGGAGCTGCCCTGTACCAGGTGCTGCCTGTCTCCGGTCGACGGCATCGCCGCCGGTCCGTCTCTGGTCCGCCCCGACCACACCCGGACGCGCCTGGGCGCCCGGACCCGACTCAGGCGGCGATGCCGTCGAGCACGGGCTGATTGGCCAGGCCGAGCGCCACCTCGACCACCGCGACGAACTGCTCGGCGGCGCGGAGCAGGTCGTCGGCCTCCCGGGCGCTCACCACCCGCGGGATGCCGGCCTCGGCGGCGGCCCGCTTGGTCGCGCCGGTGGCGAAGTAGTTGGCCCACTCCCCCAGCTCGGGGGCGACCACCACCAACAGGGCCCAGACACTGGTGACCCGGTTACGGCGGGTCGGCGCGGGCCGGGCCCGGGCGGCGAGCAGCGCCGCGGCGGCACGCAGGGCGGCCAGGTGCGCCGCCGCGTACCGCAGGCCGTCGGGTCTGGTCTCGGCGGCTTCCGCCAGCCCCATTCGGGCGATCTTCAGTAGTTGGGCCGGGGTGCGGTGCGGCAGCACGTGCGACGGCACCGTCGGCGCCTGAGCCTGGCTGGTCGGCATGGGACTGTCTCCTCCGCGTCACCCATTCACCACGCCACCACCGGAGATCGGCGGTGACGCTCTCGAGCCGGACGACCCGCCGCGTGGGGGAAGGCGCGACGAGTGTCGCCGGCCGGATGTGGACGCTTCCCCACACCACACCCGGCCGGCCGACCCGGCGGTTCGACCGCACGCCGCCCGGGGGTCGTGGGCGGCGGACGGTGATCCGCCTGAGGGCTCCGGAATCGCGGCTCCGAAGCCCGTGCGGTCCGCGAAAACCGCACTCCGGGGGTCACGCCGCGAACGCCGCCCCCGGCGTCTGCCCGAGCGTCCGGTCCGGGGAGAGTGACCCGCGTCGAGGCGTTTGCCATCGAGGTGAGTGGCATCGACTCTCACCCAATCGAACACTCGTTCTAACTACTGGAGAGAGTACACCCCGACACCGACAAGAACGCAAGTAACCGGGGCGGTCGGACCGCACCAGGCCAAGGTCAGCACCAGTTCAGCGTGGAGTTGTTCCGGGTGACGTTGCGGATCACGTTGTTGGCACCGCCGCAGGGGTTCTGGGTGATGTTGGTGTTGCTCACCGTCAGGTTCTGCAGGGTGATGCCGGAGGAGATCGGGAACTCCGACCGGGCCGCGATCCGGACCTCACCGCCGCCGGTCACCGTCCCCGACTGCCCGGCAACGGTGACGTTGTAGCAGTTCTCGATCAGGATCGAGTTGTTTCCGGTGTTCGAGATGGTCACCCGGTCGATCACCGCGCCGCCGCTCTCCGACACACAGAAGATCCCGCGCCCACCACCCCGGGCGATCACCGTGCCGACCCGGATGTTCGTCGGGTAGCCACTGCCCACCCGGCCGTTGCGGTTGGCCATCCGGAACGCCGCGTACCCGGTGCCGGCGCCGGCGTTGTCGGCGTCGACCGTACCGATGGTGGCGTTGATGGTGTCGTTGAGCAGCAGTCCGGACTCGCCGACATTGCGGGCCGTCACGGTGCCGACGGTCAACCCGTCCACCCCGTACGTCTCCACGCCCTGGCTGCGGGTGCCCTGGACGTACACGTTGTCGATCCGGATGTTGCGGACCTTCACCGCCCGGTCCCCGCCGTGGTTGTCGATCCGGACGCCGAGCCCGGCGGAGAGCCGCATGTCGATCTGGCCGAGCGTCAGGTTGTTCACGTTGCGCATGAAGATGCCGTACAGCGGCGACCCGGTCAGGGTGAGGTGCTGCACCTCGATGTCGGTGGCGCCACGGGCGTACACCGGGGCCTGGTCCCCGGATCCGGAACCGGTCACGTTGATCGTGCCGCAGACGTCCAGGATCGTGTAGCTGGGCAGCGACAGCCGGGAGTTCGCGCTCACCGAACCCGAACCCCGGACCACCACCCGCTGCTTCGAGGTACGCCCCGACGACAGGCTGTTCACCGCGGCCTGCATGGCGGAACGCATGTCACTGCCGGTGTAGACCGTGCTGCCACCGTTGCGGGCGGTCCAGGTGCCGCCGTTCAGTACCGCCTCGGCGTGGAACGAGCCACTGCCGCAGTCGGCACTGCCGCCACCACCGCCGGCGCCCGAGCCGACCCGGACCAGCTGCCACTGCTGGTTGTAGCCGCCCAGGTCCTGGTACTGGGCGACGATGCCGCCGTCGGCGGTGGACCACTCCCAGACGTCCAGCGCCTTGCCGCTGTGCCGGTTGACGAAGCGCACGTACCCGCCTTCGGAGTCGGCGACCCCGAAGTGCTGGCGGTTCGAGCCGTTGTCGGCGTTCTGCACCAGTTGGGTGCCGTCGGAGGCGTTCGGCAGCTCCAGGACCTTGCCGCTGTGCCGGGATCTGATCTTGTAGTAGCCGTTGCCCGCGTTGACGAACTGCCACTGCTGCTGGTTACCGTCGTTGCGGGCCCACTGCACGATCGGTGCCCCGTCGTTGGTGGCGAAGTTGTAGACGTCGAGCGCCTTGCCGCTGTGTCGCGAGACGAACACGTACCAGGCGCCGGTGTCGATGGTGGCCGCGGCGGCAGGCGCCACGCCGACCGCCGTACCGGCCAGCAGCGCCGCGACGACCACGACGAGGGCGCCACGCCAGCCCCGGCGTCGGGTTCCGGCGTCGGGCGGGATCCTGCTGGTGATGGGTGTCATCGGTCCTCCTGAGGCTGAGGCTGAGGCTGGGAACGGTGGCCGGGAAAACCGCCCGACGAGTTGACCGAGCACGGGGGAAAAGGCTTTCCCAGCATCCAGGCAACGTATCGAATCGTTTCAATACAGTCAATGCCGTCGATGGGTCCGGGGCCGCGCCGCCCGCTCGGCGTAATGGCCGATACTCACTTAGCTCCTGACATCTCACCGGGTAGCCTCATCCGGTGGCGACAACACGGAAGCCGGCGCTCGGCGTACTGATGGTGCTCTCGTCAGGTGTCCTCTTCGCGGTCAACGGCACCGTCTCGAAACTGGTACTGCAGGCCGGCGTCGAGGCACCACAGCTCACCCTGCTCCGCGCCGCGGGCGCGTTCGTCGGCCTGCTCGCGCTGAGCCTGCTCCTGCGGCCCGGCATCCGCCGGCTCCGGGTCACCGCCGGACAGCTCCCCCTGCTGATCGGGTACGGCCTGGCCGGGTTCTTCCTCGTCCCGATGCTCTACTTCGTCGCGATCTCCCGGATGCCGGTCGGGATCGCGCTGCTGTTCGAGTACACCGCCCCACTGCTCGTCGCCCTCTGGGCCCGGTTCGGCCAGCGCCAGCAGGTCCGGTCCCGGCTCTGGGCCGGGCTGGCGCTGAGCCTCGTCGGACTGGCCTGCGTGGCCGAGGTCTGGGGGGAACTCAAACTGGACACGCTCGGGGTACTCGCCGGGCTTGGCGCCGCCGTCCTGCTGGCCGGCTACTACGTGCTCGGCGCCCGCGGCGTCCAGGAACGGGACACCCTGTCGCTGACCACCTGGGCGTTCGGCACCTCCGCCGTGGCCGGGCTGCTGGTCCGGGTGGTCACCGACGGGACCGGCGGCTGGGAGCCGCTGGGCGCGACGACCGACGCCGGCGTACCGGTCGCGCTGCTCTGCGGGTACGTCGTCCTGCTCGGCTCGATCGTGCCGTACCTGCTGGTCGCCGGCGCGCTACGGCACCTCCCCGCGACCAGTGTCGGGATCCTCGGCATGGTCGAACCGGTGATCGCCGCCGCGGTCGCCTGGACCGTGCTCGGGGTCGGCGAGGCGCTCAACGCCGCCCAGCTCGCCGGCGGCCTGCTGGTGCTGGCCGGCGTCGCGCTCGCCGAGACCGCCCGGACCAGCGCGCCACCGGCCGCGCCCGGCACCCCCGCACCGGCCCCCGACGTGGTCGCCGCCCCCCGCTGACCGACCCACGGCTCCCGCCGACCGCCGGGGCGGCCGACCCGTCCGTCCGGTCACCCTCCGGGCGCGGTCCCGACCGGCGGTCCGGTCACCGCCGCGGTCGGGCCGGTCGCAACCGACCCGCGTACCACCGTGCCGTCAGCCGTTCGGCGACCGGGGTCAACGTCACCAGCAGCGCGATGGTGGTGGTCGCGCCGAGCAGGAGCCCGGCCAGTACGTCGTGCGGATAGTGCACCCCGGCCACCACCCGCATCGCCGCCACCACGCCGGCCACCGGTACGGCGACGAAGCCGAGTCGCGGGGCCAGGACGACCAGTCCGGCGGCCAGTGCCCCGACCACCGTCGAGTGGTTGCTCGGGAAGGACCAGTCACCGGGCGGCGGGCACGGCACCCAGGTGACCACGTCCCCGAACGCCCGACAGGGCCGTTCCTGGTCGACCACCAACTTCACCGCCTCGCTGGTCAGGTACGCCGACACCGCGCCCAGCACGACCAGGACGGCACCGGCCGCCGCCGGGCTGCGACGTCGCCACCCGGTCCACCCCGTCCAGGCCAGCAGACCGGCGATGGTCAACACCCCGGCGAGGGCGACGTGCTCGCCGGGGGCGTGCAGCCAGTCCGGCAGGCGTCCGGCCCCACCGACCACCGCCCGGTACGCCTCGGCGGACGGCCCGTCGGTCACCACCCGCAACCGTGGGTCACCGAGGCCCCCCGGGGCGAGCAGGGCCACCACGACTCCCCCCGCCACCAGCGCCAGTACCGCCACCAGGATCCGTCGCATGATCGTCATGGCGCCCCAAGGTAGCCACGACGAGGTTCCCTGACTCCGCCCGAAGGTCATCTCTGCCGTACGACCTTCGTCAGCGGCGCCGACGTCGACAGCCGCGCCGGCGTCGCCACCCCGTGGGCCGAACCGCAATCGATCATCTCCTCACAGTGGACCAGCTGCGGCATTTGTCGCATGCGCCACGCCGTGGCGTACCGCGACCGGGGACGGCCCGCAGGCACCAGGGGCCGGCGGGGCAAAACTCTATACGCTGTACGGTGTACAATGAACGGAGTTTCGTCCCGCCCCGAGGAACATCGAGGAGCACGTGTGAAGATCACCTCATCCGCCGTCTCGCTGAACGTCGACGACGTCGCCGCCTCCAGCGACTTCCTCACCACCCACTTCGGCTTCCGCCAGGAGATGGCCGCCGACGGCTTCGCCTCGCTGACCCGCGACGACGCCGGCATGAACGTCGTCTTCCTGCGTCGGGGCCTGGCGACGTTGCCGGCGGACCAGCGCGACGACCACGCCCGGGGGCTGATCCTCGCCTTCGTCGTCGACGACCTGGAGGGGGAACTGGCCCGGCTGCAGGCCGAAGGGGTGACCATCACCATGCCGCTGACCACCGAGGAGTGGGGCGAACGCGCCTTCCAGGTCCGCGACCCCAACGGCGTCATCGTCCAACTCGTCGACTGGAACGGGCCCCGCTGAACTGTCTCCCGCCGGCAGGCCGTACCCCGGCCGCCGGCGGGCGGCACCGTCATCCGCCCCGGGCCGGATGACGGCAATTCGACTGGGGACACCCGCCGGGTTCCGGGCAAGATGATGCCCATGCAGTCACATCCCAACGTGCAGACGGTGCAGGACGCGCTCGACAACGCGGGCGCCCGGGACGGCTCCGGCGCGGAGAGCCGGATCCGCGTCCTGTCCGAGGCGGTACACACCGCGGCCGCGGCGGCCGCCGCGCTCGGGATCGAGGTGGGCCAGATCGCCAACTCGCTGATCTTCGACGCGGACGGCGAACCGCTGCTGGTCCTCACCTCTGGAGCGCACCGGGTGGACACCACCCGGGTCGCCGCGATGCTCGGGGTGGGGAAGCTCAAGCGGGCCACCCCGGAGTTCGTCCGGGAGCACACCGGCCAGCCGATCGGCGGCGTCGCACCGCTCGGGCACCCGAAACCGGTCCGGACCCTGGTCGACACGGCACTCGCCGACCACCCCGAGGTCTGGGCCGCCGGCGGGGTCCCCCAGGCCGTCTTCCCCACCACCTACGCCGAACTGCTCCGGATCACCGCTGGCAGCGCCGCCGAGGTGGCATGACCCGGCCCGGCCCAGGAGCCGGTCCGGCGTACCCCGGGACCGGGCCCGCCCGGCTGGTCACCCTGCACGTCTGGCGCGTACCCCGGCGATCGCTGCCCCGGGCCCTGGCCCGGATGGCGGTCGACCGGCACCGACTGCGGGCCACCCCCGGCGTACGGTTCGGCAAGCTGCTCGGCACCGGCGACGGTGACGGCTTCGGGCCGACCGACGCCGACCCGACCCGGTGGGCCGCCCTGGTCGTCTGGGCCGACCCGGCCCGGGCCGCCGGATTCGACACCACACCGGTGGGCCGGGCCTGGGGCCGGCTCGCCCACGCCGGCGCCCGGCTCGACCTGCGCCCACTCGCCAGTCGGGGACGCTGGGCCGGTACCGAACCGTTCGGCACCCTTCCCCCGCCCGCCGCGCCCACCGGGTCCGACCGGCCGCTGCTCGCCCTCACCCGGGCCCGGTTACGCCCCCACCGGGCCGTCGCCTTCTGGCGGGCCGTACCCCCGGTCGCCGCCGCGCTGCGGGAGACACCCGGCCTGCTGGCCCGGTTCGGCATCGGCGAGGCACCGCTCGGCTGGCAGGGCACGGTCAGCATCTGGCGTGACGCCGCGCACCTGACCGACTTCGCGTACCGTCACCCCGAGCACCGGGCGGCGATCATGCGTACCCCGACCCAACGGTGGTACGCCGAGGAACTGTTCGCCCGGTTCGAGGTGTGTGATCTCGCTGGTGACCCGGCGGTGCTCGACCGGGTCACGACCGACGACGACCAGGAGCCCCGACCCTGGCCGGGAGTGAGGAGCGGACGAGCATGAGGTTGGTGCCGTGGCAGCCGGACGATCTCGCCCGACGGCTCGACGACGTGGTGGCGGTCTACGGCGAGGCGATGGGTTACCGGCCGGAGCTCCTGGAGTCGCGGCGTGGCTACATCGCGACCCACGTACGTCGCCCCGGCTTCCGGGCGGTCGCCACCGTCAGTACCGACGGGCACCTGGTCGGCTTCGGCTACGGATACCTCTCCGCCCCCGGGCAGTGGTGGCACGACCAGGTGCACCGTGCGCTGACCGACGACGCCCGGAAGACCTGGTTCGCCGACTGCTTCGAGGTCGTCGAACTGCACGTCCGCCCGGTCGCCCAGGGGCACGGGCTCGGCGCCCGGCAGCTGCGTGCCCTGCTCGGCATGGCGCCCGGCGGCACCACCCTGCTCTCCACCCCGGAGGCCGACGAGCGGACCTCCCGGGCCTGGCGGCTGTACCGACGGTTCGGCTTCGTGGACGTACTGCGGGACTTCCACTTCCCCGGTGACGAGCGGGCCTTCGCCGTACTCGGCCGGACCCTGCCGCTGGCGCCGTCTCCACAACCATGAGGCGTGGGCCGGGACCGGTGGTCCCGCCGGACGGTCGCCCGGCCGGGTCGCTGGCCCGCCGACTGCCCTGGTTCCTCCTCGGCGTACTGGTGCTGGCCCAGATCTGCTACCCGTTGACCGGGGGCACCGTCCGGGCCCGGCTGACCGTGGCCACGGTTGTCCTCGGCTACCTGCTGTCGGTGAGCCACGCCCTGCTCAGCCGCGGTCCGCGTACGGCGGCGGCGCTGGTGCTCGTCACCACCGGCGGCGGCCTGGGGGTCGAACTGCTCGGCGTGACCACCGGGGTGCCGTTCGGCGGTTACCACTACTCCGGCGAACTGGGCCCGAAACTGGCCGGGGTGCCCCTGGTCATCCCGCTCGCCTGGACCTGGATGGCCTGGCCCGCCTGGCTCGCCGCGGTCCGGTTGAGCCGCCCGGGACCGGGCCGGGTCGGGCTGGCCGCCGTCGGACTCGCCGGCTGGGACGTCTTCCTCGACCCGCAGATGGTCGCCGAGGGCTACTGGAGCTGGCGGGACCCGGACCCGTCGCTACCGGGGATACCGACGGTGCCGGTCAGCAACTACCTGGGCTGGCTGCTCTTCGCCACCCTGCTGATGGCACTGCTGGGCCCGGTCGCCGGCCGGGCCGCCCGGGTGGCGGACGACACGGACGCGCCGATGTACGCCCTCTACCTCTGGACGTACCTCGCCAGCCTCCTCGCCCACGCGGTCTTCCTCGGCCTGCCCGCCTCGGCCGGCTGGGGTGCCCTGGCCATGGCGGTCGTCGCCGGCCCGCTCGCGGTGACCCTGGCCCGTCGCCACCGCCGCGTCCTGCCCGGCCCCGGCGGCGCCCCGACCACCGCCGGCAGCGGCACCCCGACCGGATGAACCGGATGGACACCCTGCTCACCGTGCTCGCCTGGACCGTCGCCGGTCTCGTCGGCGGGCTCACCGCACACGCCGGCCACAACGCCGCCCGCCGACTCCGCCGGCCCCCCGACCGGGCGACCGTCCGGGAACCCGTCGCGGTACTGCTGCCGCTGCGTGACGAGGTGGACCGGGTCACCCCGTGCCTGCGTGCGCTCCTGGCCCAGCGGGGCGTACCCGAGCTGGAGATCGTCGTACTCGACGACGGGTCGACCGACGGCACCGCCGACGTGGTCCGGGCCGTGGCCGGCGACGACCCCCGGGTACGCCTGCTGACCGGCACACCGCCGCCACCGGGCTGGCTCGGCAAGCCGTACGCGTGTCAGCAGCTCGCCGACCGGGCCGGGCCGGCGGCGACGGTGCTGGTCTTCGTCGACGCCGACGTGGTGCTCGCCCCGCACGCGGTGGCGGCGGCGGTGGCGGCCCTGCGGACGGCCTCCGCGACGCTGCTGTCGCCGTACCCCCGGATCGTCACCGGGTCGGCGGCCGAGCGACTGGTCCAACCGCTGCTGCAGTGGCTCTGGCTGACCTTCCTGCCGCTGCGGGTGATGGAACGGTCGGCCCGGCCGAGCCTGGCGGCGGCCGGCGGCCAGTTCCTGGTGCTGGACCGGGCCGGCTACCGGCGGGCCGGCGGGCACACGGCGGTCCGGGACCGGATCCTGGAGGACATCGAACTGGCCCGGGCGGTCAAACGCTCCGGCGGCCGGATCGCCCTCGCCGACGGGTCGACGCTGGCCGACTGCCGGATGTACCGGTCCTGGTCCGAGCTGCGGGACGGCTACGGCAAGTCGCTGTGGGCCGCATTCGGCCCGCCCGTCGGCGCCGCCGCCGTCCTCCTGCTGCTCCTGCTGCTGTACGCGGTACCGCCGCTGCTGGCGATCGGGGCGGCGCTGGCCGGGTCGGCCACGGCGGCCCTGGGCGGACTGGCCGGCTACCTGTTCGGGGTCACCGGGCGGCTGCTCACCGCCCGGGCGACCGGCGGCCGGCAGTGGCCGGACGGGTTGGCACACCCACTGTCGGTCGTGCTCCTCTGCTGGCTGACCGTACGGTCGTACCATCTGCGGAGGCGGGGACGGCTGCGCTGGCGGGGACGCCCGGTGCGCTGAGCCGCCGCTCGGAGACAGCGGACACCAGCGGGGCGGGGAGGAGGCGGACGGTTCGTGGCGCGGGTGGTCGTGGTCGGCGCCGGAGTGGGTGGTCTGGCCGCCGCGGCCCGGCTGGCAGCCCTCGGGCACGAGGTCACCGTCTACGAACGTGCCGAGGTGGTCGGCGGCAAACTCGGCCGGTACCAACGGGAGACCGAGGTCGGGACGTTCCACTTCGACACCGGCCCGAGCCTGCTCACCCTGCCACGGGTCTTCGCCGACCTGTTCGAGGCGACCGGCGCGAAACTCGACGAGTACCTCGACCTGATCCCGCTCGATCCGATCGTCCGACACCACTTCCCGGCGGCGCACGGCGGTTCCGACGCGCCGGCGACCGTGCTCGACTCCTGCCCCGACCCGGCCGTCTTCGCGGCCCGGATCGGCGCCGCGTTCGGCGAACCGGCGGCCCGGGACTGGCAGCGCCTGTGGCGGCGGGCCGGACGGGTCTGGGACGCCTCCTGGCGGGACGTGCTGCGCACCGCCGTCGACTCGCCGCTGGCGCTGACCCGGCTGGCCTGGCGGCTGCCGGACCTGGCCGCGATCGCGCCCGGCCGGACCCTGCGCGGGCTGGGCCGACAGCACCTGCGGGATCCCCGGCTGCGGATGCTGCTGGACCGGTACGCCACGTACACCGGGGCCGACCCGCGCCGGGCACCGGCCGCCCTGGTCGCGATCCCCTACGCCGAGCTGCGTTTCGGCGCCTGGTATCCACGTGGCGGGCTCGGCACACTCGCCGACGCGCTGCTCTCCCGCTGCCTCGACCTCGGGGTCGTGGTGGCGACCGGCACCACGGTCACCGGGATCGACGCGGCCGGCGGGCGGGTGCACGCGGTACGGCTCGGCCGTACCCGGGTACCGGCCGACGTGGTGGTGGCCAACGTGGACGCGCTGACCCTCTACCGGGACCTGCTGCCGACCCCCGACCGGCTGACCCGGCTCGCCGACCGGAGCCTGGGGGGTTTTGTCCTGCTGCTCGGGGTACGCGGCGAGTCCGGACTCGCCCACCACAACGTCTTCTTCCCCACCGACTACGACGCCGAGTTCGACGCGGTCTTCGGCGATCCGGGCCGGGGTGTACCGGCCCGGCCGGTGCCCGACCCGACCGTCTTCGTCAGCGCCCCCGCCGACCCGACCGGCCGGCCGGCCGGGCACGAGGCGTGGTTCGTGCTGGTCAACGCGGCCCGGCAGAGCCGCACGCTGGGCGGGATCGACTGGCGGCGCCCGGGACTGGCGGACGCCTACGCCGACCACGTCCTGGACGTGCTGGCCGCGCGCGGGGTCGACGTACGGGACCGGCTGGTCTTCCGGGAGGTGCGTACCCCGGCCGACCTGGCGGGCACGGCCGGTGCACCGGGTGGGGCGATCCACGGCAGCACCGGCGGCCTGCTCCGGCCGTCGAACCGGGGACCGGTGCACGGGCTGTTCCTGGTCGGCGGCTCCACCCACCCCGGCGGCGGCCTGCCGATGGTGACCCTCTCCGCCCAGATCGTCGCCGACCGGATCGGCCCCGGCTGAGCGGCTGTCCACCAGTCGCGAGGGGTCAGCGGAGGGTGCCGGGCGGTTCGGGCCCGCCCGGTTCCCGCGGGGTCACCTCCACCTCGGTCGGCTCCCGGCGGACCAGTTCCCGGCCGGCCGGAGCCGCCCGACCGATCGACTCGCGGCGGGCCGCCTCCGCGGCCGTCGTCGGACCGCCCGGCCCCGGGCGGGCCGTCGCCGGGTCCGCTCCCGGGCCGACCGACCCCGGTCGGGTCGGCTCCGGGCCGGTCGCTCCGGGCTGCCTGGTCGCCGTCTGGTTACCGGTCGGCTCGGTGCGGTCCAGGGAACGACGGACCACCGAGAGCAGTTGGACCATTCCGAAGATGCCGAGCAGCACCCAGATCGCGGTGGCCAGCGTGATCGTGCCGGCCGCCAGCTCCGGCATGACCAGCCGGGCCAGTCCGGCCACCAGCAGGCCGACCACGGCGATGCTGACCCGGCTCGGCCGCTCTCCCACGGTGACGGTGCCGATCTCCTTCATCCCCGCCGAGACGGACCGGGCCCGGGTGTACTCGTGCAGCCAGGACAGCGCCCCGGCGGTCACCACCAGCCCGCCCGGGGCTCCCAGCAGCCAGAATGCGACCAGCCAGGCGACCTCACCGACCCGGTCGGCCAGCGAGTCGTAGACGTAGCCGAGGCGGGTCGTCCGGCCGGTGACCACCGCGACCGCCCCGTCGATGCTGTCCGCGACCGACGCGAGCAGCACCAGGACGGCGGCGAGCACCGGGCCGAACGCGCCGGTGGGAGTCCGGGCGATGGTCACCGGGACACCGACACAGAGCAGGACGCCGACCACCGTCACCGCGGTCGGCGACACCCGCAGCCGGGCCAGGACACAACCCAGCACGTACGACATCCGCAGCCAGCGCCGTACCGAGGTGGTCGCCATCCGGGGGTCGAAGCCGCCGTGCAGCCGTGCCCACTTGACGGCGTACTCGTCCCAGGTCAACCGGTTGCCCACCTCTGGCTCAACCGTCGGACGGCACCCGGGGTCGCGCCCGGGGCGCGGTCGCCGATCTCACGCCCGGACTCCGACCTGGAGGTTCTGCCAGACCTCCCGCGTCGCCGTGGACCGGTTGAGGGTGATGAAGTGGATACCCGGCACGCCCTCGTCGAGCAGTCGCCGACACATCTCGCTGGCCTGCTGGATGCCGAGCCGGTAGACCGCCTCCGGATCGTCGGCGATCCGTTCGAACTGGGCGGCGAGCGCGGACGGGAACGGCGCCCCGGAAAGCTGCGCGGAGCGTTCGATGGTGCCGATCTGGGTCACCGGCATCACCCCGGGCAGGATCGGCGTGTCGCAGCCGGCGGCCGCGACCCGGTCCCGCAGCCGGAGGTACTCGTCGGCGTCGAAGAACATCTGGGTGATCGCGAAGTCGGCACCGGCCCGACACTTGCGGACGAAGTACTCGGTGTCGGTGGTGATGTCCGGCGAGCGGGGATGCTTGTACGGGAAGGCGGCGACGCCGACACTGAAGTCGCCCGACTCGCGGACCAGCCGGACCAGGTCCTCGGCGTACCGCACGCCCTCGGGGTGCGCGATCCACTCCCCGGTGGGGTTGCCCGGCGGGTCCCCCCGCACCGCGAGGACGTTACGCACCCCGGCCCCGGCCAACCGTCCGATCACGTGCCGCAGTTCGGCGACGGAGTGGTTGACCGCGGTCAGGTGTGCCATCGGCAGCAGGGTCGTCTCGGTGGCGACCCGTTCCGTCACCGAGACGGTGGTGTCCCGGGTCGAACCACCGGCACCGTAGGTGATCGAGACGAACGACGGACGCAGCGACTCCAACTCGCGGATCGCCTGCCACAGCAGCCGCTCGCCCTTCTCCGTCTTCGGCGGGAAGAACTCGAACGAGAAGGTGGGTCCGGAACCACGGACCAGGTCCCCGATCGACGGCTGCGAGTCGGGGAGTACGGAGGGGAGACCGAGCGCCACGAGGTGACTCTACCGGTTCGGAAGGTCCCTCCCGCCCTTTCCCGCACCGTACGGGCCCGGTGTCCGTTTCCGCCGGACACCCGGCCGCCGGTCAGCAGCGGGCCCCCGACCCCGACGGAACCGCGGAGGCCTGCCGCGACACGCCCGATCCGGCGATCCACTAGCGTCAGGGCGTGACCGAACCCGACCCCATCCCACCGGTGGACCGCGCTGACCTCCGCCGGCGGGTCGACGCCGCCCTGGCCAGCTTCCTCGCCACCCAGCGTGCCTGGATGGCCGACGTCGACGACGGACTCGCCCCGGTCGCCGACGCGCTGGAGGCGTTTGTGCTCGGCGGGGGCAAGCGGCTCCGGCCGGCGTTCGGCTACTGGGGCTACCGGGCCGCCGGCGGCCCCGACTCCGACAACATCGTCAGCGGGTTGGCCGCGCTGGAGTTCGTACAGGCGAGCGCGTTGATCCACGACGACCTGATGGACCGCTCCGACACCCGGCGCGGTGAGCCGTCCATCCACCGCCGGTTCGCCGCCCGGCACCGGGCGGCGGGCTGGGCCGGCGACCCGGCCGGCTTCGGTGACGCCAGCGCCATCCTCCTCGGCGACCTCTGCCTGGTCTGGTCCGACGAACTGCTGCACGGCAGCGGCCTCGACCCGGTGGTGGTCAGCCGGGCCCGGCCGGTCTTCGACGAGATGCGCACCGAGGTGACCATCGGGCAGTACCTGGACGTACTCGCCCAGGCCAGCCGGGACACCTCGGTCGAGCGGGCCAGCAAGGTCGCCCGGTACAAGTCCGCGAAGTACACCGTCGAGCGTCCGCTGCTGCTCGGCGCCGCGCTGGCCGACGCGCCCGCCGCCGTCCGGGACGCCTACTCCGGGTACGGGCTGCCGCTCGGCGAGGCGTTCCAGCTCCGGGACGACGTACTCGGGGTGTTCGGCGACCCCGGGCAGACCGGCAAGCCGGCCGGCGACGACCTTCGGGAGGGCAAGCGCACCTATCTGATCGCCGCCGCCTTCGAGGCCACCGACGCGACCGGGCGGGAACTGCTCGGCAGCCGGCTCGGCGACCCCGACCTCGATCCGTCCGGCGTCGACGCGCTCCGCGAGGTGATCACGGCCAGCGGCGCCCTGGACCGCACCGAGCGGCGCATCGCCGCGCTGACCGACACCGCACTCGCCGCCCTGCACGGCGTCGCACTCGAACCCGAGGCCCGCGAGGTCCTGGTCGACCTGGCCGTGGTCGCCACCCGCCGCAAGGACTGAGCTGTCCGGAAGGACCCGTCTGGTCGGGGAAGGGGCCTTCCCCGACACCCGGGTCCGGCGGTCGCTCCCGTGCGAGGATCGAAGGCGTGCCTGCCCGGGACCGTCTTGCCCGGCTCCGGCTGACCGGGCTCGCCGGCACCGTCCTGATGACGGCGGGCGCGTACGGTGCGGGTGCGCTGCCGGCGGGCGACGCCGACGCCGCCGTCCTGCCGAACGGTGCGGTGACCGCGCCGGCCAGCTACTGGTGGGGGCTCGCCGGCTGGCTGGTCGGGTTGGCCGTCCTCGCCACCGCCTGGTGGCGCCTCGGCGCGCACCTCGTCGCACTGCCACCGGGGACGGTACGGCTCCGTCACCTGCTCGGCACCGGCCTGCTGTGGGCGGCTCCCCTGCTGTTCGCACCACCGACCGGGAGCCGGGACGCCTACGCGTACGCCTGTCAGGGTGCGCTGTGGCGCGACGGCGTCGACCCGTACAGCATGGGAGTGCTGCCGGGCGGATGCGTCTGGTCGGACGCGGTGCCCGGGTTGTGGCGGCAGACCCCGACCCCGTACGGGCCGTTGGCGGTGGTGACCTCCGGCGGGGTGGTCACCCTCGCCCGCCTGGCCGCCGCGTCCACCGACACCCAGCTACTGATCGCGGTCGTACTGCTCCGGGTGGTGGCGCTGGCCGGTCTGTTGCTGGTCGCGGGCTGCCTGCCCCGGCTCGCCCGGGCCTGCGGTGTCGATCCGGTGCGGGCGTCGTGGCTCGGTCTGCTCTCGCCGCTGGTCATGATCCACGCGGTGTCCGGGGTGCACAACGACGCCCTGATGGTGGGCCTGGTGTCGGCAGCGCTCTGGCTGAGCCTGTCAGGCGGGGCGACCACCGCCAGAACCGCGGCGCTCGGCGGGGCCGGGGTACTGCTGGGGCTGGCGGTCGCGGTCAAGGTCACGGCGGTGCTGGCGCTGCCGTTTGTCGTCCTGCTCGGCACACCCCGGACGGCGGCCGCTGAGCCGACGGCCGGTCGGGCCCGGCCTGCGGGGGTGACGCCGGTCGGCACGGTCGCCACCGGCGGGGCGGTGGTGGTGGCAGGTGGCGTCGGCGCCTTCGCCGGGCTGAGTCTGGCCACCGGGCTCGACCTGGGCTGGCTCGACGCGCTCACCGACACCGGCCGGCTGGTGCAGTGGACGTCGCTGCCGACCGGGCTGGGCATGGCGGCCGGCTACCTGCTGCGGCTGGCCGGTGCCTCCGGGGCGTTCGACCTCGCGGTCCGGGTGGCTCGACTGCTCGGGCTGGTCGCGCTGGCCACGACGGTCGTCGTCCTGCTTGTCCGGGCCTGGTCGGCGACCTCGGCGCCGGCTCCGACGGCCCGCCGCCGGGTGGTGGTCGCGACCGGCCTGGCCTTCACGGCACTCGCGCTGCTCTCCCCGGTGTTCTACCCCTGGTACGCCCTGACCGCCGTCACCGTGCTCGCGGCGGGTCTGTCGGACCGGCGGTGGATCCGTCGGGCCGCCGGCCTGGTGGTGCTGGCCAGCCTCCTGGTCCTGCCCGACGGGTTGGGGCTGGCGGTGCTCAGCAAGCTGCCCGGCGCGCTCTTCGACGTGCTGCTCGTGGTGGTGCTCGCCGTCCTCGGCTATCGGGCGTGGTCGCGACGGAGGCGGGCCGCCGGGCGCTCGTTGCCGCCCTGACTCCGGGGAGAGCGGAGGCGGACCGGCACGGCGTACGCCCGGAGCGGGACGGCCGGTCGCCCGACTCGTGGAACTGCCGCCGGCACCGCCGGCGGCGGGCCGTTTTCGCTGATCGTGGTGCGGTGCGGGATCAGTACTCTCGTACCGTGTCCCCCGATCTCGTCCTGCTGTCGCGGTTCTCCTTCCGGGGCCGGGAGGTCGCGGGTCCACGGCTCCAGGACCTCATCGCCCTGCTCGCCGCTGACCTGCGCATGGGCTGCGGCAGCGGGCGGCTGATCGAGGGGCTCTGGCCGGACGAGCAGCCAGAGAATCCGCCCAAGGCGCTGCAGGTTCTCGTCTCCCGGGCACGGTCCCAGCTCGGCGCCGACGTGATCGCCCGGACCCCGACCGGTTACCGGCTGACGCTGACCGAGGACCAGGTCGACAGCTCGGCGATGCTGATCCGGGCGGCGGCCACCGCCCGGTGCTCGCGTGCCGGTGACCACGCCGCCGCACTGTCACACGCCGACGCCGGCCTGGCCCTCTGGGGTGGCGCCGAGCCCGGCCCGGTCGACGAGGCCGACGGCCCGGTCACCGCGTTGCGGGCGGAGCGGCGCGTCACCTACCGCACGCTGGTCCGCGCCCGCGCGCTCGCCCTCGCCCGTCTCGACCGGCCGGCCGAGGCGGCGGACCTGCTCGCCGAACTGGCCGTCGAGCGCCCGCGTGACGAGGAGGTGCTGGTCGAGCTGCTGCGCTGCGAGGCGGCGACGGTCGGGCCGGCCACCGCGCTGGCCCGCTACGACACCTACCGGCGGACACTGCGTGACGAACTCGGCGCCGATCCGGGGGCGTCGCTGCAGGCCGAGTACCGGCGGCTGCTCCAGGGCGTGCTGCCGTCAGTCCGGCAGGGCGTCGCGTACGAGCCCAACCCGCTGCTCGGCCGAGACGACGACGTCGCCGCCGTGGAAGCACTGCTGCGTACCTCCCGGGTGACCTCGATCGTCGGGCCGGGCGGTCTCGGCAAGACCCGGCTCGCCAACGTCATCGCCCGCCGCGCCGAGGTGCCGACGGTGACCTTCGTACCGCTCGCCGGCATCGTCTCCGACGACGACGTGGCCCGCGAGGTGGCGACCGCCCTCGGCGTGGTCGGGCAGCGGGCGCCGGGCGTGGTCGGGCACGTCGCGGGCAACGCCGGGGTCAGGGCCGCCATCGCGGCCGCGCTCGCCACCGGCCCGGCCCTGCTGGTGCTGGACAACTGCGAGCACGTCGTCGCCGGCGCCGCCGACCTGGTCCTTTCCCTGGTGGCGATGACCGGCGAGCTGAGGATCCTCACCACCGGCCGGATGCCGCTGGGGCTGTCGTCGGAGTCGGTCCACCAGTTGCCGGAGCTGAGCCTGGCGACGAGCGTCGAGCTGTTCGGGCAGCGGGCGCGGGCGGCGCGGCCGGGCGTCGACCTGCCCACGGCGGCCGTGGAGGAGGTGTGCCGCCATCTCGACGGGCTGCCCCTCGCGGTCGAACTGGCCGCCGCGCGGGTCCGCATCATGTCGGTGGCGGAACTCGCCCGGCGGCTCGACGACCGGTTCGGCCTGCTGCGCGGCGGTACCCGGGACGCGCCCCGCCGTCACCACACGCTGCACGCGGTCGTGGACTGGAGCTGGAACCTGCTGGACCCGGCTGGCCGGGCGGCGATGCGCGCGCTGTCCGTGTTCGCCGACGGGTTCACCACCGACGCCGCCCGTCTGCTGCTCGGCTCGCTGCCCACGACCGCGTCCGAGGTGGACGTGCTCATGGTCCTCGAACACTTGGTCGACCACTCGCTGATCAAGGTGTTCGACACCCCGTCGGGTACCCGGCTGCGGATGCTGGAGACGGTCCGGGAGTTCAGCGCGGCGCGCCTGGCGGCCGCGGGTGAGGGCGACGAGGTGACGACCGCGTTCCTGCGGTGGGGGCGGGAGTTCGGCGTGGCCCACCACGCGAACCTGCTGGGTCCCGACGCCCACCACACCGCGGCTGTGATCCGTGCGGAACAGGAGAACCTGCTCCACGTACTCCGGCTGGCCCTCGATCGCGACGACCGGGCGGGTGTCGCGGCGGTCGCCGCGGTCCTCGGCGGTCTGTGGACCCTCCAGTCGAACTTTCCACGGCTCACCACGCTGATCCGGCAGGTCTCTCGGCCGCTGTCGCACTACCGACCCGAGCCGGCCCTCGTCGAGACGACCCGGACCGCCCTGACCATGGCCGTGCTGTACACGTTCAGTTCCGAGGGGCCGCGGCCGGTACGGGCAGCCGTCGCGCTGCGTCGGCTCGGTCTGGCCCGGCCGGACACGGTGGTCCGGGCGGTCGGCTGGGTGATCCGTGCGCTGGGCGACCCCGCGGAGCTGTACCAGCTGTGCGACAGCGCCGAGCCGCTGCTGGCCGGCGCCGCGAACATGGTCGCCAGTTACCACTGGGAGGCCGCCGGTGACGTCGACGCGGCGTTGAAGACGGCCCGGCGGGCGCTCGACCTCTTCACCGACCGGGACCTGCCGTGGCCGCGCTCGCTCGGCCACGGCAGGGTCGCCGAACTCTGCCTGCGAGCCGAAAAGGGTACGGAGGCCCGCGACCATCTGCTCGCCGCGCTACCGCTGCTGCGGCGACTCGGCGCCCGGGTCGACACGGTCGGGGTCCGGGCCTGGCTCGTGCTGGCCAACCTGCAGCTCGGCGACACCGTCGAGGCCGAACGGTGGCTGGACGGACTCACCCAGGTCACGTTCGACGACGAGGAGACCAGAACGGTCGGCTACGACCTCGCCATCCGGAGCGAGGTGCTGCTCGCCCGTGGCGAGGTGGAGGCCGCCCTGCGGCTCTGGCGCCGGGTCGTCGACCAGGTCCGCGACGAGGGCGGCACCGCCGCCCCGGGTCTCCGGCTCAATCTGGATCCGTGGGTGGTCGAGGCCCGGTCGGTGGCCGTCGTCGCGCACGCCCGGCACGGCCGGCTCGACCTCGTCGCCGAGGTCGCCGACGCGCTGCCCGGGCTGCTCACCGACCTGTTGACGAATCCGCTGGTCGACCCACCGCCGTACCTGGTCGAACAGCCGATCTGCGGCACCCTGCTGCTGGCCACGGCCATGGCGGACCTTGCGCGTGCCCGACAGACCGGTGACCCGGCCCTGGCGCGGTCGGCAGCCCGGATGATCGCGCTCGCCGAACGCTTCCGGTTCCAGCGCATCTTCCAACCGACGATGTCGGCGACGGTGGTCCGGGCCGACGCCGAGCAGGCCGACCGGGTGGCGTACGACGAGGCGGTGTCGTCCTACGCCGGCCTGGACCGGGCCGGGATCCGCGCGGCGGCGCTGCACCTGCTGCGCCAGCGCCGCACTGGCCGGGAGGCGACCGCCCGACCGCCGGTCGGGCGCCGAGACCCGGGTGACGGGTACGCGGCACCGGAGCTGGTCACTGCCGGACCCGACGCGGGCCCGGACCCGACGAACCGCCGGGCCCGGGCCGAGGAACAGATCAGCGGGTGCGGTCCCGGTTGTAGAGCCACTTCGCCCACAGGTAGCCGACCAGGGTGATCAGTGCGCACCAGCCGAGTGCGAGCACCCCGCTGTCGCCGCTCGGCGTACCAAGGAGCAGGCCGCGCAGCGTCTCCATGATCGGCGTGAACGGCTGGTACTCGGCGAACCATCGCAGCCCGGCCGGCAGCGAGTCGGTGGGCACGAATCCGCTGCCGAAAAGGGGCAGCAGGAGCAGGGGCATGGGCAGGTTGCTCGCCGCCTCGACGGTCTTCGTTGCCAGGCCCATCGCCACGGCCAGCCACACCAGGGCGAACGTCGTCGCGGTGAGGACTCCGGCGGTCGCCAGCCACTCGGTCGCGGTCGCGTCGGGCCGGAAGCCGACGAGCACGGCCACACCGAGGACGACGGCGAGCTGGAGCAGGGTCTGCAGCACGCTGCCCAGCACGTGCCCGGTCAGCACCGACACCCGCGCGATCGCCATGGTCCGAAACCGCGCGATGATGCCCTGCGTCATGTCCATCGCCACCGCGATCGCGGTGCCCTGGACGGCACCGGCGATCGTGATGAGCAGGATCCCGGGTGTGACGTAGTTGACGTAGGCGGCGCGGCCGCCCGAGCCGCCGCCGATGCCGTCGCCGAGCGTGCCGCCGAGCACGTAGACGAAGAGCATCAGGAAGATGATCGGTACGGCGAGCAGCATCAGCATCGTGGGCAGTTTGCGCGACATGTGCCGCAGCTGGCGGCGCAACATGGTGGCCGAGTCGCGGACGGCCAGGGTCATCATGGTCATGGTGTGGTCACCCTCTCGGGGCCGGAAGTGGGACGGTCGCCGGGCCGGCGGATGCGGTGGCCGTGGCGGGCCGGCCGGTCAGGGCGAAGAACACGTCGTCGAGGTCGGGGCTATGGACGCTCAGCCCGTCCACCTCGAGCGCGGCGGCGTCGAGGCGGTCGAGCAGGGCCTTGAGCGGGCGGACGCCGGCGTCGCCGGGCACCCGCAGGACCAGCGACTCGTCGGTGGGATCCGGCGCGACGTCCAGGATCGCGGCGGCCGCGGTCAGCGCACGGTCGTCGGCGAACCGCAGCTCGACGTGCCCGCCCGGCACCCGCCGCTTGAGCTCGGCCGGGGTGCCCTCGGCGACGATCCGGCCGTGGTCGAGCAGGGCGATCCGGTCGGCGAGTTGGTCGGCCTCCTCGAGGTACTGCGTGGTAAGGAAGATCGTCACGCCCCGGGTGACCAGGTCCCGGACGATCTGCCACATGTCCCGCCGGCTGCGCGGATCCAACCCGGTGGTCGGCTCGTCGAGAAAGATCACCCGAGGGTCGCCCACCAGGCCCATGGCGAGGTCGAGCCGGCGCCGCATGCCACCCGAGTACGCCACGGCGGGCCTCCTCGCTGCCCCACCGAGATCGAACCGTTCGAGCAGGTCCGCCACGCGTCGCCGCCCCTCGGCCCGACCCAGGTGGTACAGGTCGGCCATGAGGAGGAGGTTCTCCTCACCGGTCAGGACGTTGTCCACCGCGGCGAACTGCCCGGTGACCCCGATCGCCGCCCGGACGCGATCGGGATCGCGGACCACGTCATGCCCACAGATACGGACCTCGCCGGCGTCGGCGCGGATCAGCGTCGACAGGATCTGGACCAGGGTGGTCTTTCCGGCGCCGTTGGGACCGAGCAGCGAGAAAACGGTGCCCTCGGGCACCCGCAGGTCGATGCCGTCGAGCACCACCTGCCTGCCGTACGACCTGCGCAGGCCGGTCACCGCGATGGCCGGTCCGGTCGGAATGTTCGTCATGGGCAGACCATGCCGCCGGACCGGATCGTGGCGGTTTCACCGTGGTTTCAGCGCTTCCGGGGCGCCGCTACCCCGCCGAAACCGCCCGTGAACGCTCCAGGTTCGATACCCCGTCCGAGGAGACAGGCGCTCAGGACACCTCGCGACGATCGACCTCGGGCGGTGCCGGTGCGGGCGTCCCGCCGCTTCCGGCCCCGTCGGCGTCCCGCCGTCGCAGGAGTCGTGACCACGGCGGCGGCGCACCCTCGCCCGCCACCGGACCACGTTGTACGCCGGCCCGGCCCAACCGGACCCAGATCGCCAGGGTGAGCAGGACCAGGGCGAACCCGAAGAGCAGGTCCTCGACCGGCGCGTACACCAGCCGCCAGCCGATGATTGCGTCCGGGTCGTAACGGACGATGCGTCGACCGGTCAGGATGCCGTTGGAGACGAGTTGGAAGAAGACGATGATCGGGTACGTCGCCCAGAAGACCGGCCGCAGCACCAGTCGGGTCCTGAACACGAAGAGGTCGACCAGCAGCACACCGGCCACCCCGAGCAGCGCCGCCGCCGTGTAGCTCACGGCTCGACCCCGGGCGGCGGGTCACCGGGCGGCGGCTCGTCGCCGGCCGGCCAGCGTCGTACCGCCCGGACCGCCTCGAACCCGAGGATCGCGCAGACCGGTACGACGACAAAAAAGAGCACCTCGTCCAGTGGCAGGTCGCCGGGGAGCAGGATGCCGGTGGTCTGCTCCGGGTCGAACGTCCAGTGTCCGGCGGCGATCGCCGCCAGGTCCCAGAGCACGAAGACCACGACCACCGGCAGCAGGGTCAGCAGCAGGCGCCGCCAGCGGCGCAGCACGTTGACCCGCAGTACCGGCTCCAGCCACAGCGCGCAGCCGAGGCAGCCGGCGAGCACCGCCAGGTAGCCGAGGTGGCCCATCGGCGCGCCGTCGCCTCAGAACCCGGCCGCCTGGGCCCGTCGTTTGACCTCCCGGGCCAGGTCACCGCCGAGGGCGTCGGCCGGAGTTCCGGGCAGGGTGTCGTCGGGCAGGTAGAGCCAGCGAAGCGCGGCCTCGTCGTCGTACCCGGCGTCGTGCAGCAGAGTGAGGATGCCGGGCAGGTGTTTGCGTACGGTCTGGTTGGCCACCAGTTCGGCCGGCACGACCCGGACGCCGTCCCGACGGACCGCGAGCAACTCCCGGTCGCGGATCATCTGGTGCACCTTGCTGATCGACACGTCGAGACGCCCGGCGACGTCCGGGAGGGCCAGCCAACCGCTCGGTTCGGTCGGCTGCGCGTCGGCGGGTACGGATTCGGTCACCCGATCACCTTGCCACGTCGCTACCGGACGTTCCCAGACGGCTCCCCGACCGGCGCGCCCGACCGGGTCCCGGCGTGTCGGCCCGCTGCCCGGAGTGTCCGGAAAGCCCGACCGAACTGTCCGGAATCACCCCTCCGGATTTCCGTTCGGTGTCGGCTGTGGCATCCTGTTCTGCCGCCACCCTCTGGAGACATAGACTGCGTGCCGATGGACATACAGGTCGCCGACACACTGCTGAACTCGCTCATCGACGGGCGTTACCGTATCCGTGCGCGCGTCGCCCGGGGCGGGATGGCGACCGTGTACACGGCGATCGACGAGCGCCTCGACCGCATCGTGGCGATAAAGATCATTCACCCGAACCAGGCGAACGCGGCGCAGGTGCAGCTCGCCGGCTTCCTCGAACGGTTCACCGACGAGGCCAAGACGATCGCCCGGCTGACCCACCCCAACGTGGTCGCCGTCTACGACCAGGGCACGCACGCCGGCCTGCCGTACCTGGTGATGGAGTACGTGCGCGGGCGGACGCTGCGCGAGATCCTCGCCGAACGCGGCCGGCTCAACCCGAGCGAGGCCCTGGCGATCATGGAGCAGATGCTCGCCGCGATCGCCGCCGCCCACCGCGCCGGTCTGGTCCACCGGGACGTCAAGCCCGAGAACGTGCTGGTCGCCGAGGCCCCGAGCGGCGGTAGGGCGAACCTGGTCGACAGTGTCGTCAAGGTCGCCGACTTCGGGCTGGCCCGCGCGGTCGAGGCGAGTTCCGAGACCGACGGCGCCAACCAGCTGATGGCGACGGTCGCGTACGTGGCACCGGAGCTGGTCACCGACGGACGGGCCGACCCCCGTACCGACGTCTACGCGGCCGGGATCGTGCTCTTCGAGATGCTCACCGGCCGGGTCCCGTACGACGGCGACCGCGCCGTCGACGTCGCCTGGCAGCACGTCGACCGGGACGTGCCGCGCCCCTCGACGTTGGTCCCCGGCCTGCCGCCGGTCCTCGACGAACTGGTCGTCCGGGCGACCCGGCGCGATCCGGGCGCCCGGCCGACCGACGCCGGCGCACTGCAGGCGGAGGTGCAGGTGGTCCGGGACGATCTCGGCACCATGGCCAACGCCAACACCACCGTGCTGCGCCAGATCCAGCCGGCGGAGCAGCCGACCATGGTGGTGCAGCAGCCCACGATGGTCGTCTCGACGGTCCAGCCCGCCGACCGGCCGTCCTGGGCCCGGCTGCCGGACCAGCAGCGGGAGCGCCCCGCGCCACCGCACCGCCGGCGGGCCGCCCCGCCGCCCACCGGTCTCGCCGGGCGGTTCGCGGAGTTCCGCGAGCGGGTGCTGGCCGACCGGGGCGGCCGGGTCGCCGTCGGTGCCGCCGCGCTGGCGGTCCTCCTGGTCATCGCCGGCGTCGGCTGGTGGTTCGGTGCCGGCCGCTACACCGCCACCCCCAACCTGGTGAACCTCGCCGGCGCGGACGCGCAGACCCGGGCCGACCGGGCCGGGTTCAAGGTCGAGTTCACCGAACCCCGCTACAACGACGAGGTCCCCAAGGACGCGGTACTGGCCCAGGACCCGGGCTCGGACGAACGGATCGTCCGGGGCGGCACGATCACCCTGACCCTCTCGCTCGGCCCGGAACGCTTCCCGGTTCCCGACGTGGTCGGCAAGGCGTTGGAACTGGCCCAGCTCGACCTGGAGGAGGCCGGGCTCAAGGTGAAGCGCGGCCCCGACCGGTACGACGACAACCTGCAGGAAGGCGTGGTGATCTCGGTCAAGCCCGAGGTCGGCGCCGAGGTCGAGGCGGGCGACGAGATCATTGTCACGGTGAGCAAGGGCAGGGCGCCGATCACCGTGCCGGTCCTGATCGGCAAGAACGTCAACGAGGCGCGGACGATCCTGCAGCAGCTCGGCCTGGAGATCGTCGTCGAGCCCCAGGACTCCGACAAGCCGAAGGACCAGGTGCTCTCCCAGGACCCGTCGGACGGGGCCGGGGTGGAGGCGGGCGCGAAGATCACGGTCAAGGTCAGCAACGGCCCGCCGCTGGTCGCCGTACCGTCGGTGATGAACTTGCCATGTCCGCAGGCGAGGCAGATCCTGGAAGGGCTCGGGCTCACCGTCGGTGGGCTGCAGATCAACCCGAACGGGCCAGTCCGGTCACAGAACCCCGGTCCGAACACTCCCGTACCACCAGGATCCCAAGTTGCCATCACCTGCTTCTGACCCGACCCCGACCACCGCCCACCCGGCGACCCCGGCCCGACCGAGCCGCCCCATCGGCTCGCACACCCCCACCTCGGGTGGGCTGGCCCGGGCCGCCCTGCCGTACGTCGACGCCGCCGGCTCCGAAGCGGTCCAGATCTACGTCGGCAACTCGCGGGGCTGGGCGCTGCCGCCCGGCGACCCCGACCAGGACGCCGCGTTCCGGGACGGCTGCGCCGAACGGGGTGTTCCGGTCTACATCCACGCGTCGCTCCTGACCAACCTCGGCTCCCCCACCCCGGCCACGGTCGAACGCTCGGTGGCGACGCTGGCGCACGCGCTGACCAGGGGCGCCGCGATCGGCGCGGTCGGAGTCGTCTTCCACGCCGGCAGCGCGGTCGACGCCGGCCACGCCGAGGCGGCGATGCGGCAGGTCCGTGAGTCGTTGCTGCCGCTGCTCGACTCCGCCTCCGCCGCCGGTGGCCCGAAGCTGCTGGTGGAGCCGAGCGCCGGTGGGGGCCGTTCACTGGCCTCCCGGGTGGAGCACCTGGGGCCCTACCTCGACGCGGTCGACCGGCACCCGTGGCTCGGTGTCTGTTTCGACACCTGCCACGCCTGGGCGGCCGGGCACGACCTGGCCCGCGAGGGCGGCATGACGGAAACCCTGGACGCGCTGGTCCGCGCGGTCGGTGCGGAACGGCTGTGGCTGCTGCACGCCAACGACTCCCGGGACCCGTGCGGCTCGACCCGGGACCGGCACGAGACGATCGGCAAGGGCAGCATCGGCGAGGCACCCTTCGCCGAACTACTGGCCCATCCGGCGACCCTCGGGGTGCCGGTGATCGTCGAAACGCCGACCGAGCAGCATCTCGGACACGCCGACGACATCAGTACCCTCAAACGCCTTCGCCCCTGACGGGTGCCCCCGACACCGCCGGGCACCGGGAACGATGATCCGGGTCACGTCCGTCGGGTACCCGGCGATGATCCGGGCCACGTCCGTCGGGCGCCCGGGGTGCCCGCAGCGGGGCCGGGGGCGTACCGTGGCCGCGGTGCGACGCCTCCGACCACTGCCCGCCGTCCGGCGCCGATGGTCGTACCGTGCCCTGGTCACGGTGCTGCTGCCCGGGCTGGCGCTGGTCGGTTGCGGCTCCGGGGCGGGCACGACCGCCGACCGGGGTGCGGTGGTGAGCACCAGCCCACCGGCCCCGGGACACAACGGCAAGATCACCACGACGGACGGGGCCGCCTTCGCCTCCGAGGTCTCCCCCGTCACCGTCGCCGATCTCGGCCAGAGCTGGCGACCGGGCTGCCCGGTCGGACCGGAGCAGCTCCGACGGGTACGACTGAGCTACCGGGATTTCGACGGCGGGTCCCGGATCGGCACCATCGTCGTCCACGAGTCGGTCGTCTCCGACGTGATCACGATCTTCCATGACCTGTACCAGTCGCAGTTCCCGATCCGCCGCATGCAGCCGGTCGACGCGTACGGCGGCAGCGACGACCGGTCGATGGCCGACGACAACACCTCCGCCTTCAACTGCCGCCCGGTCGTCTCCACCGGTCCGGCGAAGTGGTCCGAGCACGCGTACGGGACGGCGGTCGACGTCAACCCGGTGGAGAACCCGTACCTGATCGAGAGCCAGGTGCTGCCACCGGCTGGGACGGCGTACACGGACCGGGCCGGGCAGCGGCCCGGGATGGCCGCCCCGGGCGGCGTTCTGGTCGAGGCGTTCGCAGCGGCCGGCTGGCACTGGGGCGGCGAGTTCCGATCACCCGACTACCAGCACTTCAGCCGGGACGGCCGCTGACCGGCCCCATGCCGGTAGTCGGGTGAGCCCCGCCCGGTCGACCGGAGCGGTCAGCCGCGGAAGATCCCGGTGAGCACCTCGACCGCCCGTTCCACCCCGGCGTCGTCCAGGTCGTGGTGGGTGACCAGCCGGGCGGTACGCGGACCGAGCACCGAGACGAGGACACCCTTCTCCCGGGCGGCCGCGCCCAGCGTGGGAGCGTCGAATCCGCACTTGGTCAGGTCGAGCGGGACGATGTTGGTCCGGACCGGACCGGCCAACACCCCGAACGGGGCGAGCGCCTCGGCGAGCCGGGCCGCCCGGTCGTGGTCCTCGACGAGCCGGTCGACGTGGTGCCGGAGCGCGTACCGGCCGGCGGCGGCGAGCACGCCGACCTGGCGCATCCCGCCCCCCATCCGCTTGCGGACCACCCGGGCCCGGGCGATCTTCTCGGCGCTGCCGATCACCAGCGAGCCGGCCGGGGCGCCGAGCCCCTTGGAGAGGCAGACCGACATGGTGTCGAAAAGCTCGCCGTAGCTGGCCAGCGGCACCCCGTCCGCGACGTGCGCGTGCCAGATCCGGGCGCCGTCGCAGTGCAGGCCGAGGCCGGCCTGGTCGGCGGTTCGGCGCAGCTCGCCCAGGGTGGCGAGCGGGATGACCCCGCCGCCGCCCCGGTTGTGGGTCTGTTCGACCGCGATCGCCCGGGTCGGCACCGCGTGGTAGCCGTCCGGCCGGACCATCGAGGCGATCAGGTCCGGGTCGAGGTCGGCGCCGACGGCGGGCCAGGTCCGCGAGGAGATGCCGCCGTACGCCGCGGCCGCCCCGACCTCGTACGTCACCACGTGCGCGTCCGCGTCGCAGAGCAGTTCGTTGCCGGGCGGCACGAGCACCTGCAGGGCGATCTGGTTGGCCATCGAGCCGGTCGGGGCGAAGAGCGCCGCCTCGTGCCCGAACAGCGCGGCGACCTCGGCCTCCAGCGCGTTGACGGTCGGGTCCTCGCCGTACACGTCGTCGCCGACCTCGGCCTCGGCCATCGCCGCCCGCATCCCGGCGGTGGGTCGGGTCACGGTGTCGGACCGCAGGTCGACCGGACGGACGGCGTTGTTGTCAGCCACGAAGCATCTCCGCTACCAGGAAGGCCAGTTCAAGTGATTGCTGGGTGTTGAGTCGGGGGTCGCAGGCGGTCTCGTAGCGGTCCGGCAGGTGGATGTCCTCGATCGCCTGGGCGCCGCCGAGGCACTCGGTGACGTCCTCGCCGGTCAGCTCGACGTGCAGGCCGCCGGGGTGGGTCTCCAGTCCCCGGTGCACCTCGAAGTAGCCGAGCACCTCGTCCACGATCCGGTCGAAGTGCCGGGTCTTGTAGCCGTTCGACGACTCGTGGGTGTTGCCGTGCATCGGGTCGCACTGCCAGACGACCTTCGCGCCGGCGGCGGTGACCTTCGACACGATCGGCGGCAGTACGTCCCGGACCAGCTTGTTGCCCATCCGGCTGATCAGGGTGAGCCGACCGGGGATGTTGTCCGGGTTCAGCTTCTCGCAGAGCTCGATCGCCTCGTCCGGCGTGGTGGTGGGCCCGAGCTTGACCCCGATCGGGTTGACGATCCGGGAAATGAAGTCGATGTGCGCCCCGTCGAGCTGCCTGGTCCGTTCGCCGATCCAGAGGAAGTGGCCGGAGAGCCCGTACGGCCGACCGTCGGAGACCCGGGTCAGCGCGCGGTCGTACTCCAGGGCGAGCGCCTCGTGCGAGCAGTAGAGGGTGACCGTCCGCAGCGCCTCCTCGTCGGTCATCCCGCAGGCGCGGATGAACGCGAGGGCCCGGTCGATCTCCCGGGCGATCGCCTCGTAGCGTTCGCCGGCCGGGGAGTTGCGGACGAAGTCCTTGTTCCAGTCGTGCACGGCGTGCAGGTCGGCGAGGCCGCCGGCGAGGTAGGCGCGGAGCATGTTCATCGCGGCGGCCGAGTTGGCGTACGCCCGGATCATCCGCTGCGGGTCGGCGACCCGGGCCTCCGCCACCGGGTCGAGCGAATTGATCATGTCGCCCCGGTACGCCGGCAGCCCGCGCGCGTCGGTCGGCAGCGAGCGCGGCTTGGTGTACTGACCGGCGACCCGGGCCACCTTGATCACCGGCAGGGACGCCCCGTACGTCAGCACCACGGCCATCTGCAGCAGCGTGCGGGCGTTGGCCAGCAGGTGGCTCTCGGTGTTGTCGACGAAGGTCTCGGCGCAGTCGCCGCCCTGCAGCAGGAACGCCCGGCCCTCACAGACCAGGGCCAGCCGCTGCCGGAGCTGGTCGACCTCGTACGGCGCGACGACCGACGGCACGTTCTGCAGGACCTTGCTGACCTCGTCGACCGCGGTCGGGTCCGGCCAGGGTGGCGTCTGCGCCCGCGGCAGGTCCCGCCACCGGTCCAGCCCCAGGGCCTCGTCCTCGACGGAGTCGACGGTCGGACGACTGGTCTGCAGCGCGGTACTGCCCACCGCGGGGTAGCTCAGCTGATGCCACTCTTGGCGCATGCGGCAAGCCTACGGCGAGCCGGTGTCAACCACTGCCCGAGGTCGGCCCGGTCCGCTTCGTGGGAGCTCCACCCTCCGTGACGAAGCCGACATCACCCGGCCGGGGTGGCAGCGCCGGACGGGCCCGCGGTGCGCCCACCCGGCACCTCCTGGGCGATGCACCACTGGCCGCCGGCCCGGGCCACCGTGAACAGGATCGTGATTGACCTGGTCTGGTCGCCGACCTTCACCGTGGCGGAGGTGCTGACCTCCTGGTCGGGCTGGTCCGGACCGGTGGCCCGGATATCGACGATCTCGGTGGTGGAGACGGTGAAGTGTCCGGCGAAGTCCCCGTTCGGAGTGGTCGCGGCCGCGTCGAAGGCGGCGTGCATCGGGGCGCAGAGCTGGGCGCGCCCGGCGTCGACGTTCTTCGACCTCATCGCGTCGAGGTACGCCTGCACCCGGGCCCGGGCCCGCTCGGCCCCGTTCTCGCCGGGTGTTGTCGGTGCCGGTCGCGCCGACTGCTCCGGTTCCCGCCGGACCGGGTCGTCCAGCCCGCAGCCGGTCAGGCCGAGCGGCACGGCGGCCAGGCCGATGGCCAGGACGACCGTCCACGGCCGCTCGACCCCCATCACACTTCCCTCCCGGCAGACCCCACAGACTAGTTGAGCGGCGAGCCCACCGGGTCAGCCACCGGGTCGGCCGGCGGCCGGACGTCGACCGGCCGGCGGAACCGGAGCTTCGGCCGGAGCAGCAGGGTTACCAGCAGCGACAACACCGCCATCGTGACCATCGCGCCGGACGCGGACAGCCACTGGGCGAGCGCGCCGGCCAGCGTCGCGGCCACCGCCTGCATGGTCAGCATCCCGGAGGAGTGCAGGCCGAGCGCCTGGCCCCGTACCTCGCTCGGGGTCAGGTCGACGAGCCGCTGCTGGAGCAGCACCCCGCCGCCGAAGCCGGCCGAGGCGGCGGCGACCGCGAGCGCCGCGGCCGGCAGCGGGAGGGGCAGGGCGAAGAGCAGGTACGGCACCCCGAGCAGCAGTTGCAACGGGGTGACCAGCCGCGACCGCCAGTGCGGGGGCACGAACCTGCCCACGACGGTGTCCCCGACCAGCATCCCGAGCGCCCCGGACAGGAACAGCACTCCGGCGGTCCCGGGAGCGTACGGGATAAAGAGCGCCTCACAACCGACGACAAGCCCGTTCGGCACCCAGAGGGCAAGGTAGACGTACCGGCGGGCGGGGTCGGACCAGAGCGTGACGTTCACCTGCCAGGTCCGGCGGACCGACGGTCGGCCGACGGAACGCGGCGCCCGGCGGCTGAGCCCGAACCGGGCGACGAGCGCGGCGGTGAGGTAGAGCCCGGCGCCGATCAACAGCACCCGTCGAGGGCTGGCGAACGTGAGCAGGACGCCGCCCAATGCGAATCCGCTGATCTGCATGGCGCCGACGGACATGTTGAACACCGAGCGGCCGAGCAGGTACCCGCCGTCGGGCAGGATCTCGCCGAGCAGACCCCATCGGACCCCGCCACCCATCGAGCCGACCAGCCCCATGAAGGCGATCACCACGAACATCGCCCCGATCGGCATCCCGGGTGCGGCCAGGACGAGCACGCTCGTACCGAGCAGCAGCGCGATGGTGACCAGCGCGGCGCGCGGCGGTACCCGGTCGGCCACCGAGAGCAGGGTCGTGGCGCCGACGACCTGGGCGAACGAGGGCCCGAACAGGCTGAGCGCGGCCAGCAACGGCGACCCGGTGCCGGCGTAGACCAGCGTGCCGAGGGCGAGCCCGTTGACCGTACTCGCCGCGACCTGGGCGGAGACCACCAGGAAGAGCGGCCGGAACTCCGGGACCCGGAACAGCTCACGGTACGTACGCATGCCGGGCAGTCTCGATGGACACTGTCCGACGCCGGTAGGTTTTCGGCTGCACGTGAAAACGCGCGGGTCTACCGGGAGGCGACGTGGCAGTCTGGCGGCTCGGCACGGACATCCTGGCGAAGAGCAGCTTCGCCGTCTCACCCCTGATCGAGACGGTCGCGGCGCTCAAACAGCTCGACGGGCATCCGACCCTGCCCGGCCAGCGGGCCTGGGTCGACGCCCACCTGTCCGCCTACCGGGCCCGGCTCGCCGCCGACCCGTTCACCGCGGCGTTCGTCAAGGCGGCGTTTCCGCCACGGTGGCTGCCGGACTTCCTGACCACGCCGCCGAGCGACGTGGACGGCGATTTCCGGGGCGAGCTCGAACGGGTCCGGAGCACGCCACCCGAGGTCGCCCGGGCTGATCTGGCGACCGGGCTGCCCGGCCGGCCCCTACCACCCGAACTGTGCGGTCCGGACCTGCCGGACCGGACCGCCGAGCTGCTCGGCTGGGTGTGGACGCAGGTTGTCGAACCGGACTGGCCCCGCCGCCAACGGCTGTTCCAGGCCGACATCGTGTCGCGCACCCAGCGGCTGAGCTCCGGTGGCTGGGCCGCCACCCTGGACGGGATGCGGCCGGGGATGCGCTGGCTGGGCGACGGACAACTGCAGATCAACACGTACGACCATCCGCCGCAGGACCTCGTCGGCGCCCAACTCTTTTTCGTCCCGAGTACGAACCCGCGGGGCTGGGTCGGCTCCTACGAGCCGCTTCGGCACATGGTGGTGTACCCGTGTTCGGGACTGTTGGCCGATCCGGCCCGGAACGCCCCACCCCGGGCCCTGGTCCGACTCCTCGGTCCGGTCCGGGCGGACATCCTCGCCCGGTTGGCGTCGCCGATGAGCCCCACCCAGCTCGTCGCCGTGACCGGCCACGGCCTGGGCTCGGTGGGTGGGCACCTCAGGGTGCTGCTGGACGCCCGACTCGTCGAGCGGCGCCGCTCGGGCCGGTACGTCCTCTACTACCGCACCGCCGACGGCGACCGGCTGGTTGCCCTGCAGCGCCCCGCCCGGCAGATCGGTCAGACGTCAGGAAGGGGCCCTTCCCCTGGAGAAAGGACCCCTTCCCCGCACCTCAGTCGAGCAGGGCGGTGACGGTGCCGGCGGCGACCGTACGGCCGCCCTCGCGGACGGCGAAGCCGAGTCCGACGTCCATCGCGATCGGCTTGCCGAGTTCGACGGTGAGGGTCACCGTGTCGCCCGGGTTGACCTGCGGCAGGTCGCCGAGGTCGACGGCGCCGACCACGTCGGTGGTACGGAAGTAGAACTGCGGCCGGTAGTTGGCGTGGAACGGGGTGCGCCGGCCACCCTCGGCGGTGGTCAGCGCGTGGAGCTGTGCGGTGAACCGCCGGTGCGGCGTGACGCTGCCCGGCGCGGCCACCACCTGGCCCCGCTGCACCTGGTCACGCTTCACCCCCCGGAGCAGTACGGCGGCGTTGTCGCCGGCCTGCGCCGACTCCAGCGAGCGGCCGAACGTCTCCAGCCCGATGGCGACGGCACCCAGGGTCGGGGCGAGCCCGACCACCTCGACCGGCTCGCCGGCGCGCAGGGTGCCGCGCTCGACCGCACCGGTCACCACCGTGCCGCGTCCGGAGATGGTCAGCACGTTCTCGATCGGCATCAGGAACGGCCGGTCGAGCACCCGGGGCGGCACCGGGACGTACCGGTCGACGGCGTCGAGCAGGTCGGCGATCGACCGTACCCAGCGCGGGTCGCCCTCCAGGGCCCGCAGCGCGGAGACCCGCACCACCGGCACCTCGTCGCCGGGGAAGCCGTACTCGCTGACCAGTTCCCGTACCTCCAACTCGACCAGGTCGAGCAGTTCGGGGTCGTCCACGGCGTCGGCCTTGTTGAGCGCCACCACCAGGTACGGCACCCCGACCCGCTGGGCGAGCAGCACGTGCTCCCGGGTCTGCGGCATCGCCCCGTCGAGCGCGGAGACGACCAGGATCGCCCCGTCGACCTGCGCCGCCCCCGTGATCATATTCTTCACGTAGTCGGCGTGTCCGGGCATGTCGACGTGCGCGTAGTGCCGGGTCGCGGTCTCGTACTCGACGTGCGCGATCGTGATGGTGATGCCCCGGGCCACCTCCTCCGGCGCCCGGTCGATGCCGTCGAAGGCGACGAACCGGTTGACCGCCGGGTCCCGGTCGGCGAGCACCTTGGTGATCGCGGCGGTGAGGGTGGTCTTGCCGTGGTCGACGTGTCCCATCGTGCCGATGTTGAGATGCGGCTTGGTCCTGAGGAACTGGCTCTTGGCCATGGTGCAACCGTCCTTTATGGATGGTCAGGGTCGGCGGACGACAAACGCGGGCGGCTGCCACACCGCTGAGAGGGAAAGACCGCGCCAGAACCGCGCATCCGGTGCCGGAAGAACATGAACGGGGCGGCACCGGAAACCGGGCCACCCTCCTCCGTGGGTTCTGCTGGTGCGGGAGGAGGGTCAGCCTCGCGCGCCGCTATCCAGCCGGCCAGGCTGGACCAGCAGCGCAGCCAGCCGGTCGCTCGCCAGGCACACGGCGGTGGGGCCCGGCAGGAGGAATCCTGCGGACCGCGCGAACCCGACGGTGCCGTACATGGCGATCACGTTAGCCCGCAACGTCGAAGAGCTGAACCGATATTCCCACCGCGGTCGGGCGCGCGGCACGACGGGCCGGCCGGCCCGGGCCGTGCTGCAGGTCGACACGGCCGGCGGACCGGTCATCTGCGGCATCGAGCGCGACCGCTTTCCGGAGCGTCGGCTCCCCCCGCCACAACAGCGGATCACGGTCGACCACACACCCACCGGGTGCGCCCCGCCTCCCGTGTCGAACCAGCTTCCCCGGTGGGCGGTGATCATGACGGGTGCCGGCGGTCTGGCCCTGATGGTCTTCTGGCTGTGGGCCGGCCGTCCGTCGGCCCGGGTCAATCAGCGGGCGTACCGGCGTCCCGTCCGCCGTTGACCGCCCGTGGGTACAGCCAGCTACACCACCGGGAGACGAGTACACCCCATCGATCGGCGCCGCTGCCGTTCATAGCGTGGACGCATGACCGTTCAGCAGAGAAGACCTCCGGCGCACCGCTGGCTCGGTGCCGCCGCCACGCTCGCCATCCTGGGCGCCGTCGCGGTCGCCGTCACACCGACCACGGCCACGGCCACGGCTCGGACTCCGCTACCGACACCGGCTCAGGGGCAGGCTCCGGCCGGATCGCACCGGGACGCCGTACAGCGCAGCCTGGACGAACTGGTCCGGGCCGACGGCTTCCCGGCCGTTCTCGCCTCGGTGCGGGGACGTGACGGGCGGGTCCGGCACTACACGGCCGGCGTCGCCGACCTGCGGACCCGGGCGAAGGTGCCGACCGACGGGTACGTCCGGATCGGCAGCAACACCAAGACGTACCTGGCGGTGGTGGTGCTGCAACTCGTCGGCGAGGGGCGGATCGAGCTGGACGAATCAGTCGAGACGTACCTGCCGGGGCTGGTCAGGGGCGACGGCGTCGACGGCCGGCGGATCACCGTGCGGCAGCTGTTGCAGCACACCAGCGGCCTGCCGAACTACACCGCCCTGCTGCCGGAGACGTACGAGACGATCCGGCACCGTTACGTCCAGCCCCGGGAGCTGCTGGACCTCGGGCTGTCCCAGAAGGCGACCGACGAACCGGGTGAGACGTTCTCCTACAGCAACACCGGCTACGTGGTCGCCGGCCTGCTGGTGGAGAAGGTCACCGGCCGACCGGTGCGGGAGGAGATCACCAACCGGATCATCAGGCCGCTCGGGCTGCGGCACACCTACTTTCCGAACGTCGGCGACCAGGAGGTGCGGCGGCCGCACCCGAAGGGCTACCACCAGGACCGCCCGGAGCAGCCGCTGACCGACGTCACCGTGATGGACCCGTCGATGGGTTGGGCGGCCGGACAGATGGTGGCCACCCCGAGCGACCTGAACCGCTTCTTCGTCGCGCTGCTCGACGGCGACCTGCTCGCCCCCGAGCAGCTCCGGCAGATGCGCGACACCGTCGACGCGCCCGGTCCGCTACCCAACTCCCGGTACGGGCTCGGCCTGCAGAGCACCCCGATGAGCTGCGGCGGCCTCTCCTGGGGGCACGGCGGGAACATCTTCGGGTACTCCACGGTCAACGCGGCGACCGACGACGGCCGGGCGGTCACCATCGCGGCCACCCGCCTGCCGACCGACCTGGCCGAGGTGGAACACCTGCTCGCCGCGCTCGACACCGCGCTCTGCGGCTGATCTCCGGAACGTCCGGTCCACGGCAACCCCGGCCGGCCCACCAGCGGCCGGCCGGGGTCGCCCTGTCGTGCGGTCGGCACCCCCGCGCGCGACCGGTGCCCCTCGGGCGCCAGCGACGGACTGTGTGCGGGGCAGCGACGGATCGGGTGCGGGCTCAGCGGCGGACCGTGTGCGGGCCAGCGACGGATCGTGTTCCGGCTCAGCCGAGGGTCAACCGGAGCGAGGCGAGCCGCCAGGTGCCCGGGTCCGGCATCCGTTCCGGCGACGCGGCGGCGGCGAGATCGGGAAACCGGCGCAGCAGCGCGGCGAGCGCCACCTCAACCTGCACCCGGGCCAGCGGCGCGCCGAGGCAGAAGTGCGGCCCGTGGCCGTACCCGAGGTGTCCGGGCGGGCCCGGCGGTCGGGTCAGGTCCAGTCGCTCCGGATCGGTGAAGGCCCGCGGGTCCCGGTTCACCGCGGCCAGCGCGGCGGTGACCGGCTCACCCTTGCTGATCCGTACGCCCGCGATCTCGACGTCCTCGTCCGGGAAGCGGGGCACGGTCAGCAGTTGCGGCCCGCACCAGCGGGTCAGTTCCTCCACCGCCCCGGGCATCAGGTCGGGGTCGGCGCGCAGCACGGCGAGCTGGTCGGGCTCGCGCAGCAGGGTCTCCACCGCGTTGGCCAGCAGGTTGGTCGGGGTCTGCCCGGCGAGCACCAGGTGCCAGACCAGGGTGACCAGCTCGGTTTCGGTGAGCCGGTCACCGTCCTCGGCCCGGACCCGGATGAGCCGGGAGACCAGGTCCGCGTCGGGGACGACGGTACGGCTCGCCACGGTCGCCCGGGCGCCGTCGATGATGCCCGGGATCGCCTCGGCGAACCGCTCCCCGTGGCCGGCGGCGACGGCGGCGCCGTACTCCCGCCACCGGGGCCGGTCGCTCTCCGGTACGCCGACCAGTTCGCAGATCACCTCCATCGGCAGCGGTGTGGCGAAGTGCCGCAGCAGGTCGACGGCACCGTCCTCGGTGTGTGCGGGCAACCCGTCGAGGAGGCGGTCGACGATCCGCTCGATCCGGGGCCGGAACTCGGCGGCGCGGCGGGCGCTGAACGCGGGTGACACCAGTCGGCGCAGCCGGGTGTGCTCCGGTCCGTCCATCTCTCCCATGGTCCGCAGGTACGGCCGGCAGTGTTCGGGCACCTCCGGCCGTAGGTAGCTGTGCGCGGCCAGCCCGAAGCGTGGATCGGTGAGCATGGCCCGAGCATCGGCGTACCTGGTCAGGGCCAGTAACCCGCCGAATCCGGGGGTGACCAGCCGGGCCACCGGCGCGATTTCCCGGACCCGCCCGTACGCGGCGAACGGAGCGCGCAGCACCGCCGGGTCGGTCAGGTCGAGTTCGGGCAGCTCGGCCGGCGGGGTTTCCGGGTTGGTCATCAACGCCTCATTTCAGATGGCAGCAGCAGATGGTCTCATCATCCGAGTGTCGACGGTATCTTGTACGGACGACGTCGGCAACCGGCGCCGACAATGGCGATCCCGCCAGCGGGCTTCGGGGTGGCGGCGGACCACGAGGACCGCCGGCAGTACGGCTGACCGGCGGCAAGGCCTGCCGGCGACACGCGGCGAGGAGGCAGACGATGGCTCGGCTCACCCGCGCGGAGACGCAGGAGCGCAACCGCGCCCGGGTGCTGGCCGCCGCCCGCGACGAGTTCACCGAACGGGGCTTCCGGGAGGCCCGCATCGACGACATCGCCGAGCGGGCCGAACTGACCCGGGGCGCGGTCTACTCCAACTTCCCCGGCAAGCGCGGCCTCTACCTCGCCGTCCTCGCCGAGGACGCCGAGCGCGGGACGCCCGCTCCGGACGCCGAGCAGGCGACGCCCACCCCCGGCACCGAGCGCGCGACGCACGACGGCACACCGCCGGTGCCGACGCCCGACACCACCCCGCGGGCGGCGCTGGAGGCGTTCGCCCGGGCCTGGGTCGCCCGTCTTCCCCTCGCCACCGAGGAGCCGCGCAGCGCCGCCCGGCTCGGTCGGGACCTGGTGCCGGAGATCCTCGCGGACGAACGGATCCGCCAGCCGTTCGCGCAGCTGATGAAGCTGAACGCGGTCCTGCTCGGGCTCGCCCTCGAACAACTGGGCGCCGCGGGCCGGCGCGGTACACCACGGGCACCACGCGGCGCCCCGGCCGCCGGCTCCGACCGCCGCCAGGTCCGGATCGCCGAAACCGTGCTGACCACCCTGTACGGCGCGAGCCAGCTGGCCGCGGCCGCCCCCGGTTTTGTCGAGCCGTTCACCGTCACCGGCGCCTGCGCACAACTCGCCGACCTCGATCTCGACGACCGGTGGGAGCCGCCCCACCTGCCGTACGTCCCGCCGGCGCGGCCGGTCGACGAACCCTGGTCCCCGCCGGCGGCGGTGGACACGCTCCGGGGCACCGCCGCCCGGCTCGACGGCGACGGCGTACTGGCGATCCTGGGGCTGCACCGCGTCGCGGCGGTGGAGGAGGCGGTCCGGGCGGCACCACCCGACGTCGACGTCACCGTCGTCCTGGTCACCCAGGCCCCGACCGAGTTGACCCCGCTCGCCCGGCTGACCGTCGCCGAACTCCGTACCTGCCTGCAGCGGGCCTTCCCCGCCTCGGCATGGCCACGGCTACAGGTCGTCCAGGATCCCGCCGGTAGCGTCGCCGCCGCTGCCGGCGTACCCGTGGTCAGCGACGCCACCGAGTCGGCCGTCCGGATCCGGGCGGGTCGGATCGTCGCCCGGGCCGACGGCTACGGCGCCTGCCACGCCGCCGCCTCCGCCGCCCCACCGGCGGCCGACTCATGACGCGTACTGACCTCGGAGAACCCGAATGATCATTCCGGCCCGGTTCAACGGCCCGCCGAACTCCGGCAACGGCGGCTACTCCGCCGGCCTCTTCGCCGGTCCGGCCGGCGAGACACACCGTGCGGTCACCCTGCGACGGCCGCCGCCGTTGGACACCCCGCTCTCGCTGCTCGACGGAGAGGTCCGGGCACCGGACGGCGCCGTCGTGGCCGAGGTCGGTCCGGCCGACGGGATCACCACGGTGGTCCCGCCGACCGGGTACGCCGACGCCGTCGACGCCGCGACCCGCTACGCCGGCTTCACCGACCATCCCTTCCCCACCTGTTACGTCTGCGGCCCGGAACGCACCGACGGGCTGCGGATCTTTCCCGGACGCCTGCCCGACGGCAGTACCGCCGCGCCGTGGACCGTGCCGGAGGACGTCTCGGCCGCGACCGTCTGGGCCGCGCTGGACTGCCCCGGCGGTTGGGCGATCATCGAGGCGGGCCGGCCGTACGTGCTGGGGCGGATCGCCGTACGGCTGGACCGGCTGCCCGCAACCGATGAACGATGCGTGGTACGCGGTGCCCTGGCCGCCGCCGAGGGCCGCAAGGCGCTCGTGCACAGCACGTTGTACGCCCCGGACGGCACCGTGCTGGCCCGGGCCCGGGCCACCTGGATCGCCGTCGCCGGCTGACCCCTGTCCGGTCGACAACCCGCCACGCCGCCCGCCGGGTGCGCGGACGGGTCAGGAATCAAGAAGCGTCGGGCGCCGCGCCGTGGCTAGCGTGGTCACCGTGCGCAGCACCGTGTCGGCCGCCAGGAACGCCCCGCGACGGGTCGGCGTGTGTACCTTGGGTCTGGCCGAGCACCACCCCGGGCTGCCGGGCAGTACGGGCAGCCGGATGTCCGCCTGAACGGCGGTCCGGGTCCGGGTTTTCCCCGCCCCGCTGCACAGGAGCGCCGCCCCCGCTCCGGCCGGAAGGCCGGAGCACCCACGAGAGGAATCCGATGAGCACGGCTCCGAGGACGGAACCGCGGTCGTCCGCGCCGCACACCGCCGACAGCCACGACCTGATCCGGGTACAGGGTGCCCGCGAGAACAACCTCAAGGACGTCAGCGTCGAGATTCCGAAACGCCGGCTGACCGTCTTCACCGGGGTCTCCGGCTCGGGCAAGAGCTCGCTGGTGTTCGGCACGATCGCCGCCGAGTCGCAGCGGATGATCAACGAGACGTACAGCGCCTTCGTGCAGGGTTTCATGCCGACGCTGTCGCGCCCCGAGGTGGACGTGCTCGAGGGGTTGACCACCGCGATCATCGTGGACCAGGAGCGGATGGGCGCGAACATCCGCTCCACGGTCGGTACCGTGACCGACACCAACGCGATGCTGCGCATCCTCTTCAGCCGGCTCGGTCAGCCGCACATCGGCTCGGCCCAGGCGTTCTCCTTCAACGTCGCCTCGATCAGCGGTGCCGGCGCGGTCACCATCGAGCGCTCGGGTCAGACGGTCAAGGAGCGTCGCAGCTTCAGCATCACCGGCGGCATGTGTCCGCGCTGTGAGGGCCTGGGCTCGGTGACCGACTTCGACCTCTCCGCGCTGTACGACGACAGCAAGTCGCTCAACGAGGGCGCGCTCACCATCCCCGGCTACAGCGTCGACGGCTGGTACGGCCGGATCTTCAGCGGCTGCGGCTTCTTCGACCCGGACAAGCCGATCGGCAGGTTCACGAAGCGGGAGCTCAACGACCTGCTGTACAAGGAGCCGACCAAGATCAAGGTTGACGGCATCAACCTGACGTACGAGGGTCTGATCCCCCGGATCCAGAAGTCGTTCCTGTCCAAGGACGTCGACGCGATGCAGCCGCACATCCGGGCGTTCGTGGAGCGGGCGGTGACCTTCACCGCCTGCCCCGAGTGCGGCGGCACCCGCCTCTCCGAGGCCGCCCGCTCGTCGAAGATCAAGGGGATCAGCATCGCCGACGCCTGCGCGATGCAGATCAGCGACCTGGCGGAGTGGGTCCGCGGCCTCGACGAGCCGTCGGTGGCGCCGCTGCTCACCGCACTTCAGCGGACCCTCGACTCGTTCGTGGAGATCGGACTCGGTTATCTCTCGCTCGAACGGCCGTCGGGCACGCTCTCCGGCGGCGAGGCGCAGCGCACCAAACTGATCCGCCACCTCGGCTCGTCGCTCACCGACGTCACCTACGTCTTCGACGAGCCCACCATCGGTCTGCACCCGCACGACATCCAGCGGATGAACGACCTGCTGCTGCGGCTGCGGGACAAGGGCAACACGGTGCTCGTCGTCGAGCACAAGCCGGAGGCGATCGCGATCGCCGACCACGTCGTCGACCTCGGCCCCGGTGCCGGCGTCGCGGGCGGCGAGGTCGTGTTCGAGGGCACCGTCGAGGGGCTGCGGTCCAGCGGCACCCTCACCGGGCGTCATCTCGACGACCGGGCCGTCCTCAAGGAGACGGTACGCACGCCCACCGGCCAGCTGGCGATCCGCGGCGCGGCGACCCACAACCTCCGGGACGTCGACGTCGACATCCCGCTCGGCGTCCTGGTCGTGGTCACCGGGGTGGCGGGCTCGGGCAAGAGTTCGCTGATCCACGGCTCGGTCTCCGCCCGGGAGGGCGTGGTGGCGATCGACCAGGGCGCGATCCGCGGCTCGCGGCGGAGCAACCCGGCGACGTACACCGGACTGCTCGACCCGATCCGCAAGGCGTTCGCGAAGGCCAACGGCGTGAAGCCGGCGTTGTTCAGCGCCAACTCCGAGGGCGCCTGCCCGACCTGCAACGGCGCCGGGGTCATCTACCTGGACCTGGCGATGATGGCCGGCGTCGCGACCACCTGTGAGGAGTGCGAGGGGAAGCGCTTCCAGGCATCGGTGCTGGAGTACCGCTTCGGCGGCCGGGACATCAGCGAGGTGCTCGCGATGTCGGTGACCGAGGCCAAGGAGTTCTTCGGTGCCGGCGACGCCCGTACCCCGGCCGCGCACGCGATCCTCGACCGGCTCGCCGACGTCGGGCTCGGCTACCTCAGCCTCGGTCAGCCGCTCACCACGCTCTCCGGCGGCGAGCGGCAGCGACTCAAGCTGGCCACCCGGATGGCCGAGAAGGGCGGCGTCTACGTCCTCGACGAGCCGACCACCGGCCTGCACCTCGCCGACGTCGAGCAGCTGCTCGGCCTGCTCGACCGGCTCGTCGACGCCGGCAAGTCGGTCATCGTCATCGAGCACCACCAGGCGGTGATGGCGCACGCCGACTGGATCATCGATCTCGGCCCCGGTGCCGGACACGACGGCGGTCGGGTCGTCTTCGAGGGGACCCCGGCGGACCTCGTCGCCGCCCGCTCCACCCTCACCGGGCAGCACCTCGCCGACTACGTCCGCCGCTGACCGCCACCGTCGCCGATCCGGGGGTGGGACGGGTGCGCCCGTCCCACCCCCGACCGGCAACGACGGCGCCGGTGTGGGGGATCTACCGGGTTGTTGCCGTGGACCGGCCGCCGGATTCCGGAGTGGACCGGCCGCCCGGCCCCGCAGTGGAGCGGGCATCCGACGCCCGGGTGCCGTCGACCCGTGGCGCCGCGCCCTCCGGAGGTCGTGTCCGTACCGGCCCCGGCGTCGGGACCGGTCGGGATCCGGCTGACGGCGTACGGGGCGGAAAAGGCTGGGCGCGGGGCGAGAACCGGGGACGGCCCCGGTTGGCGCCCGGATACGACGGGTGTCCCCGGTGGGCCGGGTTCGGGACGGTTCCGTGGCGACGACGTACCCGCTGTCCGACGGGGCCGGTCGGTGCGGTGCCGGCGTACCCCGGCCGGGCTGACCGGCGGCGCAGGACGAGCCAGACCGCGAGTCCGCCCACGGCGGCGCCCATCAGCACCCCCATCACCAGCCGGGTCGTACCGGTGAAGACCACCTGGCCGAGCGCGGTGCCGAACGCCCAGCGGGTGGCCCACCCGGTCGGCCCGGACCGTCCCCAGAATCCGCCGTTCGCCTCTGTCGGCATCCAGCCCTCCACCCGTCACTCCCCCGCCCCGGCCACAGGTCCCTCCTTCCCCGGCGCCGAGGCACAGAAACGGACTGCCGGACTGTCCGGGCAAACCAACAAAAGGGACATCCGGCCGGCCGGCGGTACGACTCAGCGCAGCCCCTCCTCCTGGAACTCGGTCTCGAGCGTGGGGCCGGCCCGGTCCCGGGGGGTGATGATGATCCGGGCGCTCTTGATCCTGTCCTTGTGCTTGGCGTAGCAGACCTGGCTGAGCCGTTCGCCCGCAGGTACGAGGGCGACCTCGGGGAACTCCTCGCACCGCAGGTTCTCCCAGTCGCCGCTGTTGCCACCGAACCGGCTGTACACCAGCGCGTGCAGTCCTTCCCGGGTCACCACCGTCTGGTCGGTTTCCGCGTCCCACTCGAAGGTGTTGCTGCCGGAGGGGCGGGCGGAGATGGTGTAGACCACGTCCTGACCGTCGTACCGGACGGTGCACCTGAACATCGTCGCCTGCTCGCCGGTGAAGTCGCGGCGCTCACAACTGCTCCGCATCGGTCGTGCCACGCCCGCCGAGGTGAGCACCCAGGACTCCAGTTGGTGCCGGATCTGCAGCACCGGCTGCGGATCCACGAACTCGTTCGGCGGCTGCCAGGTCGGCTTCGGGGAGGCCGGCACTGTGGACGGTGCCACCGGCTG
Source organism: Plantactinospora sp. B24E8 (assembly GCF_039871735.1). NCBI lineage: Bacteria > Bacillati > Actinomycetota > Actinomycetes > Micromonosporales > Micromonosporaceae > Plantactinospora > Plantactinospora sp. B24E8. The sequence continues at coordinate 72,353 of NZ_JBDPMH010000005.1, forward strand.
TCCCAGGTCCGCCCAGTCGTCGGCGTTCAGCATGTTGGTGATGAACTGCCCGATGCCGCACAGGCCGGCGCAGGCCAGCACGACAACCAGTGCGATGACAAGGATCCGGCCAGTCCTGGGTTTCCGTCGGCCGGCCGCGGAGGCGACGCCACCCGGCGCGCCGGCGACCGGAGCGCCATGCTGGCCGTCCGGCGTTCCGGGCCCCGTCGGCGGCGCCGGATCCGTCGGCCGCACCGGATCCGGGCCCGGCGTGTGCTGATCGGACATGAATTCCTCCCCGTCTCTAGATCAGCGGCTGAGGATAGGAGATGACGACGTCGATCTCCACCCGGGACACGGCACACCGGGCGTGGTGTCGTCCAGGGTCCGGGCGGACCGCGGTCACCCTGCGGCGTCGGGCAGCGCGGCCAGGGCGGCCCGGACCTCGGCCAGCACTCCGGCCGAGCTGCCGGTGGTCAGCACGTGCCGCAGCGCGCGACCGTAGGCGACCTCGTACGCCTGCTCGGCCGGGACCGCCACGTCCGGCTCCACCCCGGTCCCCTCCCAGTTGGTGCCGGTCACCGGGTTGACCGACCGGGCGTCCGGTACGGCGATCTCCAACGTCGGGCCGAGTGGGACGACCCGGGTCGGGTGTGCGCCGCCCCGGGTGGTCTCGCCGATCAGGGTCGCCCGGCCCCGCGCCTTGAGGTTGTAGCAGAACTCCTCGCCGCCGGAGAACGTCGCGCCGCTGGTCAGCACAAGAACCGGCCGGTCGAGGTAGCGCTCACCCGGCAGGTGGGCGAGGCTCCAGTACTGCCGGGTCTCGCCGGTCTCCCGGTCGTGGATGCTGTTCAGGAGGGTCTGGTCGTCGGGGAAGAGGTAACTGGTCCAGAAGATGACGCCGTTCGGCGAGCCGCCCCGGTTCCGGCGCAGGTCGACGATGAGCGCGTGGGTCTGCGCGACGAGTTCCATCGCCGCCGCGATGGCCCGGCCGCCGGTACCGGCGTCGGGGATCAACCGGAGGTCGAGATAGCCGATGTTGCCGTCGAGCCGCTCGACCCGGCTGATGCCGTGGTTGGCCAGTCGCACCTGCTCACGCCGGGCGGCCGCCAGGTCCGCCTCGGTGGTCTCGGCGGCTTCGGCGTCCCGGACCCGGATCCGCAGGTGCCGGTCGGCGCACGACTCGAACAGGTCGGCGGTCAGTTGGACGGCCAGCGCCGCCACGGAGAGGTCCCGGTAGACACCGGCGTCGCGCCGGGCCCGGATGGCTTCGGCGGCCTTCACCGCCTTGTCCGGGAACACGTACCGCGCGCAGAGTACGGCGAGCGCCTCCTCGATCACGTCGGTCGGCCCGGTCGGCATCCTGTTTCCCTCCACTGTTCGGCTGTTCAGGCGGCGGAGAGTTCGTTGTAGTCGGCGGCCGGCTCCTGGCCGGAGAGTTCCTGGATCGCCGCCATGATCTCGTCGGTGGCGGCCCGTCGCTGTTGGCCGCCACGGACGCCGGGCGACGGGGTGAAGCGTAGCGGCGCTCCGAACCGTACGGTGATCCGGCCGATCCGGGGCAGCCGGGCGCCGACCGGCTGGATCCGGTCGGTGCCGAGGACGGCGACCGGGACGACCGGGGCGCCGGAGGCGAGCGCCAGCCAGGCGACCCCGGTCCGACCGCGGTAGAGCCGCCCGTCGCGGGACCGGCTGCCCTCCGGGTGGATGCCGAACGCCCGGCCGTCGGCGAGCACCTCCCGCGCCGTCTCCAGGGCGTCCTGGGCGGCCCGGTGCCCGCCGCGCGGGACCGGGATCGCGTCGATGGCGGTCAGGCAGGTCCGGATCAGCCATCCCTTGAGGCCGGGTTGCCGGAAGTACTCGGCCTTGGCGAGGAAGGCGACGGATCGGGGCGCCACCAGCGGGACGACCACACTGTCGAAGGCGGACAGGTGGTTGACGGCCAGGATCACCGGGCCGCGTCGGGGCACGTTCTCCCGTCCCTCGATGACCGGCCGGAAGACCAGTCGGGACAGGGGGACCAGCAGCAGCCGGGTGGCGCCCTGGAGCAGCACGTTGCCTCCGGAGGATTCAGTTGGGGTGGGCGGGGGGCGGGCCGACGTGTGCGGTCAGGGTGGCCCGCAGCAGCGGCTCGACGTCGTCGGTGCGGACCGTGGTCTGCAGGCTCCCCCACTGCCAGAGCTGGGCGATGCCGTGCCAGTTGGCCCAGAGCGCGCCGGCGACGACCGCGGGCGAGGTGCCGTCGGCGGCCGGCGGGCGGGCCCGGGCGACCAGGTCGACGAGTACGCCGAAGAGCGGCTGGCTCGCCTCGCGTAGCCCGATCCCGTTGCCTCGCAGCAGGTCGTGCCGGAACATCAGCGCGAACATCCCGGGGTTGCTGCGGGCGAAGTCGAGGTAGAGCCGGCCGAGGACCAGCAGTCGGGCGTACGGCTCGGCGGGCCGGGCGCCGGTGACCCGCTCGGCGATCCGCCGGCCGAGGTCGTGGTAGCCCTCCATCGCGATCGCCGCCAACAGGGCCTGGTGGGTCGGGAAGTGCCGCCGTGGCGCGCCGTGCGAGACGCCGGCCCGGCGGGCGATCTCGCGCAGGGACAAGGCTTCGGTCCCGGAGCGGGCGACCAGTTCGACGCCGACCCGGACGAGCCGGTCACGCAGACCGTGGTCGTGGTCCGGGGCGTGGTCGTCCTGCGGTTCGGGGGACACGGACAGTGTCTACCAGAGGAGCGTAGACACTGTCTACTGACCCCTCTCTCAGGTCAGCGGCCGGACGATGTCCCGGGCGTGGTCGACAACGGCGGCACCGACCACGGTCGCGTCCAGCGGCAGCATCTCCAGACACCGGCGTACCGCGGCGGCCATCAGGGTGTTCGGCACCCGCATCGACAGCGTGCTGTGCGGCACCCAGCGACCGGGCCGGTAGTGCTCGCTGAGCGTGATCCCGGACCGGGTCAGCCGGTCGTACACCGTCGCCTGGTGGGCCAGCAGGTCGATGGTGGGCGACGGTCCGAGCCAGAGCACCCGGCCGACGAACTGACCCGCGTACTGGAACTGGAGCCGCATCGGCGCGGCCACGACCAGCCCGGTCAGCGCGTCGGCCACCTGTTCCGGGTCGAGTCGCGGTGCGACGGCCAGCGAGACGTGCGGCCGGTGCCGCTGACCGAGCAGCGAGCGCAGACTCTGCACCCCCTCGGACTCCAGGGCGTCCCACAGCACCCGGATCCGCCGGGTGGCGTCGGTATCGAGATACAACTCCAGCGCCGCGACCACATGATCACTCTAGGCAGGTGGGTCGGCTCCGACGTCGGGGCCCGCAGGTCACGACGGACGATGCCGTTGTCCGGTCCCGCCGGATACCGCGCGGTAGCTTGCGGCGTCGCCGTCCGGGGTTCACCGAGCGTTCACGGCGACCGCCTGGAACGCGGTTAGCGTCGGCCCCGCCTAGAACGTGATCGAACCCCCGGGCCGCCGGGGCCGTGTGGGGTCCCTGAGCGGCCACAACTGGGTTCTGTTGAGATGGGGACTGGATGGAATTGGACCGCAGGCAGTTCATCGCGGTCGGTGGAGCGGTGGTCGCCGCAGCCGGTCTCGGGCCCGCCGCGGCGGCGGCGGACTCCGGTGACCGTGGTGGGGCCGACCGGCACGGCGACGACGGAAAGCACGGCGACGGCCCCCAGGGACTGTGGCTGCCGGGAGACACCCACGTCCACGACGACCACTCGTCGGACGGCAGCGCGCCACGACAGTTGTCGGACCAGCGCGATCCCGGCAACCTGCCGGTCGGCGACCAGATCGGGTACGCGGAGGGGGTCGGGCTGGCCTTCCTGCCGTTGACCGACCACCGCACGTACGACCAGCACTGGGATCCGCAGTGGACCTCGTCGAAGCTGCTGCTGCTCACCGGCGAGGAGGTCAACGGATCGCCGCACGCCGTGGTGCTCGGCGCCGTCGACACGGTGGTGGACGGCGCGAACCCGCCCGGCTCGGCGGCGTTCCGGCACATCCAGCAGTCGATCTGGGACGCGCACGCGCAGCACGCGGTGTGGTCGGTCGCGCACCCCGACGACGGCGAGTACACCTCGGCGGAGGGCCCGAACGACAACGCCAGCGTCCAGGGCGTCGACGTGGTCGAACTCTGGAACGTCAGCAACAACCCCGATGCCGAGATCGAGTACGCCGAGAACCGGTGGAACCACGGGTTCCGCTTCGGCGGGGTCGCGGCGAGCGACAGCCACTTCAAGGAGCTGCGCCCGGTCAGTGCCCCGGGCCGGCCGACCACCTGGGTCTTCGCCGCCGAGCGCTCCACCCGGGCGATCCTCGACGCGCTGAAGGCCGGGCGTACCACGCTGTCGATGGGTCTGGACGGACCGTTCGTCACCATCGAGGCCGACATCGACGGTGACGGGCGGTTCGAGGCGATGGGCGGCGACGAGGTCGTGGTCCGTACCGACCGGCTGTCGAAGAAGGCAGGGCTACGGGTCCGGGCCCGCTCGGCGGTCGGCATGACGGTCCTGGTGTACGGCTCGCCGGGCCGGTCCGCCGGTCCGCTGGCCACCTTCACCCCGACCCGTGACGAGCAGACCTGGCTGCTGCCGTTGACCCTGCGTGGGGCACAGAGCTGGTACCGGGTGGAAGTACGCGCGCCGGGTGAACTCTCGGGGCGCGAGGCCGACCCGAACCTGCCCGACCAGCTCCGTGCCGCCACCTCGCCGCTGTTCGTCTCGGTTCGGCAGCCCGCCGTACCGGCTCCGGAGCTCAGCCTGCCAGCGCCGCTGCGCGGTGACGACCGGGCGGCCCTGGTCCTCGGCGAGTCCGGCGACTTCACCGGCTTCGCCGACCTGGCGGTCGAGGGCCGGGTGACCCACGTGGTCGCCGAATCGCACCGGGAACACCGGAGCGCGGTGGTGTACCGCCGACTGGACGGGAAACACGACAAACACGGCGAGCCGATCGTCCTCTCCGACAGCTCGGGGACGGCGTCGTCGCCCCGGGTGGTCGCCGCCGGTGACGACGTCTGGGTGGTGTGGCAGGACGCCCGGGGCCACGAGCGGCCGCACCGACCCGCGATCTACCTGCGGCACAGCCGTGACGGGGGCCGCAGCTTCGGCTCCGCGGTCCGGCTCAGCGACGGTCGGGGCCGAGCCTTGCACCCGGCGCTCGCGCTCGTCGACCGCACCCACCCGGTCGTCGCCTGGACGGACAACGCCGGCGGCGCCTTCGACGTGTACGTCCAGGTCGTCGGCGTCGACCGGGCCCCGGTCAACGTCTCGGCCAGCGGCAAGGTGACCGACCCCGGTACGCCCACCGACGCCCGGTCGCCCCGGTACCCGGCCTCGCTGTTCCCCTCGGTGGCGGTCACCGGGGACCGGCGGATCGTCGTCACCTGGCAGGACAACCGGTTCGACCCCGACCCTGGCTGGACCGGGCACACCCCGCCACCCGGCGAGGAGGCCAGCGGTGGCACCAACCCGGACAACTGGGAGATCGTCGCGGCGGTCCGGACCGACATCCGGTCCCCGTGGAGCGGCCTGGTACGGGTCAGCGACAACGACGACGCGGCCGACCGGCACCCGAGTCTCGCGGTGGACCGGGACGGCTCCTTTGTCGTCGCCTGGGAGACCAAGGTGCTCTCCCCGGCCGGGGTGAACCTCTCGCTGCGGGCGAGCCGGTCGACGGACGGAAGGATCTGGTCGCCGGCCGAGCCGGTGGCGATCGACCCGGACGCGATGAGTCAGCGTCCCCGGCTGGGCAACGATCCCGACGGCGCGATCCGGGCGGTCTGGTACGACTCGCGCTCCACCGACTGGCGCTGGAAGGTCTTCACCTCCCGCCGTGACAGCCGGACGGGCTGGACGCCGGCTGTCCGGCTGACCACCCAGGGCAACGGCACCTGGCCGGCGGTCGACGGCGGGACGGTGGTCTTCACCAGCGACCGTGCCGCCACCCGGACCCAACGGGACGCGACCCAGCAGGTCTTCCTGATCCGCGGCTGACCCCGGGCCGGTCGGCACAGGGCCGGTACACGCCCGCCGACAGCCGGGGTGCCGCCGCCGGCTACCGCAGCCCGTTGGAGATGGCGCTGATCAGCTCACCGTTGGTGGTGTCGCCGGAGAGCTCCCAGAAGAAGGAGCCGCCCAGCCCCTGGCCCTTCGCGTACGACATCTTGCCGGCGATGGTCGCCGGGGTGTCGTAGCTCCACCAGTTGCTGCCGCACTTGGCGTACGCCGTACCGGCGATGGTGCCGGTGGTCGGGCAGGTGTTCTTCAGCACCTTGTAGTCCTCGATGCCCGCCTCGTAGGTGCCGGGTGCCGCGCCGGTCGCCGTACCGCCCGGGGTGGCCTGGGTGACGCCGGTCCAGCCACGGCCGTAGAAGCCGATGCCGAGCAGCAGCTTGCTGGCCGGAATGCCCTTGCTCTTCAGCTTCTGGATCGCCGCGTCGGACCAGAAGCCCTGTTGCGGGATTCCGGCGTACGAGGTCAGCGGCGAGTGCGGGGCGGTCGGGCCCTGCGCGGCGAACGCGCCGAAGTAGTCGTACGTCATCGGCATCAGCCAGTTGAGGTTGTTGATCGCACCGGCGTAGTCGGCCGCGTCGATCTTTCCGCCGTTGCTGCCGTCCGCGGTGATCGCGGCGGTGACCAACGCGGACGAGCCGAACCGGCTGCGCAGCGCGGAGACCACGTTCTTGAACGCGTTCGGGCCACTGGTGTCACAGGTGAGGCCGCAGGCGTTCGGGTACTCCCAGTCGATGTCGATGCCGTCGAAGACGTCCGCCCAGCGCGGGTCCTCGACCAGGTTGTGGCAGGACTCGGCGAACGCGGCCGGGTTCTGGGCGGCCTGGGTGAATCCGCCGGACCAGGTCCAGCCGCCGAACGACCAGATCACCTTGATGTGCGGGTACATCCGCTTGAGCTTGCGCAGCTGGTTGAAGGTGCCGCGCAGCGGCTGGTCCCAGGTGTCGGCGACCCCGTCGACGCTCTCCGCCGCCGTGTACGCCTTCTCGTAGTCGGCGTAGCTGTCGCCGATGGTGCACCGGCCGCCGGTGGTGTTGCCGAAGGCGTACATGATGTGCGTCAGCTTGCTGGCCGAGCCGCTGGTGTGGATGTTCCGCACGTGGTAGTTGCGGGCGTAGACGCCCCACTGGGCGAAGTAGCCGACCACCTTCTGGTCACCGGGCGGCGGCGGGTTGGTCACCGGCGGGGTGGTCGGGGGCGCCGTGGTCGGTGGCGCGGTCGTCGGGGTGGTGTTCGGCGGTGTGGTGGGTGGCGTGCCACCGCCGCCGCAGGAGGCGCCGTTGATGGTGCAGTTCGACGGCGCCCGGTAGCCGCCGGTGCCGACGTAGCCCCAGCTGAACGAGGCACCGGGGGCGATCGCCCCGGCCCAGCTCTTCTTGACCGCCGTGTAGCGGTTGCCGCTGCGGGTGACGTCGGCGTCCCAGAAGCTGCTGACCGTCGTGCCGGACGGCAGGTCGAACTCCACCCGCCAGGTGGCCACCGGGGCGTCGGTGCCGTTGGTGACGGTGACCCTGACCTCGTGGCCGGAACCCCAGTCGGAGGTGGCGGTGAAGCTGGTGGTGAGGTTGCCGGCGCCGAAGGCCGCGGTGACCGGGACCGTCGCGACGGCCAACACCGCCGCGACGCCGGCCCACATCGCCCGGCGGAGGGATCTTCCCATGGCGTCTCCCTTTATTCTTAGGAAACTTTCCATTTAACGTGAGGCGACGCTACTCACCGGCTCGCCACTTCGTCAAGATGTCCATGTTTCGATTCCCGAGCGGCCCGATCACGCGCGGCCCGCCAACGGCCCACAGCGGCATCGGGGCCCACCTCGGCCCACGACCCGCCTGCCGGCTCAGACCTGGGCCTCCGGATCGATGCTGAGCCGACGCAACTCGACCTGCCGGCGGTCGCTGCTGATGTTCAACAGGTCACCCTCGCAGTGGTAGCTCGTCTGCCCCACAGCGGGGGACATCGGTATCCGCCAGTCCTCCCGACCGTTGATCCGGCCGATCATGGTGCCGCTGGCCCCGGTGCTCTGCACGAACATCTCGCCGTTGCCGGTTCGGAGCCGGAACCTCAGGTTGCCGCTGTTCACCACCTCGTAGCGCCGGCCCTCGTGCCGCCCGGTGCCGACGTCCCGCTTACCGAAGTCCGTAATGCCCCGGCCCTCCGGCCAGAACCGGCGGATCGCTCCGGACGACCGCAACCGGATGTCCGTACCCTTCCAGGAGAAATTAACCACGTTGGAACTCTCCCGCCAGGTGCCGACCAGGCAGGGGTCGATCGCCGACGAGGGCGTCGGGGATGGAGTCGCAGCCGCCGCCGGCGAGCCGGTCGCCGCGCCACCCGAGGCGTCCAGGCCGACCGGAGTGCCACCCCGGCCGCCCTCCTTCGCCGCCGGGTCGCCACCGCCCCGGTCGACCAGGAACGGCACCGCCAGCAGGGTCAGCACCATCACGAACACCGAGGCCACCGCCGCCCACCGGGTCCGCCGGCCCGTACCGGACCAGACGTCGCGGATCCGCCGCCCGCCAGCCCCTACCGGACCACCGACCGTGCCCGGTGCGGCGACGACCGCCACCCCTTCCTCGGCCGCGGCGTCGGCCGTCGGCACACCAGTACGACCGGCGGCCGGCCCGGGGTACGCGTGCAGGCTCCCCTCGGCCACCGCCAACTCCGGCTGCTCCACGGTGCTCGGTGCGACGCCCAGCCGCTGGTGCAGCAGCGTACCGACCAGCGGCATCCGGCTGGCCCCGCCGACCAGGTACAACCCGGCGAGGTCGGCCGGATCCACCCCGGCGTCCCGCAGCGTGGCCCGGGCTACCGTGACCGTCCGGTCGAGGATCGGCCGGGCGAGCTGCTCCACCTGCTCCCGGCCGAAGGGCACGTCCGTGTCGAAGAGCGGCACGTGCACCAGCACGCTCGTCGAGTACGAGAGGATCTCCTTGCCGGCCCGGATGTCGTCCCAGAACGCCCGGCTCAGCCGCCGATCACCGGCGCCGGCCGGCTGGCTCAGCCGGGCCCAGGTGGCGGCGTCCCGCCCCGCATAGGTCGCACCGACATAGGCCATCATCGCCGCGTCCACGTCCAGCCCACCGGCGTCGGCGAGCCCGTCGGTGCGCAGCACCGCAAAGCCGGTGCCGGTGTTGCGGACCACCGAGGCGTCGAAGGTGCCGGCGCCCAGGTCGTACACCAGCACGCAGGAGCCGTTCGGCACGGTCCCGCCGTGCACCGCGACAAAGTGGTGCGCGGCGGCGACCGGCTCGGGCACCAGCGTCACGTCCGGGAACACCGCGTTCGCCGCCGCGAGCAGGACGTTACGTCGGGCCCGCCGCCAGCCGGCCGGGTACGTCAGCACGGTGTGCGGCACGGGCCGGCCGGCGGTCCGACCCGCCTCCTCAGCTACCCGGCGCAGTACGGCGGTGATCAGCTCCTCGACCGGTACCATGACCGGTCCGCCAGCGTCGTCGGCGCGGCCGAGCAGCACCGTACCGTCGTCGACGCACCGTTTCGGGTACGGTTCGAAGCGCTCCGGCTGGGCTCGGGCCGCATGTACGGCTGTCCGGCCAACGACGATCCGCCCGTCCGGGGCAGCGAAGACGGCAGAGGCCAGCAACGGCGAGCCGTCGAAGAGCAGGGGTCGGACCCGCCCGTCGGGCCAGCGCAGCACGGCGACGGTGTGCGACGTGCCGAAGTCGACGCCGAGCCGGAAGTCGTTTGAACCGGTACCCGCACCGTCGTCGCCCACTGGGTCAGGATAGAAGCGGCATGCCAGCCGGGTTGTCACCATGCCGGTCGATCCGCCCGGCAGCCCACCGCCGCCCGGGCAGCCCACCGCGGACGACGCCCGGCGTCAGGGCTGCCGGATCGCCTCGCCGGCGATCTCGATCTGCACGGTCCTGCCCACCAGGACCCCGCCGCTCTCCAGGGCCACGTTCCAGAGCAGCCCGTAGTCCTCGCGCTCGATCTCCGCCGTCGCGCTGAACCCGAAGATGTCCTGACCGTACGGGTCCCGGCGGGCACCGCCGAACTCCACCCGCAGGTCGACCGCCCGGGTGACGTCCTTCACCGTCAACTCGCCGGTCAGCAGGAAACGGCCCGACGTACGGTCCGACTGCTCCAGGACGCTCGGCACCTCGGCCCGGCGGCTCAGCCGGTTGCCCCGCAACCGGGCCCAGAAGAAGATCGCGTCGTTGCGGTCCTGCTCCCACCTGATCCCGGTGCTGCGGTACTCGAGCGTCGGATACCGCTCCACGTCGAGGAAGTCGGGACTGCGCAGATGGGTGTCCCGATCGGTGTGACCGGTGGTGAGGCTCGCCGACCGCATGCTCGCGGTCACCCAGGACTCCGTCGGGTCGTCCGCCACGACGATGCTCGCGGTCGCCTCGCTGAACTCGCCGCGTACCGGACTGACCATCATGTGCCGGGCCAGGAAACCGACCCGTTTGTGCGCGGGGTCGAGAAGGTAGGTGCCGGCAGCCGGAATGGTCATGCCATTCCAGGAGCGCGTGGCGGTGCCGCTCATCATTGTGCCTTTCCCCCGAATGGTTCCGGGCGTCACCGGGTCCGACTGCCTGGTGTGGGACGCCGCCCGAGCAGTGGTCGAACGTTCGGGACCGGTCCAGCATAGGGACGCTCCGAGCTGCCCCCGAATCCCGTTGCCGTACTTATCCCGGTCCGGGTGCGGGGCGTGACGATTCTCACCGCAATGGGGAGACCACCGTTTCATAGCCGTATTCGCATCGCTTCACCAATACGGCTCGGACACGTCAGGAATCGGAATGGGTGGCCTGGCGCGAGGGCTCGGGGCCGTGGCGCGGAGATCAGAGCCAGCCTCGCTCGTGCGCCTGCCAGCCGAGTTGGAGCCGGGAGCGCGAACCGGTCCGCTCCATCAGCGCCTGCACCCGACGTACGACGGTCCGCCGGCTGATCCCGAGCCGGGCACCGGCCGCCTCGTCGGTGAGACCGGCGACCAGCAGGACGAGCAGGTCCCGGTCCTCGGCCGAGATCCCGCCGACCTCCGCCGCCGACACCGGACCGCCCGCCGGCAGCGGCGTCGCCTGCCGCCACACCGTCTCGAAGAGCGCCACCAACGCGTCCAGCAGACCGCACGGGTGGACCAGCAACGCCGCGTCCTGCGCCGAGGCGGTCCAGGAGAGCGGCAGCAACGCCAGCTTCCGGTCCGCGACGGCGAGCTTGGTGGGCAGCGAGGCAGCCAGCCGGGCCTGCTCGCCGGCGCGGATGTGCGCGGCGGTGGTGGCGACGAACTCGGGGTCGGTCAGCGCGGTGCTGTCGTACACCGCCCGGTAGGTCACCCCGGCCGCCTGCTGCTCCAACTGGACCGCGTTCACCCCGCTGGTGGCCGCGTACGGGGGCGCCACCAGGACAAGCATCTCCCGTCCGGCGGCCCGTTGCACCCGGTCGAAGGCCCGACCCACCGCCGCCCGACCCGAGACGATCTCGATGAGTTCCTCGGTACGCCGGTCGCTGGCCCGGCCCTGCGCCTCGGCGGACAGCCGGTGTGCCGCCTCCCGGGCCAGCTCCAGTTCCGCGTACCGTCGACGGATCAGCTGCTCGACGGCGAGTTCGGGCGGCACCGGCACGACCCGGTCGCCGGGCGGCGGGGTCCGGTGCACGAACCCCTCACGTTCCAGGGTGGCGACGACCCGGCGGACCCGGGCCTCGGGCAACCCGACCCGGTCCGCGAGATCCACCAGGTGGGACGCGCCGTGCCGGATCAACGCCAGGTAGGTGGACTCCTCCACCGCGCTCAGTCCGGCCGATCTCAGCACGGGTCGAACCTCCTGGCGCATCCGCGCGGGTCAGCCGCTCGACACACTGTCCAGTCCGTCCTGGCACAGCTGCGCCCACTGTAGATCCTGCACCGACGCCACCCCTCGGGCAGTGGCCGTGACCAGCGTTGTCACGCTTGCCCGACCAGCGAGCCAACCGGACTGCGGTAACGATTGAATCACTCTGCGTGGCAGGCTTGCGGAGCCGGGCCGCCGGTCGCGAACCTGGGGCGGCACCGGCCCGACCGAGCCCCACTCGCGACCACCGCCTCCCGCGCCCCGCCTCGCGGCCACCCCGGCCCGGACGGACCCCCAGTGCGACGTCCCGGGCCCCCGGGCCGTTACCTTGCCCGGCGCACGGTGCCCGGCACGCTCAGGAGGCGAGATGACAGAGATCCCACAGCTGATCCGGATCCCACGGCAGGTCGGCGCGGTGGCCGCCGCTCTGGTGCTCGGTGCCGGGTTGACCACGGTCGCCGCCGGCCCCGCCGGGGCCGCCGCCCCGGTCGGCTACGTACGACTGGCCCACCTCTCCCCCGACACCCCGGCGGTCGACGTCTACCTCGGCGCCGAGTCCGAATCGGCCGAACCGCAGGTGTTCAAGGCGGTCGGCTACGGGGTGCTGTCGCCGTACCTGCCGCTGCCGGTCGGCCCGTACGCCGTGGCGATGCGCAGGGCCGGAGCACCGGCCAGCGACCCGCCGGTGCTGACCGAGAGCGTCTCGGTGACCGCCGGCAGGGCGTACACCGTGGCCGGGGTGGGCCGCTACGCCGAACTCGGGCTCAAGGTACTGGAGGACGACCTGAGCGCCCCCGCGGACGGCCGGGCCAAGGTACGGGTCGTCCAGGCCTCGGTCCGGGCGCCCGTGATCGACGTGTCGGTGGCGGACGGGCCGCGCATCGCCGACGCCGTGCAGTTCGCCACCACCACCCCGTACCAGCAGGTGGAGCCGGGACGCGCCACGCTGCGACTGGCCGGCACCGGAGCCGAGCCCACCACCACCGCCGTGTCGCTGCGCGACGGAACCGTCTACTCGCTGCTGGTGCTCGACGCGAAGCGGGGTGGGCTGACCACCGAACTACGGGTCGACGCCCGGGGAGGTGTGGTCGTACCGGCCGGCGGTGTGGACACCGGGGCCGGCGGGACTGCCGGAGCCGGCGGCTCGTACCCGACGGGGTCCGCGCTGGTCGCGTTCGGCGTGTTCCTGCTCGCGGCGACCGGGCGGTACGCGCTACGACGGCGTACCCGCAGCTCGTGACCGTCGGTTCGGGCATTCACCGCCCGGCGTCGGCGCCGGGCGGCGACCGCCGACGCTCCGGGGCGGTTCGCCGCCCGGACGTCGGCGGCCTGCTGCTCTGCCTGGCACTCGGCGCCGGCCTCGCGGTCACCCTGGCCGGGGACGGCGGGCCGGTCCCGGCACCGGCGGCCCCGCCGACCCGACTCGCGGCCTGCCCGCCGGCGTGCGCCCCGGCCGCCTGCGGGCCGGCGTGCGAGACCGGGGCGGCCACCGAGACCCGGGCGGCCGCCGCTGCCGGCGACACCGCCGCCCGGCCCGCCGAGCCGGCGCCCAGCGGACCGCCGACCCGGGTACGGATCCCGCGGATCCGGGTCGACAGCACGCTGGCCGGTCTGCGGCTGGACCGGACCGGCCGGCTCACCCCACCGGCGGCCTTCACCGAGGCCGGCTGGTACGCCGACGGTGTGGTCCCCGGCGACGTCGGTCCGGCCGTCCTCGCCGGGCACGTCGACTCGAAGACCGGCCCGGCGGTCTTCCACCGGCTGGCGGACCTGGAGCCGGGCGACCTGGTCGAGGTGCGCCGGGGCCACCGCTGGCTCCGATTCCGGGTCACCGGCAGCAGCCGACACGCCAAGGCGGAGTTCCCGACCACCGTGGTGTACGGCCCCACCCCCGGGCCCGAGCTACGGCTGATCACCTGCACCGGACGGTTCGACCGGCCCACCGGGCACTACCGGGACAACCTGGTCGTCTACGCCGTCGCCGAGCTGCCCGTGGTCCTCACCGACTCCGCTGCCGGCTGACCCGGGTCCGGCTCAGACCGGGCGCCGCCCCTGGAAGCCGCACTCCACCCGGTGGTACCAGCCCACGTCGCCGTCGCCCTCCAGCCAGCACCACACCACCGGCCGGCCGTCCCGTTCGCCGGGGAAGTCGAGCAGCACCGGGGCGAGCCCCTTGACCTGGATGTCGTGCCCGGTCAGCTCCTCCAGGATGCCGAAGATCCGCGCCTCCAGGCTCTTGACCTCGGCCAGCCCGCCGACCGGACGACCGGCACGCCCGGTCGGGCCGTTGTCACGCTCGGCCGGGCCGGCGCCACGTTCGGCCAGGTCCACCCGCAGCTCGGCGAGGTCGGCACGGAGCCGGACGAGCTCGTCGATCCGGGGACGGAGCGTGGCGATCAGATGCCGCGCCTGGGCAAGAGTGAACACATCGAACAGTATCGGGCACGGACGCTCGCCGGCCGACGATGGAGCGGCAACTTCACCGCCTGGCAACAGCCCTCTTACCGGGCCGTGCGGATCCGATCATCGTGCGGGGCGGAAACCCCGCTCACTCGTTCTGCGCGGCGATCTCCCGGGCCCGGTCCCGGGCCGCCTCGAGGGCGGCGAGCAGCGCGGCCCGGACGCCGTGGTTCTCCAGCTCCCGGATCGCCGAGATGGTGGTCCCGGCCGGTGAGGTCACCGCCTCCCGGAGCTTGACCGGGTGCTCACCGGAATCCCGCAGCATGGTCGCGGACCCGATGGCGGTCTGCACGATCAACTCGTGGGCCACCTGGCGGGGCAGACCGAGCAGGATCCCGGCGTCGACCATCGCCTCGACCAGGAGATAGAAGTAGGCCGGCCCGGAGCCGGAGAGCGCGGTCACCGCGTCCTGCTGCGCCTCGGGGACCCGGATCGTCGCGCCGAGCGGCCGGAACATCTCCTCGGCCAGTTCCAGGTGGGCGCCGGTGGCGTGGGAGCCGGCCGAGATCGCCGTCATCGCCTGGTCGACCAGGGCCGGGGTGTTCGTCATCACCCGGATCACCGGAGTCCCCTCCGGCAGCCGCCGGGCGAAGAAACTCGTCGGCAGGCCGGCGCAGAGCGAGATCAGCAGTTTGTCGGCCGGCACCTTCGGCCCGATCTCGTCCAGCAGCGCGTCCGCGTCCTGCGGCTTGACCGAGATGGCCAGGACGTCCGCCTCGGCCACCGCGACCAGGTTGTCGACCACCGGTACGCCGTACCGGGCGGTGATCTCCTCGGCCCGCGCCGGACGGCGGGTGGTGGCCAGCAGCCGGTGGGCCGGCCAACCCGCCCGGAGCAGTCCGGAGAGCATCAGCTCCCCGATCTTCCCGGTGCCGATCACGGCAACCGTGTGCGCTCCCGGCGTCATCGCCTCTCCTCAGGTACGAGCCGTCACCGATCGTCGGTGGGTGGACGCGGGTCGGGTGGCCCGCCGTACCCCGGCGGGCCACCCGTCCACGTACGGCGTCAGCTGCCGAAGAAGACCTCGGCCTCGGTGTACCGCTCCAGCGGTACGGTCTTGAGCTCCTTGGTCGCCTCGACCAGCGGCACCCGGACGATGTTGGTGCCCTGCATCGCGACCATCTTGCCCCAGTCGCCCTCGTTGACCGCGTCGATCGCCTGCAGACCGAGCCGGGTGGCGAGCACCCGGTCGAAGGCGGTCGGGGTGCCACCGCGCTGGATGTGCCCGAGGACGACCGTCCGGGCCTCCTTGCCGGTCTTCGCCTCCAGCTGCTCGGCCAGCCACTGGCCGATGCCGCCGAGCCGGACGTGGCCGAACGAGTCCAGCTCCTGGTTCTGCAGGACCATCTGGCCCTCCAGCGGCTGGGCGCCCTCGGCGACGACCACGATCGGGGCGTACTGGTGCTGGAAGCGCTTCTCGACGTACCCGGCGACCTGGTCGACGTCGAACGGCCGCTCCGGCAGCAGGATCACGTTCGCGCCACCGGCGAGGCCCGCGTGCAGGGCGATCCAGCCGGCGTGCCGGCCCATCACCTCGACGACCAGGGTGCGGTGGTGGCTCTCGGCCGTGGTGTGCAGCCGGTCGATCGCCTCCATCGCGATGTTGACCGCGGTGTCGAAGCCGAAGGTGTAGTCGGTGGCACCGAGGTCGTTGTCGATCGTCTTCGGTACGCCCACCACCTGGACGCCGAGCTCGTGGAGCTTGGTCGCGACGCCGAGGGTGTCCTCGCCGCCGATCGCCACCAGGGCGTCCACGCCCTGCTCGGCGAGGTTGCTCTTGATCTGCTCGACGCCGCCCTCGATCTTGAAGGGGTTGGTCCGGGAGGAGCCCAGGATGGTGCCGCCGCGCGGCAGGATGCCCCGGACCTCCGCAATGCCGAGCGGCTTGGTCAGCCCCTCCAGCGGGCCGCGCCACCCGTCACGGAAGCCGACGAATTCGTGGCCGTAGGTGGCGACGCCCTTGCGCACCACCGCTCGGATCACCGCGTTCAGACCCGGGCAGTCACCACCACCGGTGAGCACGCCGATACGCATGATCTGCTCATCCTCCTGGAGCCTTCGATTAAGCCCGTTCAGCCCCAGGGTCGAAGTCCGTCAGACCGTCGCGGCACCGTTGCCGGCCCGGGGCGGGCCGTCATTGCGCACTGTAGTCGTCGGCCGGGAGGCAGGCCAGCGCGCCCCGTCAGGCGTCACCGGGGGATCACAAAAAGGTCATCTTGATCTTGCGTCGGCCGAGTGCATCGCCCGCCACCGGGCGAGGTTGTGCCGGGCGTCGACGAGCGCGTCGTGCCGCCCGGAGGCGTCCGGCAGCGGCGGGCGCCCCCGGTCCTCCCAGCGCTGCCGGAGTTCCTTGGTGAACCGGGGGATCTCCCGGGGCAGTGCCGGCATCGCCCCCCACAGCTGGGCCAGTGCCACGTGGTCGTACGCCGCGTACCAGGCCCAGAGTTCGAGCTGCTCGTCCGGCCGGTCCCGGATCGGCTCGACCAGGAAGTCGTAGAGCTCGTCCCGGATCCGGGTCCGGGAACGCCAGGCCCGGTCGCCCGGCGAGGGCAACTTGTCCAGGACGTGGCGCCGCACCCACGGCACCGCCCGGGAGTCGTCGAACTCGGTGGAGATCGCGTAGAACTCGCGCCCGTACTCGTCGACGACACCGATCGACACCAGGTCGACCAGCCGGCCGTCCTCGATGAACTCACAGTCGTAGAAATAGCGGTAGACCATCACCACCATCCTCGCCCATCCCACCCGCCCGGGGCGGCCCGGGGGCGGGTTCGACCCGCCGGGGAACCGGGCGGTGGGGTCGCCGGGCGGGGCGGAGCGGTCGGGAGCATGCCGGATCCGCGCTCCCGCACCGTGGCCGGCCGGCGGAACGGGCACCACCCGGCCGGCCACGGATCCCGCCCCCTGGACCCGCCTCGCCCCCGTTCGGCCCCCGTCCGACGGCGGATCCGCCACCAGAATCGGGGCCGGTCAGCGACAGAACTGTCACAGAAGTGATTTGAGGGGTGTACAGCAAGCGACAGGGCCGTCATGATCTGATGTGTACCGCTGCCGGACTCCTACCGGTATCAGTTTCACCTTGCCACTTCGGGCGGTTGCGGGTCGCCCGGGGGCAATACTGGTTATCCACCGGGGAGGGGTTGAGCCGTGGAGGTTCGCCTGCCTGAGCCGGGCGACGCCCTCACCGGCGTCGACATGTTCGCCGGCCTCGAGCCCGAGGTGCGCCAACGGGTCATCGCCGCGGCGGTCCCCCGTACCTATCGCAAGGGCCAGCTGCTGTTCGTCGAGAACGACCCCGGCGAGTCGCTCATCGTGCTCCGTCGTGGGGCGGTGGCGGTGTTCCGCACCGCGCCGACCGGCGAACGGGCCGTACTCAACGTCATCCGTCCCCCGGACGTGCTCGGCGAGGTCTCGCTGCTGGACGCCTCCACCCGCTCGGCGTCCGCGGAGGCCATCGAGGACTGCACCGCCCTGGCGCTGTCCCGGGGTGCCTTCATGGAGCTCGTGCACTCCAACCCGCGCATCCTCGACGCGGTCATGCGGTCCCTCGGTGGACTGATCCGCCGGCTGACCGAGCAGAACGCCGACCATGTCTTCCTCGACCTGCCGGGTCGGGTGGCCAAGACACTGGTCCGACTGGCCGGCGAGAGCCAGGCGCCGATGATCACGATCGAACTCAACCAGAGCCAGCTCGCCGAGATGGCCGGCGGCTCGCGGCAGAGCGTCAACCAGGCGATCGGCTCGTTCGCCAGCCGGGGCTGGCTGCGTACCGAGGGGCGCCGGATCGTAGTCACCGACGTGGCGGCGCTCCGCCGCCGGGCCGGCATGGCCGACCGCTGAGCTCACCCGCGGAGACCTCCCCACCCCCGGAGATCCACACTTCGGACGTGCCCGACCGGACGCCCCGTGAACGGTCGACCCGTCCCCGGCACGCCCGGTCGTCGCCCCGGCCTCCGGAACGTCCTCCGACGCGTTCGGCGACCGGGATCAGGTCGGACCCAGCCAGTCCGTCCCCTCCTTGCCACCGCCCGTCGAGCCCGAATCGGCACTCTCGCCGCCGACGATGCCCGCCGCCTGAAGCTTCGCCAGGGTGGCGGCGTCCACGTCGATCATGTCTCCCGAGGCGTGACCGACACCATCGCCGTCGGTCCATTCCTTTTCCAGTCGGACGTACACCATTGTCCATCTCTCCCTGATATTCACCGATCGGTCGGCGCCAATGACTGTATCGTGGATCTCCAGTGGTGGACTGTCCGCTAGCCAACAGCCCGGTTCCCGACAGCGGCGTCGGGCGGTGATACTCGGCGGGGCGATTCCGCCGGCTCCGGCCCGACACTGGGGACCGACCGGCGGCGGTCGACCGGCCCGTCCCGACCGGAGCCCGCCACCCCGGCAGTACACACTCCACTTCGAGGCTGTAGGAGGACGGCATCTCCGCTCCCTGTACGACATGCGGCCGGACCGCCGCAGCCGGCGACCGCTTCTGCGGCGGCTGCGGGACCGAACTCGCCCCGGCCTGCACCCAGTGCGACCGGCCGCTCGCCCGGGACGCCGCCTTCTGTACGGCCTGCGGCACCCCCCGCCCCGGTCAGCCGGTCCGTCGGTCGACGGTGGGTCAGGAGGACCGCCGACGGGTCAGTGTGCTCTTCGTCGACCTGATCGACTTCACCCCGTACGTCGAACGCGCCGATCCGGAACTGGTCCGGAAGATGCAGACCTCGTTCTTCTCGGCGGCCCGGCGGGTCATCGGCCACTACGGCGGGGTGGTGGAGAAGTACATCGGCGACGCGGTGATGGCGCTGTTCGGCGCCCCGGTGGCGACCGAGACGGACGCACTGCGCTGCGTACGCGCCGGTCTGGAGCTGCAGCGGGTGCTGACCCGGCTCACCCCGACCGGCGCCGACCACCTGCGGTTCCGGGTCGGGGTGGCCACCGGTGAGGCGCTGGTCGACGTGGCCGCCGCCCGGGACGGCGGGCAGGCGATCGTCGCCGGGGACGTGGTCAACACCGCGTCCCGGATGCAGTCGGTGGCCCCGCCCGGCGGAGTGCTGGTCTGCGGCAACACGTACGCGTTGACCCGGGACGCGATCCGGTACGACGCGCAGGACCCGGTGCTCCTGCGTGGCCGGTCCACGCCGACCGAGGTCTGGCTGGCGCTCGCCGCCGTACTGCGGCAGCCGCCGGACCGCGAGTCGGACACCACCCCGCTGATCGACCGCGAACACGAACTGGGCCTGCTGGTCAACGCCCTGCACCGGTCCATCCGGGACCAGCTGCCCCAACTGGTCACGGTGCTCGGGCACGCCGGGATCGGCAAGAGCCGGCTGGTCCGGGAACTGTTCCGGCACACCGAACGGCTCACCGACCAGCCGGTCACCTGGCGGACGGGCCGGTGTCCGCCGTTCGGCGAGAACGTCACCTTCGCCGCGCTGGCCGACATCGTCAAGGCCGAGGCGGGGATCCTGGACACCGACCCGGCCTCGGTGGCGGCCCGACGCCTGGAGGCGACCCTCGACGAACTGGTCGGACCCGGCGAGGCGGGCCGGCTGGTCGACGCGCTCCGCCCGGTGGTCGGTCTGCCCGGTCCCACCCTGCCGGCCGAGGAGTCCGAGTCGGCCTGGCGCCGCTTCCTGGTCGCGCTCGCCGCCCGACAGCCGACGGTGCTGGTCTTCGAGGACCTGCACTGGGCGGACGAGGCGATGCTCAACTTCGTGGAGCTGCTCGGGGCGTACGCCCAGAACGTGCCGTTGCTGCTGCTCTGCACCTCCCGGCCGGAGCTGGTCAAGCGAGAGCCGAGCTGGGCGGGGACGATCACCGCCTCGCTGACCATCAGCCTGCCGCCGCTTCGGGACACCGCCATCGCCTCGCTCTACGGCCACATCTTCGGCCAGGCGGCGTTCTCGACCGACATGCTCAACCCGCTGGTCGAGGTCGCGGACGGCAACCCGCTCTACGCCCACGAGTACGTCCGGATGCTGATGGAGCAGGGGGCGCTGCGCCAGTCCGGTCGGGGCTGGTCGCTCGAGAAGCGGCACGACCTGCCGATGCCGGAAAGCGTGCACGCGGTCATCGCCAACCGGGTGGACCTGCTCGACGGCCCGGACCGCGCGGTGCTGCTGGCCGCCTCGGTGGTCGGCATGCAGTTCTGGCCGGGTGCGGTCGCGGCCGCGCTGGGGCAGCCGGTCGAGGCGGTCGACCGGGCGCTGCGCCAGCTGGAGCAGCGGGACTTCGTCCACGAACAGCCGTCGTCCACGATGGCCGGACAACCGGAGTTCCGGTTCCGGCACGTCCTGGTCCGGGACGTCTGCTACCAGCGGCTGCCGCGTACCGAACGGGTGGCCCGGCACGAACGCACCGCCGAGTGGTTGGACAGCATGTCCCGGGGCCGGGACACCGACCTGGCCGAGGTGCTGGCGCACCACCGCTGGGCGGCGCACGAGATCGCGCACACCCTGGGCGTGGCGACCGACCGGTACGCCCCGCCGGCCCGGGACGCGCTGCACCGGGCGGCCCGCCGGGCGTACGCGTTGCACGCGCTGGACGTGGCGGCCAACCACGCGGCCCGGGCACTCGGGCTGGCCGACGACACCGATCCGGTCGGCCGGCTGCGGCTGGAGCTGCTGAGCACCGAGATCTCGTACTTCCGGGACGGCAACAACTTCCTCGCCGGCGGCGGCACCGAGCAGTTGCACACCCTGGCGGAGCGGCTCTTCGCGTACGGCGAGAACGGCGACGCGGCCCGGGCCTGGACACTGCTCGGGCAGGCCGCCTGGCTGCGAGCCGACCGGTCCGGCGCACTGTCCTGTCTGGACCGGGCCGTCGAGCTCTTCGACGCGTTGCCGGACACCGCGCAGAAGGCGGACGCCTACGCCGAACTGGGCCGGCTGCACATGCTCAACTACGAGCGCGATCCGGCGATCGCGGCGGCCGGCGCGGCGGCCGACATCGCCGAACGGCTCGGACTGGTGGAGACCCAGGCCAACGCCCGGATCACCGTGGCGACCGCCCGCTACCAGGCCGGTGACCCGGCCGGCCTGGACGAACTGTACGAGATCCACCGGCTCTGCCAGACCCACCAGCTCCTCGCCTGGCCCCGGGCGGTACAGAACCTCGCGTACGCGGTCCGGGAGGAGGGCGACTGGATCCGGTCCGGCGAACTCGTCGCCGCCTGTCCCGCCCTCACCCGGGGCGAGACGCTCGCCACCGGTGGCTCCGGCGACGCCATGCGGGCGTACTGCGAGGGTGAGTTCGGCCGGCTGCTGACCGTCGCCGACGCGTTCGTCGACACCCCGGCCGGTCGGTGGGACATGCAGGTACGTGGGGTGCGCGCCTGTCTGCGGGTGCTCCGCGACGAGCCGGTGCCCGGCGAGGCGGCAATCGACGACGTCACCGACGCCCTGGAGACCGCCCGGCGCAGTGGCTTCCACCGGCTGCACTGGACGGTACTCGGGCTCGGCGCGCTCTGCCGGGCCCTGCAGGAACGCCGGCAGGAGGCCGCCGACCTGCTCGACGAACTCGCCGGGTCGTGGTCGGCGGTGCCCGCCCTGGCCAGCGGGGAGTGGATGCCCGCCGCCGCGTACGCCGCCGCGCTGGCCGGCCGCGGATCGGCGGTACGGGTCCGGGGCATGCTCGACCGGGTCACCCACCACACGCCGTGGGTGGAGGCGGCGCTGCGTACCGTCACGGCGGCGTCGGCGAGCGCGGACGGCGAGCACGGTCGGGCGGGGCAGCTGTACCTCGCGGCGGCGGAGATCTACGCGGGAATCCCGGACGTGACCGACCGGATGCTCGCCCTGGCGCTCGCCGCCGGTGAGCTGCGGCTGGCCGACCGGCCCGCGGAGGCGGAGATGGCGCTCGCCGAGGTACGCGCCTTCGCGCTGCGGAACCGGGCGCCCGGTCTGCTCCGGCTCGGGCCGGGCCCGACCGCGCCCGGCAGCACGCCGGTGCTCGCCTCCTGACCGGACCGGGCCCGGCCCGGGCTGCGGACCCGCCCGGCTCGACCACCGGCCGCCGCACCGGACGGTGTACCGGGGGGCTCAGGCGGCGATCGAACCGCCCGTCGACTCGACGGACGATCCGCTCGCCGCCGTGGCCAGCGGCTGGTTCTTGATCTTCTGCGCGTAGATGTCGACGTACTCGCGCCCGGAAAGTTCCATCAGCTCGTACATGATCTCGTCGGTGATGGCCCGCTCCACGAACCGGTCGCCGGCCATCCCGGCATAGCGGGAGAAGTCGAGGGGACGCCCGAACCGGATCCTCACCCGCTTGATCTTCGGGATCAGCTTGCCCGGCGGCTGGATCTCGTCGGCGTTGAGCATCACCACCGGAATGACCGGGGCGCCGCTCTCCAGCGCCAGCCGGGCCACCCCGGTCTTGCCCCGGTACAGCCGACCGTCCGGCGAACGGGTCCCCTCGGGGTAGATTCCGGCCAGGTTGCCGGCCCGCAGCACCGCGAGCTGGGTGTCCAGCGCCGCCTGGGCAGCCCGCCCACCGGACCGGTCCACCGGGATGGTGCCGGTGCCGACGAAGAACATCCGGATCAGGGCACCCTTCAGCCCCCGGCCGGTGAAGTATTCGGCCTTCGCCACGAAGGTCACTTTTCGCTTGACCATCAACGGCATGAAGATCGAGTCGGAGAACGACAGATGGTTGCTGGCCAGGATCGCCGGCCCCGTGTCGGGCACGTTCTCCCTGCCCTCCACCAGCGGCCGGAAGATCAGCCTCAGCCAGGGCCCGAGGATGACGTACTTCATCAGCCCGTACAGCACCGCTGTCCTTCCCGAGCGTCTCCGCGGGTCCCCACCTGCCGGGCGACCGCCCGGCAGACCGCCGGAACGTCGCCGCGCCCGGCCGTCGGCCGTGGCGGGATCTGTCGGTCATGAGCCTACGAAGCGGGTACGGCACGCCACAACGCACTCCCGGAACCAGTGCCCGCCGTGTCACGATTCAGTGCACGGCATGTGGGGCCAACGGGCGGCAGGAGCACCGTGGGTGCCACGGGCCGGTAGGGAGGGTGTCGGAGTGACAGCGGGAGGGGCCCGTCGGGGACGACGGGACAATGGCCTGGAGGCGACGGAGTACGCGATCGCCGGCGACGTGGACCCGCGGCTCGGCGAACACCTGCTCGACGTGCTCGCCGCCGGGGGCATCGCCGCCTACCTGCAACCCTCCGCCGACCTCAACCCGGTGACCCGGACCACCACGATGCCGCCCCGGCCCGTCGACCGGCTGTACGTCGACCGCAGCCACCTGGCGACCGCCCGGGACTACCTGACCCAGCTGACCGACGAGGAGCCGACGGGCCGGTCGTCCGCGCCGCTGCCCGGCCAGCCGTCGTCGCCGGCCGCCGACCCGGACGTGGAGGCCGAGTGGGCCCGGATCGTCGCCGGCTACCACACCGAGGTCGCCGCCGACGCCCGCTCGTGGCCGGCCGCAGAGGACGTCGCCGAAACCGGGGCGGCCGAACCGGGAGGCGTCGCGACGGCACCGCGTCCCGGGCCCGACGCGCCGCTACCGGCCGGTCCGGGTGGCCGCCGGCTCCCCTCGGCCGCCGACATCTCCGGCATCTCGGTCGGCCGCGACGAGCCGTCGCTGCTCGACGGCCTCGACACCTTCGGCACGGACCTGCCCGACGAGGCCGAGGAGGAGCGGTACGTCCCACCACCGCCGCCTCCGCTGCCCCGGCTGTCGAAGTACGCGGTGATCGGGGTCCTGGCGATCGCCGCCGGCTTCGCGCTCTTCCTCTTCCCGTCGCTGCTCCCGCTCGGCCGCGGAGTCACCACCCTGTTCGGCTTCGCCGGGATCCTCGGCGGCTTCGTGACGCTGATCTGGCGGCTGCGGCCCGGCGACGACGACGATGACGACCCGGACGACGGCGCCGTGGTGTGAGCCGGACGACAGATCCGTCGGCGCCCGCCACCACCGCGGCTTTCTGCCCCGTACCGTCCAGATCGCGAGATTCATCGCCCTGTGGTGTTGGCACGTAACCATCGCGTAATTTCGCATCAGTAGGAATACTGCTGTACGTCACCTTCCCCTCACGACTACCCGATCGCTCGTCATTCGCGGTGGTCGCCTCGCCCGGAACGAGGTGCCCGAATGCGACAGAGTTCCCTCGTGGTGGTGGCCAACCGGCTGCCGGTCGACGACAGCGTGGCGCCGGATGGCGCCTGCGAATGGCGTCGTAGCCCCGGCGGCCTGGTCAGCGCCCTTCACCCCCTCCTCCAGCACACCCCGGCGACCTGGGTCGGCTGGGCCGGCGGCACCGGTCCGGCCCCACACCTGGCCGACATCGACGGGGTACGGATGCACACCGTCGCCCTGGCCCAGGACGACGTCCGCGACCACTACGAAGGTTTCGCCAACTCGACCCTCTGGCCGCTCTACCACGACGCGGTGGAGCAGCCCGTCTACCACCGTCGCTGGTGGGAGGCGTACCAGCGGGTCAACCGGCGGTTCGCCGAGGCGGCGGCCGAGGCGGCCGAACCCGGGGCGGTGGTCTGGGTCCAGGACTACCACCTGCAGCTCGTCCCCGGGCTGCTCCGTACGCTCCGGCCCGACCTGCGGATCGGCTTTTTCATGCACGTGCCGTTCCCGCCGCCGGAACTGTTCATGCAACTGCCCCGCCGGGCCGAACTGCTGCTCGGCATGCTCGGCGCCGACCTGGTCGGTTTCCAACGCCCCCAGGCGGCGCACAACTTCGCACAGCTCGCCACGAAGGTGCTCGGGCTGCCCGCCACCGACCGACGGATCGCGGTCGACGACCGGGTGGTCCGGATCGGCGCCTTCCCGGTCTCCATCGACATGACGGAGATGGAGGCGCTGGCCGGCCGACCCGACGTGCTCCGGCGGGCCGCCCAGATCCGGCGGGACCTCGGCGACCCACAGCAGGTGATCCTCAGCGTGGACCGGATGGACTACACCAAGGGGATCGAGCAACGACTCAAGGCCTACAGCGAGCTCCTCGCCACCGGGCACGTCAAGGTCCGGGACACCGTGCTGGTCCAGGTCGCCGTCCCCAGCCGGGAACGGGTGGAGCAGTACCAGATCCTGCGGGAACGGGTGGAACGCGAGGTCGGGCGGATCAACGGGGAGTTCGGCCGGGTCGGCGAGCCGGCGATCCACTACCTCACCCAGCCGTTCGACCGGGCGGAACTCGCCGCCCTCTACCGGGCCGCCGACATCATGGCGGTGACCCCGCTGCGGGACGGGATGAACCTGGTCGCCAAGGAGTACGTGGCGGCCCGGGTCGACGGCGGCGGCGCGCTCCTGCTCAGCGAGTTCGCCGGCACCGCGGCGGAGTTCGGCCAGGCGTTCCTGGTCAACCCGCACGACCTGGAGGGGCTCAAGGCGATCCTGGTCCAGGCCCTGCAGGTTAGCGAGGCGGACCGGACCGAGCGGATGCGGGCGATGCGGGACCACCTGCGGGTGCACGACATCCGGGCCTGGGCGCGCTCCTATCTGACCGCCCTGGATCAGAACGGTTCGCTGGTCACCCGCCTGACCACCTGAAAAGGAAGGGCCATATCGCTTTTTGTACAGGGGGCGGTTTCTAGAGGCCCTTCCTAACACCCCGGCCGCAGGGCGCGCCGTACCCCCGGCGGGCCGCTCAGTCGAGCGTGGCCAGGCAGGAGAACTGCGAGGCGACCGGACGGTAGCCGAGCCGGGTGTTCACCGCGAGCATCGGCGCGTTCGCCCCGTCGTTGGCGGTGTACGCGACGGTCGCGCCGGTGGCGGCGGCCCGCCGCAGCGCCGCCGACTTCACCAGCAGGGCCAGTCCCCGCCCGCGGTGTTCCGGCCGGGTCGCCGTCATGTCGGACCAGGCCCGCCCGCCGTCCCGGGCGACCAGGGAGAACGCGACAACGGTCGGACCGGCCACCGCCGCCGTACTGGCGGCCCGGTCCAACCCCGGGTTGTCCCAGACGTCGTACCGCCAGTAGTCGTACGACACCTGGTCGACCGGGACGTCACCCGGCTCGTCGGCGGCGGCCGCGACGTCGGCCTCGTACACCTGCCGGGCGTCCAGGTCCGCCACCGGGAGCAGCCGCAGCCCCTCCGGCGTCGGCGGTACCGGCGGTGGCGGCGTCAGGTCGAGCGCCGAGTAGCGGGCCTCCCGGCCCGGCTCGAAGCCGTGTCGGCGGGCGAAGTCCACCGAGTCCGGCACGACAAAGGACCGGACCCGGCGCACCCCGAGTCCCCGCAGATGCTGCCGGGTCGCGTCGAGCAGGGCGCTGCCGATGCCGCGCCGCCGGTGTTCCGGATGTACGTGCAGCAGGGAGATCTGCCCGAAGTCCGGTACGGAGGTGGTGACGATCCGGGACGCCGATGCCCAGCCGACCAGGCGTCCGTGCTCCTCGGCGACGTACCCGGCCCACCCCTCGCCCGACGGTGGCCCGGCGATCGTCCTCCGGGTCGACTCGACGCCGCGTACCAGGTAGGGATAGACGATCGCGCGCAGCGCGACGACAGCCGGGGCGTCCCCGGGCGTGGCAGGACGGATCAACACGGACGGCTCAGCACGGAAGACGCCTCCGGGTACGAGGGTGGACGGACAACCCTGGCTGTCTACCCGACGAGGTCCTTGTCGAGCCAGTCCAGGATCGCGTCGATCGGCTCCCGCCAGCGGGCGTCGAGCATCACGTCGTGCCCCATCCCCGGAAAGAGCAGCGGCGCGGCCCCGTACCGCCGGGCGGCCCGGGTCAGCTCGCCGGCCGGCACCACCCGGTCGTCCGGGCTGCCCAGCACCAGGATCGGCGGATCGCCGACGGGTGGCTCCGGAGCCGAATGGGCGAGCAGCTGCCACTGCGCCCGGGCCGACGCCCGGCCGAGCCGCTCGGTGTAGCCGCGGGCCGTCGCCTCCGGCACCTCCCGGCTGAACAGCTGCCGACGGCTCAGCCGCAGCGGACCGCCGACAACCGCCGGCAGCGTACCGCCGGGGTTGCGGCGCACCGCCGCACCGAGGGTGGACCAGCCGCCGAAGACCGGCGCGACCAGCACCCCGGCCCGGGCCGGATAGCGGGCCAGCGCGTACGCCGTCACGAGCGCGCCGGCGCCGTGCCCCACCAGCACCGCCCGCCGGGGCAGGCTGGCCGCCACCTGGACCACGTCGTGGGCGTACGCCCGCAGCGTCGCCCTCGGGTCCGGCCCGCTGCCGCCGTGCCCGCGCGGGCTGACCGCGTACGCCGGGAATCCCCGCGACGCGGCGTGCTCGAGCCAGTTCTCCGCGAAGATCCAGGCACCGTGCCCGAACCCCGGTACGAACAGCAGCGGCGGCTTGCCCTCGTCCGCCTCCGGAACGGCGGAGAGCACCTCCCGGTGGACCGCCGGCACCGGACGGGTCCACTCCGGGGTACGGATGAGCCGCATCCGTCCGCTGCGCGCGGTCACGCCGCCACCTCCAGTTCGCCCAACGTGCGCTGCAACGCGCGCAGATACTCGATGTGGCCGACCTCGAACCAGTGCCGGGTGCTGTCCTTGACCCGGGCGGAGTGCCACCGCTCGTGGCTGTCGGCGGCGAATCCGGCGGCGAGGGTCCGGGCCCGGTCCGGGGCGGTCTCCCGCAGGCGCAGCCACCGGGCGATCACCACGCTCTGCCAGTGCACCAGGGTGAACAGGCCGGAGTCGGGCTGCAGCAGGCCGGCGACGGCCAGCGTCGGATGCCGGCGGGCGAAGGCGTTGAGGTGCAGCGAGGGCCGACCGGCGGGGTCGGTGCCGAGGATCTCCGGGGCGAGGAACTCGAACTGCGGCAGGTAGCCGGTCGCCAGCACCACCAGGTCCGGCTCGATCTCCCGCCCGTCGGTCAGCGTCACGCCCGTGCGGTGGAACCGGGCCACCTCCGGTACCGGGGTGATCGCGCCGTGCCCGATGTAGTGCACGAGCTGGCTGTTCACCAGCGGGTGGGTCTCGAAGACCTTGTGGTCGGGGCGGGGCAGGCCGAACCGGGTCAGGTCACCCACGGTCAGCTTCAACGTCCGGTGGAACAGCCACTGCCGCAACCACAACGGCAGCCGCAGCGCCGCCGTCGCGTGGCCGACCTGGTCGGCGGGGCGGCCGAGGGAGTACTTGGGGACGTACCAGTAGCCGCGTCGGGTGGAGTGCCAGCACCGGGTAGCCTGCTGGCCGGCCTCCACGGCGATGTCACAGCCGCTGTTGCCGGCGCCGATCACCAGCACCCGCTTGCCGCGCACCTGGGTGGCGTCCTTGTACGCCGAGGCGTGGATGACCTGGCCACGAAACTCGTCCAGGCCCTCGTACGCCGGCATCTTCGGTGCCCAGTTGTGACCGTTGGCGACCACGACGGCGGCGTACCGGGAGGTGCGTTCGGCACCGTAACCGCCGGTGCTGCGGGTGGTCACGTCCCAGCGGTCCCCCTCGGCCGGTTCGACCCGGACCACCTCGGTGCCGAACCAGATGTGCGGGCGCAGGTCGAAGTGGTCGGCGTACCGCTCCAGATAGGACAGCAGCTGACCGTGGTGGGGGTAGTCGGGCCAACTGTCCGGCATCGGGAAGTCGGGGAACTCGGTCAACGGCCGGGACGAGATGACGTGGGTGCTGGCGTAGACCGGACTGCGGTCGTGGCGCCAGTTCCACGCGCCGCCGACGCCGGTCTCCCGCTCGTAGCAGTCGACGCCGAAGCCGTACTCCTTGAGGTTCTTGATGGCGGTGAGCCCGCTGGCGCCGGCGCCGATCACGCAGACCGTGCCGCCCCGGTCGTAGACCGGGCGCCCGTCCCGCCACAGGGTCGCGACCGGTTCGTGGCTCTCCTGCTCGCTGAGGGTGGACACCGAGAGATCTCCTTTTGTCCGGCACGAGTGCCGACGTGCGGGGGAATCCTCCCGGCTTCCGTGACCTTTTGTCCAGCCCGCCGCGCGACGCCGCGGGGTCGACAGCGGCGTACGGCGCGGTGACGTCCGCCGGTCCCGCCACCCGTCCGGCAGGACAAGCTCCTGGTCCGCCGGCCTACAGGCGGAGATCGGCGAGGACCGGGAAGTGGTCGCTGGCCCGACGGGTCTGCTCGGTGTCCAGCACCGCGTACCGGAGCACGCTGATCCGGGGATCCACGAAAATGGCGTCGATCCGGTCCCGCGGGTCGGCGCAGGAGAACGTGGCCCGTTCCGCGCCGCCGCCGGCGACCGCGGCGTCGGTGAGACCGTCCGCGACGGTACGCCAGGCGGCGCCCCCGGAGTTCTCGTTCAGGTCGGCGCCGACCACCACCGGATGCCGGGCCGCCGTCAGTTCCCGGCCCAGCAGCAACGCCTGGCCGGGACGCTCGGCCGGATCGGTCGACAGGTGCGACCCGACGACGGTGAACCGGGCGCCGCCGACCGCACACTCGGCGAAGACCGCCCCGCGCAGGTGCCGGCCCGGGGTCAGCGGATACCGCAGGCACCAGGTGTCGTGGACCCGGACCCGCAGGCTGGTCAGCACCAGGTTGCCCAGGGACGGCAGACCACCCGCCGCGACCACCAGCCCGAGCCGGTCGGCCAGGGCGGCGCACCTGTGCCGCCACCGGAACCGCCGGGGCGCCTCCTGCACGACCACCACGTCCGGCGCGGCGTCCCGGACCGCGGCGGCCAGCGCGTCCACGTCGTCCCGCTGGCCGTGCACGTTGTACGAGAGCACCCGCAGACGCACACCGGACGCGCCCTCGCCGGAGGACCGGAGCGATGTCATCGGGCCACCCCCAGTTTCTGCCGGATGCCGGGGCTCGCGTCGCCCGCTAGCGCCGCCGCGCCAGGTCGGCGGCGCCGATCAGACCCGCCGTGTTACCCAGTTCCGCCGGCCGGATCTCCGCCACCGGGATCGAGGCCCGCGCCGAGAGCGCCTCGGTGTAGGCCCGTCGGGTCGGCCCCATCAGCAGGTCACCCGCCTCCACCACACCGCCCCCGACCACCAGCACCTCCGGGTCGAGGATCTGCGCCATGTCGGCCAGGCCCATGCCGAGCCACCGGCCGATCTGGGCGAACGCGGCGCAGGAGACCGGGTCACCGGAGCGGGCCGCCGCCGTCACCATCGGCCCGGTGACCGCGTCGACGTCACCGCCGGCCAGTTCGAGCAGGACGGTGGCCCGGGTCGGCTCCTGCCGGGCGCCGGCCCGGGCGAACCGGACCAGGGCGTTGCCGCTGGCGTACTGCTCGATGCAGCCGTGCCGGCCGCACCCGCAGAGGTGGCCGTCCGGCACCGAGAGCATGTGCCCGAGCTCGGCGGCGATACCGTGCGCACCGCGGAGCAGCTCACCGCCGAGCACGATGCCGCCGCCGACGCCGGTGCCGATGGTGAAGAGCACCATCGAGTTCTCCGCATCCCGGGCCGCGCCGTACCGGAACTCTCCCCAGGCCGCCACGTTGGCGTCGTTCTCGACGATCACCGGCAGTCCGACGGCCGAGCTGACGTAGTCGCGCAGCGGCTCGTTACGCCAGGCGATGTTGGGGGCGAAAAGCACCGTGGAGCGGGCCGCGTCGATCCAGCCGGCGGCACCGATCCCCACCGCCGTCACCTCGTGCTCGGCCGCCAACTCGGAGACCACCTCGACGATGACGTCCCGGGTCTTGGCAACGTCGTCGGCCGGGGTGTCCCGGCGTACCCGCGCAACGACCTCACCCGCCGCGTCGACGACGCCGGCGGCCACCTTGGTACCCCCGACGTCGACTCCGATGGTCAGCGTCACCGCTGCCGCTCCCCTCTGCCGTACCGCTCCACGCGGTTGTTTCCCCGCCACTGCCGCCGTACCCGCGGTCGCCGGCACCGGCGGCCCGCTCCGGCCGCCCGGCGGGCGGCTCGGCGTCAGGCGCCGCCGTCGGACGTCCCCGGCTCCGCCGCGGCGTCCACCGGTCCCTCGGGCGCCCGGGAGGCCGGCACCGACGGACGTCGACCGGCCGGCCCCGCCGGTCCGGTCCGGTCCGTCGGTTCGGTTCCGGAGGCCGTCGATCGCCTGTCCGGCTCGGAGAATTGCCCGGTCGCGGGTGCTGTACCCGCGGCCCGGGTCGCCGCTGCCCAGACGTCCGACTCGACTGCCGGCCCCGAATCATGCCCGGTCCGGGTGGCCTCCCGCCACACCGCGTCGGCGTGACCTTCTCCCACCCCGCCCGGAACGTCGCGTACGACACGTGGCGACGACGGGCGACTGTCCGGTTCGGTAGCCGGTGCCCGGTCCTGGGGCCCGGTCGGGTTCTCGGTCGGGTTCTCGTCGGTGTGGCGGGCTGCCGTGGGGTTGGCCACGGTGGAGAAGGCCCGCAGCAGGCTGGCCACCCCGGCGGCGAGGTCGCCGGCACCGGTGGCCAGTCGCTCGACCAGTTCCGGACTCGGATCCCGCAACGCGCCGATCGCTCGACATACCGGGCAGACGCAGCATGCCGGACCGCCGGTGGCGAAACCGTGCCGGCTCGGGTCGTCACCGGCCGCGCCGGCCGTTTCCGTTGCCGTCGCCCCGGTTGTCCTCTCTCCGGGGCCGGCGGCCCGAGGCTCTCCTGCCGGGCCGGCGGCCCGAGGCTCCCCCGGCGGGTCGGCGGTCGGGGACGGCCCCGGGGCGGCGGTCGGGGACGGCACCACCTGGTCCAGGACGTCGGAGATCACCTGGCCCACCGTCCCGACCAGGTCACGCGCCCCGGCACCGTAGCGGGCCCCGGTAACGGCCGTCTGGGCCATCGCGAGCGCGGCGGCGACCAGACGTTCGGCCTCCTCCCGCGCGGAACCCGGCTCGGGCGTACCGCCTGTTCTCATGATCGGCTCCTCACGCCGGAACGGGCGCCGGACGGTGGGTCAAGACGCCGTATCCAAGCTTTCCACCCGCCGCTTGAGCTGGGTCAACGCGGCGTCCATGATCATCTTTTCGGCCTTGCGTCGAAACATTCCCAGCATGCCCACCGACAACTCGACCTCAAGCGTGTACGTCACGGACGAGGTGCCGTCCCCGTTGTCCGTGATGTCGTACGACCCGTTCTGCACCCGCTGCATCCGGGACGGCTGCACCAGATGCCACTCGATCCGTGAGATGTCCTCGGCGTACTCGTACACCAGGGTGTACTCGTCGGTCATCACCCCGGCGTCGAGCACGAACCGGACCTGGGCGGCGTAGCCGTCCTCGTACTCCTCCACCACCTCGACCCGCTTCACGGCCTCGGCCCACTCCGGGTAACGCGGGAAGTCACAGATCACCGAGGTCACCCGGGCCGGCGGAGCGGCGATGACGATCGACTGCGTGGAGGAATCCGCCATGCCCGGCAGGCTACCTGGCAACAACGCGAGCCGGGCCGACCGCCTCACCCCGTCGCGCCGGTCCCGGCCGGTCGCCGGCAGCCGTCCACCGGCCGGCCGCCACCCACCGCCGACGAGCCTGCCGAGGCGGACGGAACCGGCAGCCAGGTAGGTTGCGGAGGTAACCGGACCGGTCGGCCGTCGGCGGACCGGGTCGATACGAGCACGAGGGAGTGCAGGTGCGCGAGTTCTCGGTCCCGCCGGTGGTCACGATCGGCGACGCGGCCAACCTCACCGACCCGGTCTGGGACAACGCCGAGGAGGCGCCGGACAGTGTGCAGTTCCTCCGACGCACCACGGGACCGGCCGGGTCGGACGGCACGAGCGGGTCGGACGGCGCGAACGGCTCGGAGGGCGGGTGGACCGAGGTCACCTGCCGCCAGTTCCGCGACGAGGTCCTCGCGCTGACCCGCGGTCTGATCGCCGCCGGCATCACCCCTGGCTCCCGCGTCGGGCTGATGAGCCGGACCCGGTACGAGTGGACCCTGGTCGACTACGCCATCTGGGCCGCCGGCGGGGTGACGGTGCCGATCTACGACACCTCCAGCGCCGAACAGGTGGCCTGGATCCTGGCCGACTCGGGCGCGGTGGCCTGCGTGGTGGAGACGAACGCCCACGCGCTGACCCTGTCCGGCGTCCGCGACCAGCTGCCGAAGTTGGAGCAGGTCTGGCAGCTCGACGTCGGCGGTATCGCCGACCTGGTCGCCCTCGGGGAACGAATCGATCCGACCGAGGTGGACCTGCGCCGTCGGGCGGTCCGGGCCGGCGATCTCGCCACGATCATCTACACCAGCGGCACCACCGGACGCCCCAAGGGCTGCACGCTGACCCACCGGAACCTGCTCTCCGACATCTGCAACGCCATCCCGGTGCTGCCCAACCTCTTCAACGAGGGGGCGTCGACCCTGCTCTTCCTGCCGCTGGCCCACTCGTTCGCCCGGCTGATCCAGATCGGCACGGTCCGGGCCCGGGCCACCGTGGCGCACGCCGCCGACACGAAGAACCTGGTCAACGACCTGAAGGAGATCCGGCCCAGCTTTGTGCTCTCGGTGCCCCGGGTCTTCGAGAAGGTCTACACCGGAGCGGTCCAGAAGGCGAACGACGAGGGCAAGGGCAAGATCTTCGCGGCCGCCGAACGGGTGGCCATCAGCTACAGCGAGGCGCTGGACACCCGCTCCGGACCGGGCCTCGGACTGCGGCTGCGACACCTCGTCTTCGACCGGCTGGTCTACCGAAAGCTCCGCGCCGCGCTCGGCGGCCGCTGCGAGAACGCGGTCTCCGGCGGGGCTCCGCTCGGCGCCCGGCTCGGACACTTCTTCCGCGGCGTCGGGGTCCGGGTCTACGAGGGGTACGGCCTCACCGAGACCTCGCCGGCGGTCGCGGTGAACCTGCCCAGCGCGACCCGGATCGGTACGGTCGGCCGGCCGCTGCCGGGGGTGACCATCCGGATCGCCGACGACGACGAGATCCTGATCAAGGGCGACGTGGTGTTCCAGGGGTACTGGAACAACCCGGAGGCCACCGCCGAGGTGCTCACCCCGGACGGCTGGTTCCACAGCGGCGACCTTGGCAAGCTCGACGATGACGGATATCTGACCATCACGGGCCGGAAGAAGGAGATCATCGTCACCGCGAGTGGCAAGAACGTCGCGCCCGCCGTACTCGAGGACCGGGTCCGGGCCCACCGGCTGGTCAGCCAGTGCATGGTGGTCGGCGACCGGCGCCCGTTCGTCGCCGCGCTGGTCACCATCGACGAGGAGGCGCTGCCGGCCTGGCTGCGGGAACACGGCCGGCCCGAGGAGACCCCGGTCGACCAGCTGCGTGACGATCCGGAACTGCGGGCCGAGATTCAAAAGGCGGTGGACGAGGCCAACCAGGCGGTCAGCCGGGCCGAGTCGGTCCGGCAGTTCCGGATCCTGCCCCGGGACTTCACCGAGGCCAGCGGTGAACTCACCCCGTCACTCAAGGTCAAACGGAACATCGTCGCGAAAACCTACTCGGCGGACATCGCCGAGATATACGGCGACTGACTACCATCCGTCAGGTGCCCGCCTCGACCTCCGGTCCACCGCACCCGCATCCGCTCGCGACGGCGGCGCGCCTCGTCATGCTCGCCCTCGTCGCGGTCCTCACGCTGATCGCCACCCGGGACCCGGGCCAGCTCCGCTGGGTCGCTCTGCTCGCCTTCGCCGGCATCCCCGGGGTGATCGCCCCCAGGCACCGCGTACTGGCGCCGCTCGGCCGGGCCGCCGAGGTGGTCCTGGTCGGCCTGGCCGCCGCCCAGGTCGCCGCCGCGGCGACCATCAACGGCCCGATGCCCGGGCTGGGCGCCTCCGCGATCCTGCCCTACCTCGCGGTGCCGCTCACCGCCACCGCGTTGCAACGCCGGTCCCGGGAGGGCATCGCCCTGGCCGTGCTGGCCGCGGTCAGCCTCGCCCTCGGCGGGGCGCTGAGCACCGGCGACGGCGGCCGACAGATCGGCCAACCCGGCTACCTCGCCTCGGCGGTCCAGTGGCTGATCCTCGCCGGACTCGGCCTCTCCGCCGCGGGCACGCTGCAACGCATCCTGCAGGCCCGGGGAGAGAGCCGGCCGCAGCCGTACGCCGAGGCGACCCGACTGCTGACCCAGCTACGCAGTGTCGCCCGGCAGCTGCCCGGGGCGACCCTCGACCCGGGTGGCATCTCCGAGCACCTGTTGGAGGAGCTACGCGGCGTGGCCCGGGCCGACCGGGCGGCCGTGCTCTCCGCCAGCGGCGGGGGCCGGCTGGTGGTCCTCGCCCAGGTCGGGGTGGACCGGGTCGACTGGGAGACGACGCTCGACGCGGACTCGGCGATCGCCGACGCCTGGGCCAGCCAGCAGCCACAGACCGCCAACCGGTCGCAGGCCCGGTCGCACCGGGGCGGTGAGGTGTCGTCGCTGGTCGTACCGCTGGTCGCCGGGGTACGGACGGTCGGTCTGGTCGCCCTGGAGGCCGACGTCGCGAACGCGTACCCGTCCCCGGTGGTGGCCCAGGTGACCGCGCTGACCGGGCCGGCGGCGCTGCGGCTGGAGGCCGCGCTGCTCTTCGACGAGGTCCGTTCGCTGGCCACCAACGAGGAGCGGCAGCGACTGGCCCGGGAGATCCATGACGGGGTCGCCCAGGAACTGGTGATGGTCGGGTACGGCATCGACAACGCGATGGCCACCCTGCCGGACGGGGCGAAGGAGACCGCCGAGGAGTTGCGGGCGCTGCGGGCCGAGGTGACCCGGGTCATCACCGAGTTGCGGCTCAGCCTCTTCGAGCTGCGCAGCGAGGTGGACCGGCACGGTGGGCTGGCCGCCGCCATCGCCGAGTACGCCCGTACCGTCGGCGCCTCCGCCGGGCTGCGGGTGCACTACACGCTCGACGAGTCAACCGCCCGACTGCCGGCCGCCACCGAGGCGGAGCTGCTCCGCATCGCGCAGGAGGCGATCACGAACGCCCGGAAGCACGCCGGGGCCGCGAATCTCTGGGTGACCTGTGCCGTGGATCCCCCATTCGCCCAGATTGAAGTGTCGGATGATGGTCAGGGCATCGCTGACCAGCGTCCTGATGGCAGGTACGGTCTTGCGATCATGACGGAGAGGGCGGAACGTATCCGGGGCCGGCTAGAGATCAGTCCGCGACACCCCAGCGGCACGACGGTGGCAGTGGTGCTCGGAACCTCGCCCCGGCGCGATAACGTGCGCGATAGCGTCACCGCATCAGAAGGGGAGTAACCCGAGCATGACCACCAGCCCCACGCCGACCACTCGGACCAAGGTCCTGCTCGTCGACGATCATGACCTGATCCGCAAGGGACTGCGGCACGCCTTTGAGCGGGACCGGCAGTTCGAGGTCGTCGGCGAGGCCGCCACCGCCGCGGAGGGGGTCCGACAGGCCGGCGCGCTACAGCCCGACGTCGTGATCATGGACCTCCGCCTTCCCGACGGCAGCGGGCTCGAAGCCACCCGTGCACTCCGCAAGTCCAGCGCCACCATGGGCATCGTCGTGCTGACCATGTACGCGGGCGACGACCAGCTCTTCGGTGCCCTCGAGGCCGGCGCGAGCGCCTTCGTACCGAAGACCGCCCCGGCCGACGAGGTGGTGGCCGCGGCCCGGCACGCCGCCTCCTCGCCGAGCGCGTTCACCGCCGCCGACCTCGCCGAGGCGATGAAGCGCCGGTTGGCCCCCTCCGGCCCGCAACTCTCCCCCCGGGAGGGGCAGGTGCTGCGACTGCTCGCCGACGGGATGAGCGTCGCCGGCATCGCGAAGCAGCTCTTCGTCAGCGAGTCGACGGCCAAGACACACATCTCGAAGCTCTACGAGAAGCTCGGTGCGGCCAACCGGGCCCAGGCGCTGATGACCGCGCTGCGGCTCGGTCTGCTCGAAGCGCCCGACGCCCCCAAGTTCTGACCCGCGTCTGCGACCACGGGGCTGTCGACGGATCCCGTCGTCGGCCGCCTCGTGGTGCCGGCGTGGGCGACGCGGCGGCTCAGGGCGCGGGGTTGGCGACCCGGGTCGGTACCGGGCGACCGGTCAGCCGGCGGAACGCCAGGTAGGTCTCGCAGCCCAGACAGAGTCCGAAGGCCGCGTTGAGAAAGGCCGCCGCCAGGGCCAGACACCCCATGACCAGGCCGAGTGCCGGCGCGCCACCCAGATAGCCGGCGGCACCGACCAGCAGGAACACCAGACCGACCAGCTGGGCGAACCGGACCGGCGCCGCCGGCTCCAGTTCGGTGGGGCGGGGCAGCCGGGGCGCCACCAGGAACCGGAAGACGAGGGCGTACGGGTTCCGTCGCGGATCCAGGGCGGCGACGCCGAACACGGCCGCCTGGGCCAGGGCCAGCCAGCCGGAACCGGTGACCAGGACAACAACCAGGACAAGCGCGGTGAGCGCCGCGGCGAACCGCGGGGCACGGGGATCGAGCAACATGTCCACCTCCGGGGTGGGGAGCCGGGCTCGGTCGAGTCGGTGCGGTCAGGTCATGGTGTGGTCTTGTCGAGCAGCGGAGCGACGGTGGCGATCACCTGGGCTTTGCTCGGCACCCCGGTCGCCCGCCGGACCACCCGTCCCTCGGCGTCGATCACCAGCACGGTCGGCGTACGCCAGATCGCGAGGGTCCGGACGGCGGCCAGTTCGCTCTCCGCGTCGACCTCGACGTGGCGTACGCCGTCAAGCAGTTCCACGACATCGCTCAGCACCCGGCGCGTGGTCCGGCACGGGGCGCAGAACGCCGACGAGAACTGCAGCAGCGTGGCGGGGGTGCCCAGCCGTACGCCGAGCGCGGTGAGCATGGCCCGCAGGTCGGGATCGTCCGGTGGTTCGCCACCCGCTCCTCCCCGGTCGACCGCCGGCCCGCCAACCCCGTCGGCCGGGACGGTGCCGCCGGAGACGGCGGTGGCGGTGACGGACGAGGCGGTGCCGGAGGTAGTCGCGGCGGCCGAGGCGATGCCGCCGGAGACGGCGGTGGCGGAGGCCACCGGCCGGAGCACGCCGTCCCGTCTGCGATGCCAGAGTCCGAATCCGGTGGCTGCCACCAGTGTGGCCACCACCGCGACCGATCCTGTGAACGCGACATCTCGCACGAGGACAGACTGCCACGCCCGATCATCGATATCCATCGTCCGTCGTCCGCCGGTGGGCAAGCCCACCCCGGGCGGGTGGCACGTCACATTCCGCCGTGCCGTCGACCGCTCAGCCGGCGAGCAGTTCGGTCATCCGCCGGGCCTGTTTCTCCCAGCGCCATTCCCGTTCGACCCAGGTCCGTCCGGCCGCGCCCATGCGTCGGGCCAGATCCGGGTCGGCGAGCAGGGTGGCGACCCGGTCGGCGAGCTGCCGGACGTCGCGGCCGTCGACGACGTACCCGGTCTCGCCCTCGCGGACCGCGTCCGGTGCACCCCCGGAGTCACCGGCGACCACCGGCAGTCCGGTCGCGGACGCCTCCAGGTAGACGATGCCCAGGCCCTCGACGTCGAGCCCGCGGTTGCGGGTCCGGCACGGCATCGCGTAGACGTCGCCGGCCGCGTAGTGGGCCGGAAGTTCGGCGGTCGGCACACTGCCGGTGAAGACCACGTCGCCGGCGACCCCGACCTGTCGGGCGAGCTTGCGCAGCGAGTCCCGGTACGGGCCACCGCCGACCACGAGCAGGGCCGCTCCCGGGACCCGGCGCCGGATCTCCGGCAGCGCGCGGATCAGGGCGTCCTGGCCCTTGCGGGGCACCAGTCGGGAGACGCAGACCACCACCGGCCGGTCGGAGAGCCGGTGTCGGGCCCGGACCTGGCTGCCGTCGACGTCCGGGTGGTAGACGTCGACGTCGACCCCGGGGGCGAGCCGGCGCAGTTCGGTGTGTCCGTCCAGCACCCGGGCCAGCCGTACCCGGGTGTACTCGCCGAGGTAGGTGGTGACGTCG
Source organism: Plantactinospora sp. B24E8 (assembly GCF_039871735.1). Classification (NCBI taxonomy): domain Bacteria; kingdom Bacillati; phylum Actinomycetota; class Actinomycetes; order Micromonosporales; family Micromonosporaceae; genus Plantactinospora; species Plantactinospora sp. B24E8. The sequence continues at coordinate 111,256 of NZ_JBDPMH010000005.1, forward strand.
ACACCGTCCCCGATCCGGCGCAGCGCCGACCGGGCTCCGGGCAGTGCCGCCCAACCGACCTCGTGTCCGTGGGTCTGGGCCACCGCCCGCCGGATCCCGGCCCGGCGACGCAGCCCGGCGGCGAGCAGCCCGAGCGGCGCGGCGGCACCGAACCAGACCGTGTCACAGTCGTACGTCCGGGCCAGCTCGGCGGCCCGCCGGGCGACCCGCGTGGTCGGCAGCAGCACCCCGGTCGACTCCCGGACCACCTCGAACGGCTGGTCGGCGTCGAACTTGTCGGCGCCCCGCCAGGTCGAGGCGTAGACCACCACCGAGCCGGGCGGCTGCCGGACCGCGAGCCCGTGTACGAAGGACTGGATCCCGCCGGGTCGCGGCGGGAAGTCGTTGGTGACGAGCAGGGTCCTGGTCAACCGCCGGCTCCTCGGGCGTACGCGCGGGCCGCGGCCATGCGCTCCACTGTGGACGGGTGGCTCGCCGAGTAGAGGTACACCCAGCGGGGCGGGTCGGGGTCGGCCAGGTTGACGCTGGACAACCGGCGTTGCATCGCCTCGAAGGCGATCGGGTCACCGGTCAGCGCCAGCGCGTGCGCGTCCGCCCGGGCCTCGACCTGCCGGGAGATCCAGGCCTGGGCCGGCGCGGCAACCAGACCGGCCAGGGTCACCAGCGCGATCAGCAGCGGAAACGCGGCCGGCTCGGCGACCGAGCCGACCCCGGCGGCCCGCAACAGTGCCCCCGACGAACCGAGGAGATAGAGCGCCACCACCGCGGCGGCCGCGCCGAGCGCCCCGGTGAGGGTGCCGGTCAGCACGTCCCGGTCCTTCGCGTGCCCCAACTCGTGCGCGACGACGCTGGCCACCTCCTCGGGCGGCGCCTCGCGCAGCAGGGTGTCGTAGACGACGATCCGCCGGGTCGGGCCGAAGCCGGAGACGTACGCGTTGACCGCCCGGGTCCGCCGCGAGGCATCGGCGACCAGCACGTCCTTCACCGGTACGCCATCGGTCTCGGCGAGCGCCAGCAGTTCGGTACGCAGCGGCCCCGGCTCCATCGGGGTGAACCGGTTGAAGATCGGTTCCACCAGCACCGGCAGGACGAACGAGAGCAGCGTGACCAGGCCCGCCGCGCCCACCGCGCCGACCGCCCACCACCAGCGGGGGGCGTACCGGGTCACCGCGTAGAAGCCGAGCAGCGCCACCGCGCCGATCACCGCGCTGACCGCGTACGACTTGAGCAGGTCGACCGTCCAGCCGCCCCAGCCCTGGGTGGAGAGGCCGTAGCGGGCCACGACCGCGTGCCGCCAGGCGGCGAACGGCAGCGTCAGCAGGTCCGCCGCCAGCACCACGGCCAGGCCGCCGAGCACCGCCTGGGCGATCCAGTTGTCGCCGAACGGGCGGCCGACCAGGGAGACGAGTTTCGCGCCCAGCGGGGTCAGGCCGAGCAGCAGCGCCACGAGCAGGCCGACCAGCATTCCGCCGTACGTCCCGGGGCGCAACGCGGCATGGAAGGCCCGTCCCCGGGCCACCTCCGCCGGGTGCAGTTCGTCCAGGGCCGCCAACTGGTCGGAGCGGGGTGCGGGGGGACGATGCCACGGCACCAACGCCACCGTCGCCGCGACCAGCAGTACAACGAGGACCGCGAGCGTCAGGCCCGCCCAGGCGCGCGGCGTCATGTCGTGCCCCGTGCCCGGTCCCAGACCCGGTCCCCGGCCCGGGCGACGCCGTCACGTCGCACGGTCATCTTTTGTCCTCCCGCCAGCGGCGTCCGCGCGGCCATCCTATGCCGCCCCCGGACCGCCTTGTGCCGACCCGGTGACGTGGCGGCGGCACCGGGCCCCACCGGCGGGTCCGCAGCCGGCGGCCCCCCGGCCCGGCGGCTCCGCGCCCGCCGGGTTATGCCACGCGGCGGCGCCGGCGCCGGGAGGTCAGCCGGAGCGGCGGGGTGGTCGGCACGTCGAGCACCTCGACGTCGAAGCCGGCCCGGGCGAACACCTCGATGGCGTACTGCTCCTCGGCGGTGAGGTTGCCCTGGTCGGGTGGTCGGTCCAGCGCCTTGACCAGGCATCCGGGACAGTCCGCCTCCGGCCGGGGGCAGTTGTCGCAGTCGATGAGCATCGGTCCCTCCTCGACGGGCGGGCCGGCGTCGCGGCGCTCTCGTCGCGCACCGACCACGATCGGTTACATCGACGCTAGGACAGGGGTACGACAAGAACTGCCCAGGTGGTCAGCTTGGGGCCTTCCGCTACCAAAAGCGGGAGGAAGGGATCCGTCCTGTCGCCGCTACGCCCGGGCGAGCCGGCGGAGCAGGGAGTCGGCCCCGAGCGGGTAGGCGCCGTGCCGGCGTACCCCGTCGGCGACCTCACGGTCGGACGAGACGACGACGATCGGACGCCCGGCCGGTTCGGCCCGGACCAGTCGGCGGATCAGGTCGTCGGCGGTCTCTCCCTTGCGGGAGAAGAGCACCCGTACGCCGCGCGGCGCGGGCGGCAGGCCGTGCATCCGCTCGGCACCGTCGAAGACGACGGTCACCTCGTCACCGGTCTGCGCGGCGATCCCGCCGAGTCCGGTGATCAGCCGTTTACGCTGCTGTTCCAGGGACATCTCACCGAAGCCGCGCTTGGTGACGTTGTAGCCGTCCACGATCAGGTGCGCCCGGGGCAGCGCGAGCAGCTGGTCGAGTCGGGCCGGGTCGTCGGTGCCCAGTCCGCGGGCCGAGTTCGCCGCCGTCGGGTTGTCGGCGAACGCCTCGGCCACGTAGTCGGCGGGCAGCCGGTCGGCGGGGTCGAGGGCCAGTTCCCGACGCAACCCGACGGCGGCCCGGCCGATGGTCTCCAGCAGCAGCCAGAGCCGGGCGTCGTCGACCGACCTGGCCTCCTTGGCGGTCTGCCGGACCGCGCCGGCGGCCGCCTCGGCCTCGGCCAGTCGGGCCCGCATCCGGCGCAGCTCCGCCTCGTGGTCGGCGGCGGCCCGGGTGGCCCGGCCCTTCTCGGTGGCCAGCAACTCGCTCGCGCGGCGCTCCCGGGCCTGGGTCTCCCGTAGTGATCGGCCCAGCACCCGGGTCTCTTCCCGCAGTTGACCGAGCTCCTCGCGGAGCCGGGCGACCTCGTCGCGAAGTTTGTCCGCCTCGACCTTGGCCACCGCCCGGTCGTGCTCGGCGCGGGTGGCCCGCTGTTCGGCCTCCCGGACCAGCTCGGCCACGGCCGCGCTGTCCACCTCGGCCCGGACCGCCGCCCCGGCGTTCTCGACCAGGGCACGCCAGCCGGTCGGCCGGGCCAGATAGGCGAGGGCCGCCACCTCGACCGGGTCGGCGGCGGCCGGGCTGCCGCCCGAGACGACCGCCACGCCGAGGGCACCGGCGTCGGCCAGCACCCGGCTGGCCACCCGCTGCCGGAACAGCGGGTCGCCCGCCAACTGGGTGGCGATCGGCGCCCCGCCCAGTCGGGCCCGCCGGTTGGGGGCGAACTTCGCGACCCGACGGAGCGGGGCCGGCAGCTCGTCGCCGGGCAGGGTCGGTAGCGCCGCGGCGGCCAGGCTGATGATCCGTTGCCGGACCGGCTCCGGCAGGGTGGGTTCCGGCTCGGCGCCGTCGTCCGGCTCCACGGCGCCGCCCGGCTCGGGCCCCAGTTCCGGGACCTCGCCGACCACGTCCGGGTCCCGTTCGGTCGCCGACCCGGCGGCGTCGCGGGACAGGTCCGGGCCGGGCCCGGCCGGGGTGTCCGCCTGCTGTTCCGGTCGGGGCGTGTCCGGCTCCGAGCGCCGGTCGCCCGCCTCGGCGCGCGTGGTCTCCGCCGCCTCCTCGGGGAGGCGGTCGTCGAACGATTCGGCGCGAGGCATGCCGCCAGTCTCCCACCGACTCCCCACCCACCGCCCTTCACCTCAGATGATCTCTTCGGGTCGACCGCTGTGACCAGTGGGACCCGGGTGGCCGGAGTGTCGTACGGGGCGCCTAACCTGCCCGCCGTGGTGCAACCCCGATACGTGCAGGGCACGCTGGACGGCCTGCCGGACGACGACCCGGCGACGGGCGACCGACCCGGTGACACGCTGTCACTGCGCGACTGCACGTTTGTGGTGGTGGACCTGGAGACGACCGGAGGAGCGCCGGACGGCGGAGGCATCACCGAGATCGGCGCGGTGAAAGTCCGGGGCGGCGAGCAGCTCGGCGTGCTGGCGACCCTGGTCAATCCGGGCGAGCCGATACCGCCGTTCATCACCGTGCTGACCGGGATCACCCAGGCGATGCTGGCCCCGGCGCCGCCGATCGAACAGGTGCTCCCGAGCCTCCTCGAGTTCCTCCGGGGCGCCGTACTGGTCGCCCACAACGCCCCGTACGACGTGGGTTTCCTCAAGGCGGCCTGCGCCCGGCACGGGTACGTCTGGCCGAACCCCCGGGTCCTGGACACCGCCGCGCTGGCCCGTCGGGTGCTGACCCGGGACGAGGTACCCAACCGCAAACTCGGCACCCTGGCCGCGTACTTCCGTACCCCGCACCAGCCGAACCACCGGGCACTGGACGACGCCAAGGCGACGGTGGACGTACTGCACGGGCTGATCGCCCGGCTCGGCGGGCACCGGGTGGAAACGCTGGGCGAGGCGATCGAGTTCGCCCGGGCGGTCACCCCGACCCAGCGGCGCAAGCGACACCTGGCCGACGGGCTGCCCCGGGTGCCGGGGGTCTACATCTTCCGGGCCGCCGACGACCGGCCGCTCTACGTGGGCACCTCGGGTGACATCGCCACCCGGGTCCGCAGCTACTTCACCGCGGCCGAGAAACGGGCGCGGATCTCGGAGATGCTGGCCGCGGCGGTCCGGGTGGAGGCGATCGAGTGTGCCCACCCGCTGGAGGCCGAGGTACGCGAGCTGCGGCTGATCGGCGCGCACGCCCCGCCGTACAACCGCCGGTCGAAGTTTCCGGAGCGGGTGCTGTGGCTGAAGTTGACCGCCGAGCCGTACCCCCGGTTGTCGGTGGTCCGCGGTCTCGGGCCGGACGACGAGGCGTACCTGGGCCCGTTCGGCTCCCGGCGGGCGGCCGAACTCGCCGCCGCGGCGGTGCACGACGCGGTGCCGCTGCGCCAGTGCACGCACCGGCTGTCGGTCCGGAGCACCACGCCGGCCTGCGCGCTGGCCGAGCTGGGCCGCTGCCCGGCACCGTGCGAGCACCGGATCTCGGTCACCGAGTACGAACAACGTGCGGTCGCCCCGGTCCGGACCGCCATGGTGGACGATCCACAGGTGCTGGTCGACGCTCTGCTGGGCCGGATCGAGGCGCTGGCCGGAGCCCACCGCTACGAGGAGGCGGCGGTGGTCCGGAGTCGGTTGGCCGCGGTGCTGCGGGCCACCGTACGGATGCAGCGCCTGGTCGGGCTGACCCGAATCGCCGAGCTGGCCGCCGCCCGGCGGACCGCCGACGGCGGGTGGGAGATCGCCGTGGTCCGGCACGGCCGGCTCGCCGGTGCCGCCACCGCCGCGCCCGGTGCACCGCCCCGACCGCTGCTCGACCTGGTCCGGGCCACCGCCGAGACGGTCCTGCCGGGTCACGGGCCGATTCCCAACGCCTCGGCCGAGGAGTCGGAACGGATCCTGTCCTGGTTGGAACGACCCGACACGCGGTTGGTCGAGACGTCGACCGGTTGGTCCTCTCCGGCCAGAGGTGCGGAACGGTTCCGTGACCTGCTCGCCCGGGCCGAGGCCGCGTCGTCCGGACAACTCCCGACCAAACGCACATGAGCAAGTGACCGATCGGACGACCTTCGCTCCCTTAGGCTGTTAGAGAAGTGCAGTCCTGCCCGATTTCGGGGTTTGCTTCCCCGACCGCGCCCCACGGCGGTCACACTGGAGCGATCACCGGGAGGCGGGCGGTGAGCGAGGAGGTGGCTCCGCGTGGACCTCGACGCCGGGCACGGCGCCGCCCTCGGGGGCGCCCGCGCGACCGAGATCACGCTGAGCAAACGGCTACGCTCGCTGCTCTCCTGGCCGTCCGGTGAGGATGATCCGGTCACCCAGCTGGCCCGGGCCCACCGTGCGGTCCACCCGAACGCCGACGTCGGGGTGCTGCGCCGCAGTTACGCCATTGCCGAGAGCATGCACCGGGGGCAGTTCCGCAAGAGCGGTGAGCCGTACATCACCCACCCGTTGGCGGTCGCGCAGATCTGCGCCGAACTCGGCATGGACACGGTCACCCTGGTCGCGGCCCTGCTGCACGACACGGTCGAGGACACCCGCTACACGTTGCAGGCGTTGACCGGGGACTTCGGGTCCGAGGTGGCGCACCTTGTCGACGGGGTGACCAAGTTCGACAAGGCGTTCTACGGCAAGGCCGCCGAGGCGGAGACGATCCGAAAGATGATCATCGCGGCCGGCAAGGACGTCCGGGTGCTGATCATCAAGCTCGCCGACCGGCTGCACAACATGCGCACCCTCGGGGTCCGTTCGCCCGCCTCCCGGGCCCGGATCGCGGGGGCGACCCAGGAGGTGCTGGTCCCGCTCTGCGACCGGCTCGGCATCCAGGCACTCAAGCGCGACCTCGACGACGTGGTGCTGCAACACCTGGAGCCCGAGGCGTACGAGCGGATCGACGAACACGTCAAGAACCGGCCGCACTGGGGGGCCTACCTCGACGACGTGGTCAACCAGGCCCGGGTGGTGCTCCGGCGGGACAAGATCGTGGCGGTGGTGAAACCCCGTCCCCGGCACTACTACTCGATCTGGAAGGACACCGTCGCCCGGGACCAGACGACCCCGTTCGACCTGCCCCGGATCGTGGTCGTGGTCGACGGCCCGGACACCGACTGTTACGCCGCCCTCGGTTCGATCCACGGCCTCTGGCGCCCGGTCGCCGGCCGGTTCAAGGACTACATCGCCGCCCCGAAGAACAACCTCTACCGCTCGCTGCACACCACCGTCATCGGCCCGGCCGAACGCATCGTCGAGGTGCTGATCCGGACCCGGGCGATGGACCGGTCCGCCGAGTACGGCATCGCGGCCGACTTCCGCTACCCCCGTCCCGGCGTCGACGGCGCCAACAGCGCCGAGCAGCTTGACTGGCTGCAGCGGGTGCTCAACTGGGAACGGGAGACCGCCGACCCGGCGCAGTTCCTCCAGTCGCTGCGCTGCGACCTCGCCGAGACCCAGATCCAGGTCTTCGCCGAAGGCCGGCAGATCGTGCTGCCGGCCGGTTCCAGCCCGGTGGACCTGGCGTACGAGCTCGGCCCGGACCGGGGCGACCACTGTCTCGCCGCCAAGATCAACGGTCGGCTGGCGCCGCTCTCCTCCGAACTGGAGGAGGGCGACGTGGTGGAGATCTTCACCGAGACCGACGCGCAGAGCGAACTCGACCTCGCGGTGGCCCCACCCGGCCCCCGCCGGGAGTGGCTCGGCTTCGTCAAGTCCCCGCACGCCCAGATGCAGATCAACCGCTGGTTCGCCGATCACCAGGAACCGGGGATCTCCATCTCGGACAAGGTCAAGCTGGGCCGTGCCACCATCGGTCTCACCCTGCGCAAGCACAACCGGGGACTCGCCAGCGATCTGCCGTTGCGCCAGCTCGCCGAGCAGCAGGGGTATCCCGACCTGGAGACCCTGCTGGTCGCGGTGGTGGACCGGACGATCGAACCGGACACCGTGGTCGAGCAGCTCATCGCCATGGTCGACCATCAGGAATGAGGTCCGCTGTGCCCCGGGTCACCCGTGGTCCGGGTACGCCCTCTAGCCTGGATTCGTGATCACCCGCCGCTCGCCGACGCGTGCCATCGGCTACAAGGTCTTCTACCGCCTGCCCATCGGGGTCCGTCGCCGGCTGGTCCGGCTGGCCGTTCCGAAGTACATCGTCGGCGCGGTCACCCTGGTCACAGACGCCGAGGCGGCGGAACCCGGCCGGCTGCTGCTGCTCCGTCAGCCACCCGGGAAAGGCTGGTCGCTCCCGGCCGGCCTGCTCCAGCGCCGCGAGGCCCCGGTGATCGGCGCGGCCCGGGAGCTGCACGAGGAGAGCGGCATCGACCTGGCGCCGGAGCAGCTCCGGCCGGCGGTGCCGAACGCCGTCGTGCACGCCAAGGGCTGGGTGGACATGGTCTTCGAGGCCCGGGTCCCGGCCTCCACCACACCACTCGTGGTCGACGGCGCCGAGGTGTACGAGGCAGCCTGGCACCCCCTCGACGACCTGCCCAAACTGACCGTGGCGACCGCCCGGCTGCTCGCCCACTACGGGATCGGTCCGCTCGCCGACTCCGACCCGGCCGCCGAGGCACGTCCACCGTCGTGAACCGAGCCGGCGCAGCAGCACAACCCGTCGCACCGGACGGGCTCTGCGCGGTCGTCCTGGCCGCCGGTGAGGGGCGTCGGCTGCGCCCGCTCACCGAACACCGTCCGAAGGCCCTCTGTCCGGTGGGAAACGTGCCACTGCTGGACCGGGCCCTGCACCGGGTGGCGGGGCTCGGTCTCACCGGTCCGGAGACCGTCGCGGTGAACGCCTGCTACCTCGGCGACCAGGTGGTCCGGCACGTGGGTGGCCGGGCATGGCTCTCGGTGGAGCCGGGTGACCCGCTGGGCACCTCCGGTGGGGTGGCGAGGCTGCGGGACTGGATCGCCGGTCGGGGTGTCCTGGTCGGCAACGCCGACGCCTACCTCGCCGCGCCGGACAGCCCGCCCGGACCGGACATCGCCGCCCTGCTGGCCGGCTGGGACGGCCGGACCGTACGCCTGCTGGGTCAGCGGGTCGCCGGCCCGGCCCGCCCCGGCGACTTCGGTCAACACCGGTTCGCCGGGTTCTCGCTGTTGCCGTGGTCCCGGGTCAGGGACCTGCCGGCCGAACCGGCCGAACTGGTCCGGACCGTGTGGCGGCCGGCGGAGGCGGCCGGCGAGCTGGAGGTGGTCGAGTTCGCCGGCACGTACCTCGACACCGGCACGCCCGCCGACTACCTGGCCGCGAACCTGCACGCGGCGGGTGACGGCTGCCTGGTCGATGCCACCGCCACGGTGACCGGCCGGGCGCACCGCGCGGTGGTCGGGGCCGAGGCGACCGTGCACGGTACGGTCGACCGCTGCGTGGTCTGGCCGGGCGGCGTGGTGCACGCCGGCGAGCGGCTGCACGAGGCGGTACGTGTCGGCACGGACCTGACGGTGCCGGCCGGTGCCGAGCCGGAGCCACCCGGCACACCGTGACCCGGGTCCCGCCGGGGCCACCCGGCACACCGTGACCCGGGTCCCGCCGGGGCCACCCGGCACACCGTGACCGGGTCCCGCCGGGGCTGACCCCTTAGCATGGGCGGGCACCCGCAACGCGACGCCGACCGCAGATCCCGTTCCCCGGGACCGTCGGCCGCGCCGGCCTGTCGACGAGAGGAGTCCCACCGGTGATCACCGCGATCGTGCTGATCGACTGCGCCACCGATTCGATCCCCGAGGTGGCCGAGTCGCTCGCCGCCCTGCCCGGCGTCAGCGAGGTCTACTCGGTCGCCGGTCACGTCGACCTGATCGCCGTGGTCCGGGTACGCGAGTTCGACCAGATCGCCGAGGTGATCGCCGGCCGGATCTCGAAGGTGCCGGGCGTGCTCAACACCGAGTCGCACATCGCCTTCCGCGCCTACTCCCAGCACGACCTGGAGGAGGCGTTCGCGATCGGCCTGCCGGACGCGGACTGACCCGGCGGCCTTCGCAGGGAGCGACCGGAGATGTGTACCCGCCGGTAACTACGCCCGGTACGATCCTCGGATGACCCCACAGCCCGGCTACGAACAGGTTTTCGTCGATCGGGGGACGGACCGGCTCGCGTTGCGGGTCTACCCGGAGCCCGCGGGCCGCCCGGACGCTCCGGTCGTGCTGCTCTGGCCCGCGATGGGGGTCCGGGCCAGCTACTACACCCCGTTCGTCGCCGCGCTGCGGGCCGCCGGGCTGGCGGTGGTGGTGACCGATCTGCGCGGCACCGGCGACAGCACCCCGGCACCGAGCCGCGCCTCCCGGTACGGCTATCCGGAGCTGGTCGACGACGTCGGCGCCGTACTGGAGAGTCTGAAGTCACGGCTGGACGGGCGTACCCGCCTGCTGCTCGGTCACTCACTCGGTGGTCAGGCGGCGCTGCTGCACCTCGCCCGCACCGGCGGCGGGCAGGTCGACGGGCTGGCCCTGGTGGCCGCCGGCGTGCCGTACTGGCGACGCTACCCGGGGCACCGCCGCCTCCTGGTGCTGCCCGGCGCCCAACTGATCAACACGGTCGCCGGGATGCTCGGCAGCTGGCCCGGTTGGGGGTTCGGTGGCCGGCAGGCCCGGGGCGTGATCCGGGACTGGGCCCACACCGTCCGGACCGGACGGTTCCCCCGACTCGACGGGGTCGACGCCGAGGCGGCCGTCCGAACCGTACGTACCCCGGTGCTGGCGATCAGCGTCGAGGGTGACCCGCTGACCCCGCACGAGACGCTCGACGAACTCTGCGCCAAACTGACCGCCGCGCCGGTGCGGCGTGAGCGGTACGTCGGCGCGGAGGCGGACGGCCCGCTGAACCATTTCACCTGGGTCCGGGCCTCCACCCGGATCGCCGCCCGGGTGGCCGCGTTCGCCGCTGACCTGCCCGTCTCCCGGTAGCAGCAGGCGGAGCCGCAGACAGCGGGACGACGCGACGGGTCCACCGGCCGATCGGCCAGCGGACCCGTCACCCTGTGCTTCCCAACCAGCGGATCAGGGTCGAACCCTCTGACCAGCGGGTCAGTGTCGGACCGGACCCGGTCAGCTGGTCGTCGGACCCGGCGTGCCCGGCGTACCACCCCGCGACGGCGTCCCGGAGCTCACACCCGGGCTGGGTGCCACGGTGAGCCCACCCGGGATCGGCACCCCCAGGCTCTGGGCCAGTGAGACCAGCGCGTTGTGGTGCGCCTGCAGCACCGGGGCCGCCTGCTGCGCCACCTGCTTGGCCGCCGGGTCGGAGCCCTGCGTCAGCTCGGCCTGCACCAGCTGCATGGCCTGGCTGTGCGCGGTCAACTGGGCGGTGACCCACTGCGCGTCAAAATCCGCCCCGCTGACGTTCTGCAACTGGTTCACGACCGCCTGCTGCTCGCTGGTCACCTTGTTCGGCAGCGTCAACTTCCCCGCGGAGGCGACGCTCTGCACCTTCTGGTCCAACTGGGTGTGGTCGGTCACGAACCGCGCCCCGAGCGTCTTCACCTCCTGGTTGGTCCCCTTCTGCTGGGCGAGGTTGCCGGTGGCGATCTCCGCGAGGTTCACCTGGTGGATCGCCGTCAGGAACTGCTTGTCCTGCGCGGACAACGTGCTGGACGGCGTCGCGGACGGCGTCGCCGTCTGTTGCACGGCGGCGCTGTACGCGGCTCCGGCCGGCACCAGGCCGAGCAACACCATCGAGACGAGCACGCCCAAGCGTTTGGTTACCAACATGGTTGTTCCCCCCTCCGTCGTTGAACCTGAGGGGTACCCGGTTGTCCGCCGGACACGCGGACGGATCGAGCCCGGCACGAACCCGCAGCGTCCGGGCCGGTTCACGCTGGGAAACACTGGTTCCGCCGCCGGTCGGCGGGTTCAGCCGGCGGTCTCCGGGGAAGGCGACCGGTTGGTCACTCGGCGGCCTTCGCCACCTTGGCGACGTCGATCCACTGGTCGAGCGTGCGGGCGGCGGCACCGGAGTCGATGGACGCCGCCGCGCGGTCGAGTCCGGCGCGCAGCGCCGGCAGCAGGTCGCCCTCGAAGCCGCTGTGCGCGACCAGCGCCGCCGCGGTGTTGAGCAGGACCGCGTCCCGAACCGGACCCGGCTCACCGGTGAGCAGTCGGCGGGTCACGTCGGCGTTGAAGGAAGCGTCGCCACCGCGCAGGTCACCGGGGGCCGACCGGGGCAGGCCGAGGTCCACCGCGTCGACCACGGTCTCCTCGACCCGGCCCTGTGTCGCGATCCACAGCCGGGTCGGCGCGGCGGTGCTGAACTCGTCCAGCCCGTCCTCACCCCGCATCACCAGGACCGAGTCACCCCGGCGGGCGAAGACCTCGGCCACCACCGACGCCATCCGGGGGTCGAAGCAACCGACCGCGCCGGCCCCGGGCCGCGCCGGGTTGGTCAGCGGACCGAGGAAGTTGAAGACTGTCGGCACACCCATCTCCCGCCGGGGCACGGCGGTGTGCCGCATCCCAGGATGGAACCGGGCGGCGAAGCAGAATCCGATCCCGACCTCGGTGACGCACCTGGCCACCCCGACCGGTCCCAGGTCGAGCGGTACGCCGAGATGTTCCAGCAGGTCGGCCGCACCGCAGGACGAGGAGGCCGCCCGGTTGCCGTGCTTGACCACCGGCACCCCGGCCCCGGCCAGCACCATCGCCGTCATCGTGGAGATGTTGACCGTGTGGGCCCGGTCCCCGCCGGTGCCGACCACGTCCACGGCGCCGGACCGCAGCGCCTCCGGCAGTTCCACCAGGGTGGCCCGGGTCAGCATGGCCTCGACCAGGCCGGCCAACTCGGCCGGGGTCTCCCCCTTGGCACGCAGCGCGGTGGCGAACCCGGCGATCTGCACCGGGGTCGCCGACCCTGCCATGATCTCGCCCATCGCCCACGCGGTGTCGGCGGTGGAGAGTTCCTCACCGCGCAACAGCGCGGCGAGGAGGTTGGGCCAGGTCCGTTCCCCCATGCGGGCCTCCCGAGCGGAGCGGGTGGTTGGCGAGTGTCGCGTGTGGCGGTCTGACCGGGCGCCGTCATCCCGGGCCGGCGGTCCCTCGGCGGGCGCGGCGTCGGGGGCGCGGTCGGTCAGGAGCGGGCGGGTGCCCCGTCGGCCCGGGCCCGCAGCAGCCCGGCGACGGTCTGGCCGGTGGTCACCGGGTCGAGCGGGTGGACCAGGGTCGCGTCGACCTGCGCGTAGGCGGCGAGCCACCGGTCCGCCGCACGGGCGATCACCACGCAGGTCGGCGGCGCGTCGTCCCGGTCGTCCTTGATCTGCCGGGCGATGCCGAGGCCACCGGCCGGCGTCGCCTCGCCGTCGAGCAGCAGCAGGTCGATCTCGTAGTCGTCGACCAGCCGGATGCACTTCTCGTAGCTGTCCGCGTCGACGAACTCGACGGTCAGGTCGGCGGCCGGTCGGGTGCCCACGGCGAGCCGCATCCGGTCCCGGACCTCCGGGTCGTCGCTGTAGAGCAGGACGGTGTATTGACGATCGCTCATCGGTTGCCAGGCTCCCACCTCGTAGCTGCCCGCCGATCGTACCGGTCCCGCCCCGACGCCGACCGGCCCGCCCGGCCCGGGGGTGGGCGCCGCCCGAATCCCGGGACGTGGAACGGTCCGACGGTCAGCCGGACGCACCGGCCGAGTTCCGGGCCGCCTGTTCCCGGGCCTCCTGCCGGTCCAGCTCACGGTCGATCCGCCGGGCCTCCCGCTCGGACTGCCGGATCCACTGCACCACCAGTACGGCGATCATGGTGACGCTGACGAACTCGCCCCCGGCCCAGAGGATGCCGCCGGCGACCTTCTGGTCGGCGAACGGGTCGGCCCAGCCGAGCGCCAGCGACGGGTACCAGTCGCCGCCGAACAGGGTGGTGCTCTGCATGACGGTGAGCCCGAGCACAGTGTGGAACGGCACCGAGAGCACCATCAGCAGGGCCCGGGCCGGGTACGGCCAACGGCCGGGCAGCGGATCCAACCCGACCAGCGGCCAGAAGAAGAGGCAGCCGGTGACGATGAAGTGCGCGTGGACCCACTCGTGGGCCAGCGGATGTTCCAACGTCACCCGGTAGAGCCCGGTGAAGTACAGCACGAACGGGTTGACCACGAAGAGCGCGTACGCGAGGAGCGGGAACGACAGGACCCTCGCCACCCGGCTGTGCAGTACGGCGAGCAGCCGCCGCCGGGGCGCGCCGGTGAGCGTACGCAGGGCCAGGGTGATCGGCGCGCCGAGCGCCAGGAAGATCGGCGCCACCATGGAGAGCACCATGTGCTGGACCATGTGCACCGAGAGCAGCGTGGTGTCGTACGCGCCGAGCCCGCTCAGCGTCACCGCCGCGATGCCGCCGAGACCGGGGCCCAGGAACAGCACGGTACGCGCGACGGGCCACCGGTCGCCCCGGATCCGCAGCCGGTACACCCCGTAGAGGTACAGGGCGGCGGCGAGCACCAGGCCGACCGCGAGCCAACTGTTCAACGTGCTCTCGGTGAGGATCGAGGAGACGGTGAACGGCGCCGTCTCGGCGCTCCCACCGGCGAGGACGTCCGGAGTCGGCAGGGCGACGGGTACGGCGGTCACGGGGTCGGGATCGACGTGCAGCACGTTTTTCAGGCTAGGCCAGACGAACCGGGCGGGGTGCGTCACCCCATCCGACGAGGGAGTTAGGCCACCCCGACGATCGCCGATGCCGATCAGGGGCAATAATGACCGCGTGACTGCGGCCTCAGCCATTGACAAGAGCCGGATCCACTCACTGACCCGACCGAACATGGTCAGCGTCGGGACGATCGTGTGGCTCTCTAGCGAACTCATGTTCTTCGCGGCGTTGTTCGCGATGTACTTCTCCATCCGCGCGGCGGCGCCGGAGTTGTGGGAGAAGCACACCGAAGCGCTCAACATCCCGTACGCGACGACGTTCACGGTGATCCTGGTGCTTTCCTCGATCACCTGTCAGCTCGGCGTGTTCGCCGCGGAGCGGGGTGATGTGCACGCGCTGCGCCGCTGGTTCACCGTCACCTTCGTGATGGGCCTGATCTTCGTGCTCGGTCAGTTGAACGAGTACCGGGAGCTGGTACACGAAGGGGTGAAGATCAACGCTGACGGGTACGGGTCGACGTTCTACCTGACCACCGGCTTCCACGCGCTGCACGTGACCGGCGGTCTCGTGGCCTTCATCATCTTCATGATCCGGACCACCATGGGCCGGTTCACCCCCGCGCAGGCCACCTCGGCGATCGTCGTGTCCTACTACTGGCACTTCGTCGATGTGGTCTGGATCGCGCTGTACGGCATGATCTACTGGCTCCAGTGATCTTGGTGCTGTCACGTTCCGCCACGATGCTCCGTCCCTGAGACAAGGTCGAGAAAACCGTTAAGGACACAGGCCATGACTTCTGACACCCCCGGCGGCGCCCGCTCCCGCGGGCTGCTCTCGCGGCTGCGCCGTGCGCGGTCCAGTCCGCGTAGCAAGGCCCGCCGGCGGCTGGGCGCCGCAGTCCGGCTACTGGCCGCACTGACCCTGGCCGGCGGCGCCTACACCGTCTTCGCGCCGGGCCTGCAGGCGCAGGACACCCCGCAGCTGACCACGGCCGCCCAGGAGGGCAAGGCGCTCTTCGACACCAGCTGCGTGACCTGCCACGGGCGCAACGCCCAGGGCATCGAGGGCCGCGGCCCGAGCCTGATCGGCGTCGGTGCCGCCTCGGTGGAGTTCCAGGTCGGCAGCGGCCGGATGCCGCTGGCGCGCCAGGAGGCCCAGGCGGAGCGGAAGCCCCCGGTCTTCAACAACGACGAGATCCAGCAGCTCGCGCAGTACGTGCAGGAGCTTGGCGGCGGGCCGCAGCTGCCCGAGGGCGAGAACCTGCACCGGGGTGCCGACGTCGCCGAGGGTGGCCGGCTGTTCCGGCTCAACTGCTCCTCCTGCCACAGCTTCGGCGGTGGCGGTGGCGCCCTCTCCTCCGGCAAGTTCGCCCCGAACCTGCGGCCGGCGAACGACCGGCAGATCTACGCCGCGATGCTGACCGGCCCGCAGAACATGCCGGTCTTCGGCGACAACCAGCTGCGCCCGGACCAGAAGGCCGACATCATCGCGTACGTCCAGGAGACCCTGGCCAAGGACCGCGACCCGGGCGGGCTGAACCTCGGTCGCCTCGGCCCCTCCACCGAGGGCGTGGCGATCTTCCTGGTCGGCATCGTGGCGCTGGTCTTCGCCTCGCTGTGGATTGCGGGTAAGTCATGAGCACGCGTACCGACGAACAGACCCACGGGGCCACCCGCGAGCCGTTCGACGTGAACGACCCGGAAGTGTCCCGCTTCGACATCGTGCGGGAGGGGGCCCGGCGCGACGACATCGAGATCGTCCACTACGAGTCCCAGTTCCCGGTACCGGGCACCAAGGCGGAACGCCGGCTGACCCGGTTCGTCACCTGGCTCTTCCTGCTGGTCGGGCTCTTCTCGACCGCCTTCGTGGTGGCGTACGTCTGGTGGCCGTGGAAGTACGAGCACGGCACCGGGATGACCAAGTTCTACACCCCGTTCCTCGGCCTGACCCTCGGTCTGGCGCTGCTCGGCATCGGCTTCGGCATCCTGATCTGGGGCAAGAAGCTGCTCCCGAAGGAGGTCTCGATCCAGGACCGGCACATCGAGCCGGCCTCGGACGAGGAACGCGCCCTCACCGGCAGCACGCTGCTCTACATGGTCGACGAACTCGGCGTACGGCGTCGCCCGCTGCTGGGCGTCTCGCTGCTCGCGGGCCTCGCCCCGGTCGGTGCGGTCGCCGCCGCGCCGCTCATCGGCGGTCTGATCGAGCAGCCGCACAAGAACAACCAGATGTTCACCACGGGCTGGAAGCCGATCGCCCACGGGAACACCACCGAGCTGGTCAAGCTGACCCACCACGACGGCACCCCGGTACGTCCCGAGGATGTCAGCCCCGGTGGTCAGATCACGGTCTTCCCCGGCATCCCGGACGGTGCGACCAACAAGCACGCGGACTCCCCCGTGCTGCTGATCCACCTCCGTCCGACCGACGCCGAGGAGGCGCGGGCGGCGAACCAGCGGGCCGGCCACGGCGACTACATGTGGGGCAACTACATCGCGTACTCCAAGATCTGTACGCACGCCGGTTGCCCGGCCAGCCTCTACGAGCAGCAGACCAACCGGCTGCTCTGCCCCTGCCACCAGTCGCAGTTCCTCATCACCGACAACGCCCGTCCGGTCTTCGGACCCGCGAGCCGGCGACTCCCTCAGCTGCCGCTGACCGTTGAGGGTGGCTTCTTCGCGGCGAAGTCCGACTTCACCGAGACCGTCGGGCCCGACTTCTGGGAGCGGCCGTGAAGCGTCGAAGGTTCGACATAGCGGCGGTGCCGGGCAAGGCGGCCCGTGAGGTCGACGACCGGCTCCAGGTGAACACCCCGCTGCGTTCCCTGCTCAACAAGGTCTTCCCGGACCACTGGTCGTTCCTGCTCGGTGAGATCGCGCTCTTCTCGTTCATCGTGCTGCTGCTGACCGGTGTCTACCTGACCCTGTTCTTCGAGCCGTCGCTGACCGAGGTGACCTACGACGGCAGTTACCGTCCGCTGCAGGGCACCCACATGTCCGCGGCGTACGCCTCGAGCCTGGACATCTCGTTCGATATCCGCGGCGGCCTGATCATGCGGCAGATGCACCACTGGGCCGCGCTGCTGTTCATGGCGGCGATCGTGGTGCACATGCTCCGGATCTTCTTCACCGGCGCGTTCCGCAAGCCGCGTGAGCTGAACTGGATGATCGGCTACCTGCTGTTCTGGGTCGGCTTCCTGGCCGGCTTCACCGGATACTCGCTCCCGGACGACGGGCTCTCCGGCACCGGCCTGCGGATCGCCTCGGCGATCATGCTCTCCATCCCGGTGGTGGGTTCCTGGCTGACCTCGTCGATCTTCGCCGGGGAGTTCCCGGGCGACATCATCATCAGCCGGTTCTTCATCGCCCACGTGCTGCTGATCCCGGGCCTGCTCGTCGCCCTGATCAGCGTGCACCTCGGACTGGTCTTCAAGCAGAAGCACACCCAGTGGCCCGGCCCCGGCCGGACCAACTCGAACGTGGTCGGCGAACGGATGTTCCCGCGCTACGCGATCAAGCAGGGTGGCTTCTTCATGATCGTCTTCGGCGTGATCGCGCTGCTCGGCGGTCTGGTGCAGATCAACCCGATCTGGCTCTTCGGCCCGTACGAGGCGGGCGTGGTCTCCGCCGCCAGTCAGCCCGACTGGTACGTCATGTTCCTGGACGGCTCGACCCGGCTGATGCCGCCGTGGGAGATCAACATCCCGATCGGCAACGGTTACGTCATCCCGCCGCTGTTCTGGCCGACCGTGGTGCTGCCCGGCATCCTGACCGTGCTCCCGCTGCTCTACCCGTTCATCGAGGCGCGGATCAACAAGGACCGGCGGATCCACAACCTGCTGCAGCGCCCGCGCGACGTACCCGGCCGGACCGCCCTCGGCGCGATGGCGGTGACGTTCTGGGTGGTGCTGACGCTCTCCGGCGCCAACGACGTGATCGCGGACAAGTTCTTCATCAGCCTGAACGCGATGACCTGGGCGGGCCGGATCGGTCTGATCATCCTGCCGCCGCTGGCCTACTACGTCACCTACCGGATCTGCCTGGGTCTCCAGCAGCACGACCGGGAGGTGCTGGCGCACGGTGTCGAGACCGGCATCATCCGGCGACTGCCGAACGGGCAGTTCGTCGAGGTGCACCAGCCGCTCGCCCCGGCGGACGAGCACGGCCACACCGAGCTGGAGTACGTCGGCTGGGTGGTGCCGAAGAAGATGAACCGGCTCGGCGCGCTGGGCCCGGCCATCAAGGGCTTCTTCTACCCGATCGAGAAGCCGGTCGAAGCACCGGTCTCGCCCGGCCACCCGCCGGTCGAGCCCCGCTCCGAGCAGCAGGAGATCGGCAGCGGCAAGCACTGAGCTGTCAGTAAGCAGGGCCCCTTCTTGTCGCCGGCTGCCGCCGGCGGTCAGGAAGGGGCCCTTCTCTACGCCCCTACCCCCCCCCGTGCGCGCCCCGCCGACATCGGCGGCGTCCACGAGGTCGACGAAGTCGAGGATCCGCCGGTTCACCAGCTCCGGCTCTTCGAGCGGAAGCCCGTGGCCGGCGCCGGGCACGATCTCGGTCCGGACCCCGGCGACCAGTTCCCGGACCCGGGACGCCGCCCGAGCGGGCCGCAGCAACGAGCTACGACCACCGAACAGCACCTGCATCGGTACCTGGACCGCGCGGAGTTCGTCGTCGTCGAGCCGCCGGGCTGCCGGCCGGTTGGTACGCCAACTACGGGCGGCGATCATGATGGGGGCCAACTGTTCGGGCGACTCGATCAGGGCATGGTTGGCCAACAGCCGGGACAGCCGGGCACGGGTCCGGCGCGGGGCCAGGGCCGCGAGCACGCCGAGCAGGAGGTTGGCGTAGAACCGGATCGGCACCTTCTCCAGGCCCCCGGGGTCGAGCAGCGTCACCGAGGCCAACCGGGCCGGCCCGTACACGGCCTGGTTGAGGGCGGGCCAGCCGCCGTACGAGAGGCCCACCAGGTGTACGTCGTGAAGTCCGAGCCCGGCCAACACCGCGTCGAGCCAGGCCGCGTTGTCGGCGGACCCGTGCAGAACCTGCCGCTGGACGCTGCGGCCCGGGTCGTCGATCGTGTCGACCGCGTAGACGGGATGCCGCTCGCCGAGGGCGGCGACCTGCGGGTACCAGTTCGACGCGTTGCCACTGGCACCGTGCAGCAGCACGATGGGCGTACCGGACGCCGCGCCGTGCCGGTGCACGTGGGTGGTGCCGAACGGCGTCTCCACGTCCCTCTCCTGCCGCGGCTGCGGCCACGCCCGCATCGCGACGTCGTACGCCCGCAGAAACCGCTCCCGGGACTTTTCGTTGGTGAACCGTCCGATCCGTTGTCCAGTCCCCGCCACCGTCCGCGCCTCCCTCTCGTTGGCAGTACGACTGTATAGTACGCTCGTACCAGAAAAGAACGGACGGCGACCCGCACAATCGAGGGTCACCTCCGACACGGGACGGGAGACCAGCGGGTGCCGAGACTGGCCGATCACGAACAACGGCGGACGCAGATCATCGATGCCCTGCTGCGGATCGCCGCTGACCGCGGGCTGCACGCCGCCACCATGCGAACCGTCGCGGCAGAGGCCGGAGTCACGGTCAGCACGGTGCAGTACTACTTCCACAGCAAGGAACAGCTGCTCTTCGCCGCACTGCAACAGCTCTCCGAGGCGGTGGGCCGGCGGGTGGCCGCCCGGCGCGCCAACTCGACAAGAAACGACTCGACCGGAGCCAGCGGACCTCTGCGGCCGGTGCTCGAGGAGTGGCTCGGCCAACTCATCCCCGCCGACGCCGAGCAGCGGGCCGCGTACACGGTCTTCGCCGCCTACCACGCCCTCGCGCTGACCGACCCGCACCTGGCCGCGTTGCCGTACGCCCGCAACTCACAGGACCTCGAGAACGGCCTTCGCGACCTGCTCGACCGGGCCCGACGTACCGGCGAGGTCGCCGACGACCGGGACGTCGACGCGGAGGCCGCCAACCTGCTCGCCCTGGCGACCGGCCTGGCGGACAGCGTGATGGCCGGCCTACGCGACGCGGAGGCCGCGCTGAGGCTGCTACGGCACCAGCTGGACCAGGTATTCGGCACCACTGCCCCGGTCGGCTGAGCCGACCCGGAAAGCCGAAGGCCCGCCACCCGGAGGGGTGGCGGGCCTTCGACAGGTGTGCTGCCCGGATCAGTGCTCGGCGGTACGCCGGGTGCCGCTGTAGTACTCGAAGAGCAGACCGCAGGCGGCGAAGACCACCGCGACCAGGCCGGTGGCGATCAGCCACCACTGCCAGAAGACCAGGCCCAGCCCGGCGACGCTGGCGGCCACGGCGATGCCGAACGGCCAGTAGCTGCCCGGGCTGAAGAACCCGACCTCACCGGCGCCGTCGGCGATCTCGCCGTCCGGCCGGTCCTCCGGACGCGGGTCGATCCGGCGCGACACGAACCAGAAGAAGCCGCCGCACATCGCGGTGAGCAGGCAGGACAGAATCAGCGCGACGAGCCCGATCCACTCGACCCGACCGTCCGCGCCGTGCGTCCAGAGCCCGTAGACAACGGCGGCGATTGCCAGGAAGAACGACACGATGCCGAACAGGCGCCACTCAGACTTCATTTTCGCCGCCCTCAGCTTCCCGCGCCCGCGGCGCTCGCGTTACCGAAGTTGTTGACGTCGCGCCGGGTGTCGAACGGCTTGGTCGTCGTCGCCAGCGGAGCCTCGCCGATCGAGGTCAACGCGTCCTGCGTCGACTGGCCGGCCCGCTTCGCGGCGATGAACCGGTCGTACTCGTCCGGCGACACCACCCGCAGCTCGAAGTTCATCATCGAGTGGTACGTGCCGCACAGTTCGGCGCAGCGGCCGACGAACGCACCCTCCTGGTCGAGGCTGCTGATCTGGAAGACGTTACGGACGTTGCCCGGGAAGACGTCGCGCTTGAAGAGCAGCTCCGGCACCCAGAACGAGTGGATGACGTCCCGGCTGGTCTCCTCGATCCGGATGCTCCGCCCGGTCGGCAGGACCAGGATCGGGATCACCTCGGTGGTGCCCAGCGTCGAGGCGACCGTGGTCGCGTCCTCGCCCGGCCGGTCCCGGTAGTTGAACTGCCAGTTCCACTTGAAGCCGACCACCTCGACGGTGACGTCGGGGTCGTCCGTGACCTTGTTGACCCCGGTCTGGACGATCGCCGTGTAGTAGAAGAGCACGGAGACGACCAGGATCGGCGCGATGGTGTAGAGGAACTCCATCGGCATGTTGAACCGGGTCTGCACCGGCAGCGCCTCGCCCCGCTTCCGGTAGCGGATGATGCACCAGAAGATCAGACCCCAGACGAAGACGCCGACCGCGAGCGCGGCGATCACCGACGCGATCCACAGGTCGTACATCCGGTGGGCCTCCGGGCTGATGCCACCCTGGGGCCAGCCGAAACCGTCGAACGTCTGTCCGACGTCACAGCCGGTCAGCATGGCGAGCAGCACGGCACCGCCGGCTCCGAGCCCGGCCAGCCGGCCCAGCGAGCGACGCTGGCCGTGTCCCCGGGAACCCCGGGGACTGCTCTGCCGTACGACCGACGGCGGTACCTCCGAACCCCTTGCGACCACCTGGTCCTGCCTCCCTAGCGCGCCGCTCGCTGTCCGCTTTGTCGACACCGGCGGCAAAGGCGTCACCGACGGTCGCAGATTACTCGACCTGCGACGGCTGGACGGCCTTGGGGTCCGCGTCCCCACTCCGCCGGGGGATCTTGCCTGATCCGCACCCCGGGTTACCGTTCCCTGGTGAACGTGCCTCCGGCGTACTTCGACGCGGCGGCCGCCGCACCGTTACACCCGGTAGCCCGCCAGGCGATGCTGGCGGCTCTGGAGGACGGTTGGGCGGATCCGGCGAAGCTCTACACGCAGGCCCGCCGGGCCCGCCAGCTGCTCGACGCGGCGCGGGCGGCGACCGCCGAGGTGCTCCGGGTACGCCCCGACGAGCTCTCCTTCACCCCCAGCGGTACGGCCGCCGCGCACGCCGCCGTACTGGGCGGTCTGGCCGGGCGTCGGCGGGCCGGAAACACCCTGGTGCACTCGGCGATCGAACACTCCGCGGTGCTGCACGCCGCGGAACGGCACGTGGCCCAGGGCGGGATGGCCGCCCCGGTGCCGGTGGACCGGTCGGGTCGACTCGACCTCGACGCCTGGTCGGCGGCGGTCACCGCACCCGGGGTGGCGCTGGCCGCGCTGATCAGTGCCAGTCACGAGGTGGGCACCACCCAGCCGGTCGCCGAGGCGGCCCGGTCCTGCGCCACGGCCGGGGTGCCGCTCCACGTCGACGCCGCGCAGTCGGTCGGCCGGGTACCGGTGCCGGCGGGCTGGTCGATCCTGTCGGCCAGCGCACACAAGTGGGGTGGGCCACCCGGCGTCGGGCTCCTGGTGGTGCGCAAGGGCACCCGGTGGGAGTCGCCGTATCCGGCGGACGACCGGGAGTCGGGCCGTACCCCCGGGATGCCGAACCTGCCGGCGGTCGTCGCGGCGGCGGCCGCGTTGCGGGCGGTGGACGCCGAGGCCGCCGCCGAGGCCGCCCGGCTCGCCCCGCTGGTGGACCGGATCCGGGCCGTCGTGGCCGACACGGTGCCCGACGTGGAGGTGGTCGGTGACCCCGTCGACCGGCTCCCCCACCTGGTCACCTTCTCGTGCCTGTACGTCGACGGCGAGGCGCTGCTGCACGCCCTGGACCGGCGGGGCTTCGCCGTCTCCTCGGGCTCCTCCTGCACCTCCTCGACGCTGCGTCCGTCGCACGTGCTGGAGGCGATGGGTGTGCTCTCCCACGGCAACGTCCGGATCTCCCTGCACCGGGACAGCACCGCGGCCGAGGTGGAGAGGTTCCTGACCGAGCTGCCGGGCATCGTCGCCGACCTGCGGGCCGAGGCCGGTGCGGTCGGTCTGTAGCCCGACCGTCGACCGGCAGACCGGGAAGCCGTCGGGCCGCCGCCTCCTGCGGCGACCCGACCCGGCGCTGGCGGTCCGGGGTGGCGTTTGGCGACCCGGCACCCGACAACGGAGAATCGCCGGGTGGACGAGTCGGCGCCGGCGGACAACCCGGACGAGGTCATCGACTGCCTCGGCAAGCGCTGTCCGCTGCCGGTGATCGCGGCGGCCCGGCGGCTGCCCGAGCTGCCGGTCGGCACGGTCCTGCGGGTACTCGCCGACGACCCGGCGGCGGCGATCGACATTCCGGCCTGGTGCCGGATGCGTGGGCAGGAGTTCGTCGGCGCCTCGACGGTGGACGGCGCACCGGCCTACGACGTCCGCCGGGTCCACTGAACCGCGGACCGGCGCGCCACCACCCGCGCGGTCACCCGAGGTACGGCCGGACCTCCTCGGCGGCCTCGTCGCCGTACGACTCGGCGAGGCGCTTCACGAACAGGTCGGAACGGACCTCGTACTCCTGGGTGCCGACCGTCTCCAGGACCAGGGTGGCGAGCAGCGAGCCGACCTGGGCGGCCCGTTCCAGGCCGAGTCCCCAGGAGATGGCGGCGAAGAAGCCGGCCCGGAACCCGTCGCCGACCCCGGTCGGGTCGGCGATGTGCAGCTCGCGGGCGATCGGTACCCGGAACGGGGTGATGTCCCGGCCGGCGATCTCGACGCCGTCCTTGCCGAGCGTGGTCACCCGGATCTTGACCCGGTCCAGCAGCTGCTCGTCGGTCAGGCCGGCCTTGCTCTGCAGCAGGGACTTCTCGTAGTCGTTGGTCAGCAGGTAGTCCGCACCGTCGATCAGGCCGATCACGTCGCTGCCGTCCATCCGGGCGAGCTGCTGGGACGGGTCGGCGGCGAAGGCGTACCCGCGCTGGCGGCACTCCTCGGAGTGTCGCAGCATCGCGGCCGGGTCGTTGGCGCTGACCAGGACGAGGTCGAGCCCACCGATCCGGTTCGCGACCGGGGCGAGTTCGATGTTGCGGGCCTCACTCATCGCGCCGGCGTAGAAGGAGGCGATCTGGCACATCTCGGTGTCCGTGGTGCAGACGAACCGGGCGGTGTGCGCGACCTCGCTGACGTGCACCGAGTCGCAGTCGACGCCGTGCCGCTCCAGCCACGAACGGTAGTCGTCGAAGTCGGCGCCGACGGCACCGAGCAGTACGGGGCTCAGCCCGAGCTGGGCCATGCCGAACGCGATGTTGGCGGCCACCCCGCCGCGCCGGAGCACCAGCTCGTCGACGAGGAAGGAGAGTGAGACCTTGTGCAACTGGTCGGCGATGAACTGATCCGCGAACCGACCTGGAAAGCTCATCAGGTGGTCGGTCGCGATCGAGCCGGTAACGGCGATCTTCATGTCGGCCCTCAGGATCGGGAGATGGAACCGCGGCCGGGTCAGCCTACCGGTCCGGTTTCCCCCACGCCCCCGGTCGATCGGCTTCCGGCCACCGGCATGTCACCAAGTCGTGGTCTGGAGATCACCGCTGGTTGCCGTCCGGCACGCCGAAGGCGTCCGCCCCGGGGTGCCGCCGCCGGCACGGACAACGGGCCGCCCGTACGCCGGTGACGTGACGGGGCTGTCCGTCGTGTCACCCGCGCGGGGCGGCCCGCTGGGGCAGAACTGTTGGTGCTGTGGTGTGCGGGCGCCGATCAGTGGAACGAGTCGCCGCACGCGCAGGAGTTCTGCGCGTTCGGGTTGTCGATGGTGAAGCCCTGGGCGTCGATCCGGTCCGCGAAGTCGATGGTCGCACCGGTCAGGTAGGGCGCGCTCATCCGGTCGACGACAACCTCGACCCCGCCGAAGTCGTTGACGATGTCACCGTCGAGCGAACGCTCGTCGAAGAAGAGCTGGTAACGCAGGCCGGAGCAGCCGCCCGGCTGCACGGCGACCCGCAGCCGGAGGTCGTCCCGCCCCTCCTGCTCGATCAGGGCCTTCACCTTCTGCGCCGCGACGTCGGTGAGGACGACGGTGCTCGGGGCGGTTGCCGCGGTCGACTCGGTCTGCGCTGGCGTTGTCACGTGAAAATCTCCCCTGCGCGGTGCGATGATTGTCCGTAGAGGCCAACGCTAGTCGGATGGCCGATGATTCCCGTTCCGGGTTCTCTTTGATTGTAGGCGGGTGCGAGGCAGGTCACCCGGCCTCGGACAACTAGGCGGGTGTGGTCAGGCCCACCGGCCGGAGACTCTCCGCCAGCACCGCCCGCTGGGTCGGCCGGGCCTCGGCATGCCGCTGTCGACCCGCCTCGGTCAACGTGACGTACACCCCACGCCGGTCCTGCTCGCACAGGGCCCGGCAGACGAGTCCGTCGCGTTCGAGTCGGGCCACCGCCCGACTGAGCGCGCTCTGGCTGAGATGGACCCCCTCGGCCAGCTCCTGCATCCGGAGCTTCTGCTCCGGTACGTCGGCCAGCCGGTCGATCACCTCGAACTCGCTCATGCCCAGCCCGTGTCGCTCCTGCAGGCCGCGCTCCAGCGCGCAGGACGTCGCCGCGTAGCAGCTCGCCAACTCCCGCCAGGCGGTGGCGAGCACCTGGTCCTCGGACACGGTCGGGATGTTACCACATGCACAGGAAATAGCTGCACGAGCATTAGTTGCTTGCACATTAGATGCACGTGCACGTAAGTTCGCCGGCATGGCTTTTTCCGCTCCACCGGTCACCGATCCAGCAACGCCCCGACCAGGGGCCGCCGCCCCGACGTACGACGCCCCGGCCGGTCCCCGGATGACCGCCCGACTCTGGGGCGCGTTGATCGTGCTCTGCGGCGCGCTCTTCCTCGACGGGCTCGACGTCTCGATGGTCGGCGTGGCCCTCCCCTCGATCCAGGCGGACCTGGGCCTGTCCAACTCGGCCCTGCAGTGGATCGTCAGCGGCTACGTCCTCGGGTACGGCGGCCTGCTGCTGCTCGGTGGGCGTACCGCCGACCTGCTCGGCCGACGCCGGGTCTTCCTCTGGGCGATCGCTGTCTTCGGCGTCGCCTCGCTGCTCGGCGGGCTGGTCGACGACCCGAACCTGCTCATCGCCACCCGGTTCGCCAAGGGCGTGGCCGCCGCCTTCACCGCCCCGGCCGGGCTCTCCATCATCACCACGACCTTCCCCGAGGGGCCGGCCCGCAACCGCGCGCTCAGCTTCTACACCGCCTGCGGCGCCAGTGGCTTCTCCCTCGGCCTGGTCTTCGGCGGGCTGCTCACCGAGGCCGGCTGGCGCTGGACCTTCCTGCTGCCCGCCCCGATCGCGCTCGCGGTACTGGTCGCCGGCAGCCGACTCATCCCGGCCGAACGTCACCGGCGACCCGTCGGCGGCTACGACCTCGGTGGTGCCGCCACCTCGACCGGCGCCCTGCTGCTCCTGGTGTACGCCGTCGTCTCCGCCCCGGCGGCCGGCTGGCTCTCGGCCCGTACGCTCGGCACCTTCGCCCTGGTCGCCGCCCTGCTCGCGGCCTTCGTCGTGATCGAGCGGCGGGTGGCCCACCCGCTGGTCCCGCTCGGCGTGCTGGGCCGGCGGAGTCTGGTCGGCGCCAACCTCGCCGCGCTGGCGGTGACCGGCTCCTACATCGGGTTCCAGTTCATCGGCACGCTCTACACCCAGATCGTGCTCCAGTGGTCCCCGCTGGAGATGGCGCTCGCCTTCCTGCCCGGCGGGCTGGTGGTGGCGTTCGGCGGGCCACGGGTCGGGGCACTGGTCAACCGGTTCGGCACCGCCCGGGTGGTGGCGGCCGGCTTCCTCGCCTTCGTCGCCGCGTACCTGCTCTTCCTCCGGATCGACGGCGAACCGCGCTACCTGGGCGTGATCCTGCCCACCATGCTGCTGGTCGGCCTCGGCTTCGCCCTCGCCTTCCCGTCGCTGAACATCCAGGCCACCGCCGGAGTCGCCGACCACGAGCAGGGTCTGGCCTCCGGACTGGTGCAGACCGCGTTCCAGATCGGCGGGGCGATCGTGCTCGCCGGAGTGACCGCGATCCTCGCCACCGACCAGGCGGCGCCCGGCCGGGTACCCGACTCGTTCTATCCGGCGCTCGGCCTGGTCACCGGGGTCGCCCTGCTCGGGCTGCTCGTCACGGCGCTCACCGCCACCACCGCCCGCCGGACCCGCTGAGCGGGCGTGGGGTCAGGAGGGGCCCTTCCTGGACGAAAGAAAGCGACAGGAAGGGCCCCTCCTCACCCTCGGCTCCACTGGCGGGTCACCCTCGGCTCCACTGGCGGGCCAGCCGGGCGGCGATCGCCCGCAGCCCCTCCGCCGGTCGGCTCATCGCCCGTTCGACGCCGCCGTGCGGCTCGCCGCCGAAGTGCTCGACCAGGCTGTGGGTCTCGGTCACCCCGACCGAGGCCGCCTCCCGACGCCCGGCGCTGACCCTGCCGGCGACCACCACGCAGGGCAGGCCACGGTCCCGGGCCGCCGCCGCCACCCCGGCCACCACCTTGCCGCGCAGTGACTGGTGGTCGAACGAGCCCTCCCCGGTGATCACCAGGTCGGCCTGCTCGAGCGCGGCCTCCAGACCGGTCAACCGGGTGACCAGGTCGATACCGGACGCACACCGCCCGCCGAGCGCCAGCACCGCCGCGCCGAGCCCGCCGGCCGCGCCGGCGCCGGGCAGTTGGGCCAGCCCGGCCGGACAGCCTGGAAGATCCCGCTCCAGCACCTCGGCGAAGCGTTCCAGGGCGGCGTCGAGCAGCAGCACGTCCTCCCGGGAGGCGCCCTTCTGCGGCCCGAAGACGTTCGAGGCGCCGGTCAGCCCGGTCAGCGGGTTGTCCACGTCGGTGGCGGCGACCAGTTCCACGCCCCGGGTCTGCGGCCGACCGGCCAGTCCCGCGACGGCGGCCAGCGCCGCGCCGCCGTACGGGAGGGCCATCCCGGCGGAGTCGACCGGTACGGCGTTCAGCGCGGCCAGCAGCCCCGCTCCCCCGTCGTTGACCGCCGAGCCGCCCAGCCCGATCACCACCCGCCGCACCCCGCACTCGGCGGCGGTCGCGACCAGCGCGCCGAGGCCGTACGAGGTGGTCCGTTTCGGGTCCCGCTCGTCCAGGGCCAGCAGGTGCAGGCCGCACGCCTGGGCGCTCTCCAGGTACGCCGTACCGCCGTCGGCGGTGACCAGGATCTCCCCGTCGACCGGGCGGCCGAGCGGGTCGACGGTCGACACCGGCACCCGGCGGCCGGGTACGGCGGCGGCGAGCACCTCGACGAACCCGGGTCCGCCGTCGGCGAGTGGCCGGACCTCGATCTCGTCCGTCGGCGCGCCCTCCCGCCACCCGTCGAGGATCGCGGCGGCCACCTCGGGGGCGGAGAGGGTGCCGGCGAACTTGTCCGGACAGATCAGGATCCGCATGGTCGGCAAGTGTGGCAGCCCACATCCGTACGGGCGGAAAGCGGGCCCCGCTGTGGAAACATGGAGATCGTGACTTCGACGTGGGTAGAGCCGTCCAGCACCGCGACCGCCCTGCTGCTCCTGGGCCGGGGTGCCGACCCGTCCAGCGAGCGCGGCGTGGACTGTCCGGGGGAGCTTCCCCCGCCCAGTGACCCGAACCTGGTCGCCCGGGCCGCGGCGGCGAAGGCGGCGCTGGGTGACCGGGTGTTTGTCCTCGGTCACCACTACCAGCGGGACGAGGTGATCCAGTTCGCCGACGTGACCGGCGACTCGTTCAAGCTCGCCCGGGAGGCGGCGGCCCGGCCGGACGCCGAGTACATCGTCTTCTGTGGCGTGCACTTCATGGCCGAGAGTGCGGACATCCTCACCACCGACGCGCAGCGGGTGGTCCTGCCGGACCTGGCCGCCGGCTGCTCGATGGCGGACATGGCGGTGCTGTCGCAGGTCGAGGCGGCCTGGGAGACGTTGGCGGAGCTGGGCGTCGCCGACTCGACGGTGCCGGTGACGTACATGAACTCGTCGGCGGACATCAAGGGTTTCGTCGGCCGCAATCGCGGGGTGGTCTGCACCTCGTCGAACGCCGAGCGGGCGCTGCGGTGGGCGTTCGAGCGCGGCCAGCGGGTGCTCTTCCTGCCCGACCAGCACCTGGGTCGGAACACGGCGGTGCTGGAGATGGGCTTCGACCTCGACGACTGTGTGCTCTACGACCCGCACAAGCCGGGTGGTGGGCTGACCGCCGAGCAGCTGCGCGAGGCGAAGATGATCCTGTGGCGCGGGCACTGCTCGGTGCACGGGCGCTTCACCAGGAGCAGCGTGGACGAGGTACGGGCCCGGGTGCCCGGGGTGAACGTGCTGGTCCACCCGGAGTGCCGCCACGACGTCGTGACCGCCGCCGACCACGTCGGCTCGACCGAGTACATCATCCGGACCATCGAGGCGGCGCCGGCCGGCAGCGCGTGGGCGGTCGGCACCGAGCTCAACCTGGTACGCCGGCTCGCCAACGCCCACCCGGACAAGCAGATCATGTTCCTGGACCGGACCGTCTGCTACTGCTCGACGATGAACCGGATCGACCTGCCCCACCTGGTCTGGGCCCTGGAGGAACTCGTCGCCGGCCGGGTGCCGAACCAGATCACCGTCGATCCGGACACCGCGCACCACGCCCGGGTGGCGCTGGACCAGATGCTCGCGCTTCCCTGACCGATCCACTACCCACGGTGACATTCGGGGTACGGTTTCCTGCCTCCGTCCCCGTTTCGTGCCATCCGTACGCCGTGACCGCTGCCGTCTTCGTGACCGAGCGCTATGCTGCCGGGGCCGCGACAGACCCATGCCGCGACAGGGCCCTGCCGGGCCGGTACGGCCATGCGCCGCGACGGCGGTGTTGACCGGATGGCCCACCCTCGCTGGCAGCTCGACGTAGAGCAGCATCGACCCGCTGGAGGTTGCGTTGACCGACGACGTCCTGGTCGTACACGGAGGTACGCCCCTGAACGGGCAGATCCGGGTGCGTGGCGCCAAGAATCTCGTCTCCAAGGCGATGGTCGCCGCCCTGCTCGGCGACAGTCCGAGCCGCCTCTTCGACGTGCCGCGGATCCGCGACGTCGAGGTGGTCCGGGGCCTGCTCGAGCTGCACGGCGTCAAGGTCAGCGACGGCGCCGAGGACGGCGAGCTGGTCTTCGACCCGGCGAACGTGGAGAGCGCGAGCACCGACGAGATCAACGTGCACGCCGGTTCGAGCCGGATCCCGATCCTGTTCTGCGGCCCGTTGCTGCACCGGCTCGGTCACGCGTTCATCCCGGATCTGGGTGGCTGCCACATCGGGCCCCGGCCGATCGACTTCCACATCCAGGCGCTGCGCCAGTTCGGTGCGGTGGTGGACAAGACCCCCGAGGGCATGCACCTCACCGCGCCGACCGGGCTGCACGGCACGAAGTTCGAGCTGCCGTACCCGAGTGTCGGCGCGACCGAGCAGGTGCTGCTGACGGCGGTGCTGGCCGAGGGGGTCACCGAGCTGCGCAACGCGGCTGTGGAGCCGGAGATCATCGACCTGATCTGCGTCCTGCAGAAGATGGGCGCGATCATCAAGGTGCACACCGACCGGGTGATCGAGATCCAGGGCGTGGCACGGCTGAGCGGCTACACCCACCGGCCGATCCCGGACCGGATCGAGGCGGCGAGCTGGGCCGCCGCCGCGCTGGCCACCGGGGGTCGGGTCGAGGTGCTCGGCGCCGAGCAGGCCGACATGATGACCTTCCTGAACGTGTTCCGTTCGGTCGGCGGGGCGTACGAGGTCACCGACACCCGGCCGCCGCGGCTGGGTCAGCCGGGTCAGGAGGGCGGTATCCGGTTCTGGCACCCGGGCGAGGAGCTGCGGGCGGTGGCGCTGGAGACCGACGTACACCCGGGTTTCATGACCGACTGGCAGCAGCCGCTGGTGGTGGCGTTGACCCAGGCCCGGGGCCTGTCGATCGTGCACGAGACGGTGTACGAGCAGCGGCTCGGCTACACCGAGGCGCTGAACAAGATGGGCGCGACCATCCAGGTCTACCGGGACTGCCTCGGTGGCACCCCCTGCCGGTTCGGCCGGCGGAACTTCAAGCACTCGGCGGTGATCGCCGGTCCGGCCAAGCTGCACGCCGCCGACCTGGTGATCCCGGACCTGCGGGCCGGTTTCAGCCACCTGATCGCCGCACTGGCCGCCGAGGGCACCTCCCGGGTCTACGGGGTGGACCTGATCAACCGGGGCTACGAGGACTTCGAGGCGAAGCTCTCCGCGCTCGGCGCGCACGTCGAGCGGCCGTAACACCCGTCACGTAGGTCACCGCCGGCCCCCTCCGTCACCGTCGCGTGGCGAGGGGGCCGGTCCCGTCGGGCGGTGGTGTACCGCGAGGTGCGGGAGCCGTCCCCGGTTGGCTACCCTTCACCCCGTGCCGTCGCTCTTTCGCCGCAAGCCCGCCGACCTCGTCGAGGATGCCGTCACCGAGGTGACGCCCGAGACGCCCGCCAACCGTCCCAAGGGTTACACCCCCAGCAAGAAGGAGCTGGGGAAGGAGACCCCGAAGCGGCCGACCGCGGCGCGCCGTCCCGCCGTCGACGTCAAGTCGCTCAGCAAGGAGGAGCAGCGGGAGCGGCGGCGGCAGCTGCGGGCCGAGGCCGCGGCCGAGTTCCGGCGCGAGGGTGGCCCCCGCGACCGGGCCCCGGAACGTGGCCTGGCCCGGGACGTGGTCGACTCCCGCCGTACCGTCGGCACCTGGTTCTTCGGTGGCGCCCTGGTCGTGCTGATCGGTTCGGCGAACACCATGCCGCCGGTGGTCCGGCTCGTTTCCAACCTGCTCTGGGGTGCGCTGGCCATCGCCCTGGTGATCGACTCGGTACTGATCTCCCGAAAGATCAAGAAGCTGGTCCGGCAACGGTTCCCCAAGACCGACCAGCGGATGGGCTCGCTCTACCTCTACGCGATCATGCGGTCGATCACCTTCCGCCGGATGCGCGCTCCCGCCCCCCGGGTCAACCTCGGCGACAAGGTCTGAGCCGACCGCCGTCGGTCGGGCGGGCCGGGTGAGCGGAGCTCAGCCCGGATTCGCGGCCACCAGGGGAGCGCCGTCGACCGCCTCCCGGTAGAGCCGGGCGACCACGTCCTCGATGTCCGGCTCGACGATGGCGATGTCCCGGAGCGCGACCTGGCCGGCGAGCCGGGCCACCACCTCGGAGGCGGTCGCCGACTCGCACGCGAAGACCAGCCGCCGCCCGTCGGCCTCGGTCCGCACCAGCGGGGCGCCGTCCACCGTCGGCGGCGTCGCCATCGGCTCGTCCAGGTCCGCCACCACCTGCCGACGGGAGCCGTAGCGGGCGTGCAGCGCCTCGATCGAACCGTCGTGCACCACCCGACCGTGGTCGATCACCACCAGCCGGCGACAGAGCCGTTCGATGTCGGCGAGATCGTGCGTGGTCAGCACCAGCGTGGTGTCACCGGCCCGGCCGAGTTCGGCGAGGAAGCCCCGGACCGCCTGCCTGCTGACCACGTCGAGCCCGATCGTCGGCTCGTCGAGGAAGAGCACCTCCGGCCCGTGCAGCAGCGCGGCGGTCAGTTCACCCCGCATCCGTTGGCCGAGGGAGAGCTGACGTACCGGAAGGTCGAGGAAACCGTCGAGGTCGAGCAGGTCGCGGCAGCGCCGCAGCCGGGCGGCGTGCGCGTCGGCCGGCACCCGGTAGATGTGCCGGAGCAGGTCGAACGAGTCCCGCAGCGGCAGATCCCACCAGAGTTGTGAACGCTGCCCGAAGACGACCCCGATCCGCAACGCCAGCCGGGTCCGTTGGGCCACCGGCGCCAGCCCGCATACCCGTACCTCGCCGGACGAGGGCGTCAACACCCCGGTCAGCATCTTCAGCGTGGTGGACTTGCCGGCGCCGTTCGGTCCGATGTAGCCGACCATCTCACCGCGCCGGACGGTCAGGTCGATCCCGTCGACCGCGGTCACCATCCGTCGGGTGCGCCGGAA
Organism: Plantactinospora sp. B24E8; assembly: GCF_039871735.1. Classification (NCBI taxonomy): domain Bacteria; kingdom Bacillati; phylum Actinomycetota; class Actinomycetes; order Micromonosporales; family Micromonosporaceae; genus Plantactinospora; species Plantactinospora sp. B24E8. The sequence goes on from NZ_JBDPMH010000005.1 coordinate 144,272, forward strand.
ACGCCCGGCCCGGACCCGTACCACGAAGTCCTTGCGCAGGTCACGCAGCGCGATCACCGGGTCGGCCGGCGGGGTCACGGTCATGAGCCGGCGCTTCCGTACCGCCGCAGGCCGGTCCGCCAGACCAGGCCGGCGAGGATCGCCGCCGGCACCGCGACGCCGGGCGCCGCCCACCCCACCCAGTTCGGCAGACCGAGCGGGTCGGTCCGGCCGAGCAGCGCCAGCGCCGGGTAGTAGGCCACGAAACCGAACCCCAGCGCGTACGTGAAAACGGCTCGGAACCAGCCACCGTAGACAGTCATCGGGTACGTGGTGAAGTCCCTTCCCCCGTAGGTGAAGGCCGAGCCGACCTCGCCGGAGTCGATCCACCAGAAGGCCAGGCTGGCGGTGGCGACGAAGATCGCGCCGAAGAAAACCGCCCCGGCCAGCGGAGCGGCCACCAGGAGTGCGACCCGGGCCGGGGTCCAGTCGATGCCGGCGCTCGCCACCGCGACGGTCAGCACGGCGACACCGAACAACGCCCGGAGGGTCTTCCGTAGCGGCAGGTCCATCAGCAACAGTTGCGGCAGCGCACCGAGTGGCCGGACGAGTACGGCGTCCAGCAGGCCGGTCCGGACGTACTGCCGGACCCGCTCGATGTTGCCCACGGTCAGGTCGGCGGTGGCGAAGGCCGCCGAGGAGAGACCAACCATGATCATCGCCTCCGTCCGGTCGAAGCCGCCCAGCGTCCCGGTGACCCGGAACAGCACCAGGACGGTGACCACGTCGAAGACCGTGGCCCCGACGTTTCCGACCAGGTCGACGAGGAACGACGTACGGTAGGACGCCTGTGAGCGGGCCTGCCCGCGCAGCAGCGCCAGGTAGGCCGAGGGCGCCCCGGCCCGCTCAGCCACCCTGCACCACCAGCCGCCGCTCCGCCCGGCGCTGCACGGTCCGGCAGGTCAACAGGATCAGTCCCGCCCAGACCAGCTGCACGGCGACCAGGCCCACCTGGACCGGCTGCGGATCCCGCTCGACGATCACGTCCAGCGGTGTCTGGAGCAGGCTGGGAAACGGAGTCGCCAGCCAGAGCGGCACGGTCACCCAGTCCGGCAGGAAGCGGAGCGGGAAGTAGAGGCCGGCCAACACTCCGGAACCGAGCGTCCACAGGATCATCGGCCCCCGTACGTCGTGCAGCCAGTACGCCGTCGCGTTGACCAGGTACCGGCAGCCGAAGCAGATCACCACCGCGAGAAGCACCGAGAGTACGGCGAGCGGCAGGGTCGGCCACCGGGTCGGCAACGCGAGGTCGAAGAAGACCAGCCCGGCCAGCACCGGCGGCAGGAAGCGGGTCAGTAGGGCGTACCCGGCCCGCCCCAGGTCGACGGCGAGGTAACTGACCACCGGGTGGACCGGGCGGAGCAGGTCGCTGGCGACCTCGCCGGTCCGGATCCGGTCCGCCAGATCGGTCCATCCCCAGAGGAGCACCACGGCGAGCAGGCCCTGTCCGACCCAGACGAAGGTGGCCAACTGGGCCGGGGTGTAGCCCGCCGCGACCCCGCCGGCACCGCCCGCGACGGCGAGCAACACGTAGCACCGGAGAAAGCCGAAGACGGTGTTGGTGAAGGCGCCGGCAAGAGTAGCTTGCCGGTAGGTAGAGTACCGACGAAACCCCGATCCGGTTATGGCAGTAAATGTCCGGAACCATGGCGTGATGTTTCGGCTGATGGGTGGTGGCACAGTGGCGGTGACTGAGCCCACGCCGTTACCCTCCTTCCGCGACCATGCTGCCTCGGGCCGGGTGACTTTACCCGGTGCACCCGGCTGCCCAGCGAGGATTTACGACGAGGTGACCCCGTGAGTAAGCGACGCGAGCCGGCCTACCCGGCCGCGTCGCGCGCGACTCGCCACGTCGACACCGCGGTCCACCCGACAGCTCATGACGACGCCGAGCGCAGCGAGGTGGCGCCATGAGCGAGCGCAGCGAGCGAATCAGCCAACTCAGCACCACAGCTCATGACGACGCCGAGCGCAGCGAGGTGGCGCCATGAGCGAGCGCAGCGAGCGAATCAGCCAACTCAGCACCACAGCTCATGACGACGCCGAGCGCAGCGAGGTGGCGCCATGAGCGAGCGGTACCCGAATCGGTGGGGTGAGCCCGCCGAACCGTCCTGGGTGGTCGAACCGACCGCCGAGTGGCGTCCGCAGTTCCCCGGGCAGCGCTATCCGGGGGACATCGGGCACCAGCGGCGTCGGCCACCCCGGCCGAGCGGGCGCGCCCCGGTCCCGACCGGCCGGGCGAGCGTGCCACCGCCGGGTGGGCACCCGGGTACGCCTTCCGACAGTTATCCGCCGCAGCGCCCGGACGGGCCGCCGAACCGGGACGGCCGGTTGGGCGAGGGCCGGGGCACCACCGGCCGGCCCGGTTCGACGAGCCGCCGCCACGACACCCAGGAAGGCTGGTACGACGGCCCGGACGGTTGGCGCGACGACCCGGACGGCTGGGACGACGCCCCGGACTGGGACCGGCCGTCGAACGGTCGGAGCCGCCCACCGGTCGACCACCGCGCCGACGGGCCGGTGCCGATCGGCCGGGACGAGCGACGGACACCCGGTGGCGTCGAGCCCGGGCGTCGTGGCGAGCCTGTCGACGGCTTCGACCGTCCACGGGGTCGGCCGGAGCGTGCTCCCCACCCGGACGAACGCCCCCGGGCGGCCCGCTCCGGGCCGTCCGAGGTCCCCGACCGGCTTCCGCCGGAGCGGCGGGGACGGTGGCTGACCGGGCCACCGTCGGACGAGACCCAGCCGCTGCCCGACCGGCGACCGGGCCCCGCCGACCGCCGCCCCGGACCGGCCGACGGCCGCGGTCGACCCGGTGTGGGTGGTCGGGGCGTACCCCATGCGCCGGCGGCGTTCGACGGACCGCCCGGTCCGGACCGCGCCGACGGTTGGGGCCCTCGCCCGGGCGGCACCGCCCCGCGTGGCCCGGCCCACGAGCCACCGCCCGGTCGAATCCCACCGCCGGCCAGGCCGGACCGGACCGGCTCGGACTTCACACCGCCGCCGCCGGGCCGCCGTCCCGGATCCGGGACGCCACCGACCCCCGGCTGGTCGGCGCCACGTGGCCCGGTGCCCGGTCAGGAGCCGCCCCGGGAAAGCCGCCGTTTCCCGGACCTCGGGTCGGGTCGACCGCCCGGGCGTGATCCGCGGACCGCACCGGACCAGGCCGCCCGTTCCGGCCCGATGCCGCCGGTCGAGCGGTCGGGACGGCCGGGCCCACTCGGGTACGACCGTCCGGGAGCCGACGTCCCGCCACCGAGCCGTCGGGCCGAACCGAACCGCCCGGATCGGATCCCCGCTCCGGGTGCCGAACGGAACGCGCCGCGTCCGGCGGAGCCCGACGAGCTGGCCGGTCGGCGGGAGCCGCTCGCGCCCGGCCCGGTCCCAAGCGGGCGGATACCCGCACCCACCGGGCAGTCCCGTCCCACCGAGCCGCCTCGCGCGGCCGACCCGCCACGGCCGGTCGAGCCGATCCGGCGGATCGAGCCGGGTCGGCCGGTCGAACCGGTCCGCAAGGTCGAACAGTCCCGGCCGGTGGAGGCCCGTCCCGTCGACCCGGCCCGCGCCGGGCAACCGCCCCGGCCGACTCCGCCGCTGGAACCGACCTGGTCGGTCCCGCCGGCCGACCCGGCCCGCCCGACCGCCACCGGTCCCGCCCGGCCAGCCGAACCACCACGTCCGGCCGAACCACCGCGCCCGGCACCGGCCTACCCGACCGAACCCACCGGCCCGGCCCGTCCGGTCTCACCGGCGGCTGCCGGGGCGGACACCGGTACCGGCGAACAGCCGCGCGACCGGCCGACCGGCTGGTTGACCCCGGCGTCGCCGCCCGAGAGCACGCCCCCGCCCCCGCCCCCGGTCCGGCCCGCCGGCACCGACCAGCCCACCCCGCGTCCGGCCCCACCGCCCACCCGCGGGCTGCGGCTGGAGTTCCTGCCCGCCCCGACCCCCGCTCCGTCCGGAACCACGCCGGTGGTGCCCGATGCCGTCCCGTCCGCCGCCGGACCTACCCCGTCGGTTCCCGCCGTACCCGTTCCACCGCCCCCGCCGACGGACGTGGCGCCATCGGCCCCTCCTGTCATCGAACCCGCCTCGCCCGCACCCTCGTCCGGTCCCCCGATCGAACCGGCCTCGGCCGGCCCACGGCCGGGATCCGGCGATGCGGCCGATCCAAGTGAGACTTCCGTACCCTTCATGCCAACCACCGGACCCGTCGCTGACCACGCCCGATCCGGGCCGCTGGCCGACGCCGCCCCCGCCACGCCAGCGCCGCCGGAGACCGACCCGACGCCCGGACCAGCTCCGGCCGAGGCGGGTGCCGCCGGTACGGCGGACCGCCCACTCGACGAACCGGCTGAGCCGACCGCCGCGACGCCGGCCCGGACCGGGCCGACCGCCGACGAACCGCCCTCCGCCGCCGAGGATCCGACCGCCGGAACGCCGGCGGCCGGCGAGCCGGCCGGCGGTACGACACCCGAGCCCGTCGACGACACCGCGCCCCCGGCCGTCCCACCCGCGGAGCCGCCCGCGTCGAGCGCCACCGGTACGTCGCCGGCACCCTCCGCCAAGAACACCGACGGCGTGGTACCACCGATGGACGACTCCGTCGGCAGCCCCGCCCCGGTGCCGTCGACCGGTGACGCCGGCAGCACGCCTGTCCCGGCACCCGCGGCCGCCGATGCCGAGGCGGGCGTCGAGGTGCCCGTCTCCGGACCGCCGCTGGCGACCTCGCCACCGGGTTCACCGGTCGCGGAGGCGAGTCCGGACACCGTGCTCCCGGCCGGTCCGGCCGCCGGTGCGGCAACAGCGCTGAGTGCCCCCACCATGCTCACCCCGATCATCCGGCCGCGTACCGAGCAGAAGGCCGCCCCGGAGCCCGAGGAGAGCGCGCCGGAACCGGCCAGCGCCGACCCGGAACAGGTGCTCGCCACGTACGAGTGGCGGTTCCACCACGAGACGCTGCGCGAACTTGTCGAGAATCCGGACGAGCTGCGGGCCATCCGGGACCGGCTGACCGAGAAGCTCGAACCGGCGAAGGACAACGGCACCCGGGCCCGGCTGCTGAGCCTGCGGGCGGTCGTCTCCCGCATCCTCGGCGACCTGGGCAAGGCGCTGGCCGACGGCAAGCTGGCGCTGGCGCACGCCGAGGCGACCGGTCAGCTACGCCGGATCGCCATCGCCCAGGCCCGGCTGGCGCACGTACTGCAGTGGCGTGGTGACTTCGCCGAGGCCGACCGGCTGTTCGCCGAGGCCAACTCGCCCGAGCTGCCGGACCGGCTCCGGGCCACCATGCACGAGCACGCCGGCCGGTCCTGCTACGACCAGGGCCGCTACATGGAGGCCTGCAACCACTTCGAGAAGGCGCTGGAGCTGCGCAAGGTCGAGGACCCGGACCTGATCGCCCGTACCGAACTGGCGCTGGACGCGGTCTTCAACAAGGTCGCCCAGAACGGTTGGGGCCCGTACCCCCGGGACCGGGACGAGATCCTGCAGGTGCACAAGCCGCCGGTGCCGACGTTCAGCGAGAAGGTGCAGCGCTGGGGGTACGCCGACCCGGAGGGGCAGTTGGCGATCGCCCCGAGCTACGCCGACGTGCAGCCGTTCCGGGACGGGGCGGCCTGGGTCCGCCGCCCGGAGACCCCGACCTGGGAGCTGATCGACGAGTCCGGTGGGCTGCTCATCGAGGCCACCGCCGGGTACCTGGCGGTCAGTTCCTTCTCCGACGGGCTCGCCTGGGTGTCCCGGGACGGGACCGGCGGGTGGATCGCCATCGACAAGGCCAACAAGGTGGTGATCCCGAGCGGCTTCGAGGACGTACGCCCGTTCCGGCGGGGTGTCGCCGCGGTCCGACGCGGCGGGTGGGGCGCGGTCGACCGGACCGGCAAGGTCTTCCTGCCGACCCGGTACACCGGTTTCGCCACCGCGCTGACCGACGGCCGGTACGTCGACGGCTTCACCGACGAGGGCCTGGCCATCGTCGACGCCGGCGGACGCAAGGGTGTGGTCGACAAGTCCGGGCAGGTCCTCGTCGCGCCGGCCCATCCGGCCATGGTCATCCACCCGGTCGCGTTCCTGGTCGGCGACGGTGCCGGCCGGTGGGGCGCGCTCGACCGGCGTGGCGAGCCATTGATCGACGTGGTGCACCCGAGCCGGACCGACGTGATCGAGGAGATCGACCGACTTCTGGCGGACACCAAGCCGGTGCTGTGACCTGCGGCCACCCCCGGCCGGGCAACCTGATCCACTTCCCGGGAACGGACTAGGGTCGAGGTATGGAATTCCGTCACCTTGGCCGTTCGGGTCTGCTGGTCAGCGAGATCTCGTACGGCAACTGGATCACCCACGGCTCACAAGTCGAGGAGGAGGCCGCACTCGCCTGCGTCCGGGCCGCGCTGGACGTGGGCATCACCACGTTCGACACCGCGGACGTGTACGCCGGCACCAAGGCCGAGGCCGTGCTCGGCCGCGCGCTGAAGGACGAGCGCCGGGAGGGCCTGGAGATCTTCACCAAGGTCTACTGGCCGACCGGCCCGGGGCGCAACGACCGTGGCCTGTCCCGCAAGCACATCATGGAGTCGATCAACGGTTCGCTGAAGCGGCTGCAGACCGACTACGTCGACCTCTACCAGGCGCACCGGTACGACTACGCCACCCCGCTGGAGGAGACGATGGAGGCCTTCGCCGACGTCGTGCACTCCGGCAAGGCGCACTACATCGGCGTGTCGGAGTGGAAGGCGGAGGAGATCCGGGCGGCGCACGCGCTGGCCCGCGAACTGAAGATCCAGCTGGTCTCCAGCCAGCCGCAGTACTCCATGCTCTGGCGGGTCATCGAGTCCGAGGTCGTACCGACGAGCGAGGAGCTCGGCATCGGGCAGATCGTCTGGTCGCCGATCGCCCAGGGCGTGCTGACCGGCAAGTACCTGCCGGGTCAGGAGCCGCCGGCCGGCTCCCGGGCCACCGACGCCTCCGGTGGTGCCAACATGATCGCCCGCTTCATGAACGACGACGTGCTGACCCGGGTGCAGCGGCTCAAGCCGCTGGCCGAACAGGCCGGCCTCAGCATGGCCCAGCTGGCCGTGGCGTGGGTCCTGCAGAACCCGAACGTCTCGTCGGCGATCGTCGGGGCGTCCCGCCCGGAGCAGGTCCACGACAACGTCAAGGCGGCCGGGGTGAAGCTCGACGCCGAGCTGCTCAAGGCGATCGACGAGATCCTCGACCCGATCGTCGAGCGGGACCCGGCCAAGACGCAGAGCCCGGTCAACCGGCCGTAACTCCGCCGGCCCGGGGTGGCGGTCGGCGCGACGTCGGCCGCCACCCCGGTCTCGACCGGCTGCCGGCCGTTGCGCGCACCGGGCGCGACGGCGGCCGGCTCCCCCGGCCCGGGTCGCCCGGCTCAGCGTGGTGACAGGGCGGCGGTGGCCGCCCGGCTGGTGGTCACCAGCTCGGGCAGGGTGCCCGGGAAGTTGTCGACCAGGTCCAGCGCCAACAGCCAGGCGTCGAGGTTCTCGCCGAGTACCTCTCGGCACATCATGGTGACCGGATCGTCCGTGGCTGGCCACCACCGGGCGTCACCACCGGCCCGCAGCAGCGCACCGACCGGCGTGGCGTTGGCCGCCAGCTCGGCCAGCGGGACCGTTCCGGCGGTGACCGCCCGGGTCGCCCACTCCGGCCACCCGGTCCAGTCGACGGTCCCGTCCGGCGTCCGTGGCACCGCGACCGGCCCGCCCGGGTCGTCCGCCGACGGCGGTCCGGCGGCCAGCTCCGCGAGCAGCTCGGCCGGGCATCCCGGCAGCCTGCCGAGATGGCCCAGCACCTCGTACGGGAACGGCTCCCGCCGGTGCTCGGCGAGCAGCAACGTCCAGTCGGTCACGTGCTGCTCGGCGTCGAGGATGTACAGGTCACCCTGCCTTGGGTCGGCCCGGCGCAGCCGGTCCAGCCATTTGTCCGGCGTACTCTCCCGGTCGACCAGAGCCTGCACCGCCCGTACCGCGGTGGCCTCGTCCGGGTCGGCCAGTGCCCGGACCGCCGCCTTGCGGACCGCGACCAGCCACGGATGGCCCTGGTACGCACGTCGGGTCAGGTCCACCTCCAGCAGCGCCCGGGCGGCTGGTACGCCCTCCCGGCGGGCGACCGCCAGCAGCAGCCGCAGTTGCAGCAGAGCGGTCGGGACCCGGGTACGCAGCATCAGCTCCACGGCCAGTTCGGTCAGCCCCGACTCGATCCAGGGCAGCATGAACCGGCGTTCGACCGGCTCCCGCAGGTGCGCCCGGAGCTGGTCGCCGATCGGGAGCCGTTCCCGGTCCGGCCCGCCCGGCCAGTCCTCGTCGTGGCGCAGCCCGGCGAGGATCCGGCGCCGGAGCGCCGGGGTGGCGTGCGGGCTCTGGTACAGGCCGGCATTGATCTCGGTGTCGTCGAAGGCGAACAGCGGATGGATCGACTCCGCCGGCAGTTCCCGGTTGCCGGCGAGCAGGCGCAGACAGGTCAGGTTGTCGGCCTCGACCAGGGCCGCCACGAGGTCTGGGCCGACCGCGCCACGGTGCAGCAGGTCGTAGGCGGCCCGTCCGTCGAGCACCGGCAGGACCGCCAGCACCACCTCGGGCGGGCAGCAGAGCAGCAGGTCGCGCATCGCCCGGCGGACGGGTGTCCAGGAGGGCGGTTTGCCGCCCGGCGCGGGTGCCGGGCGGGCGTGCGCCCACCGGGTTACCGTGCCCGCCGCCGCGACCGCCGCCGCCAGCAGCTCCGGCAGGTTGCCCGGCCAGCCCGACAGGTGCTTCCAGAGCGCCCGCCAGGCGCCCTGGTCGGTGCCGACCGTGGCGCCAACGAGGTCCCCTACCGCCGTCCTGACCGGCGCGGCCACGACCGCCACCCCGGGCAGGCAACCGACCGGAGCCAGTTCCTCCACCACCTGCGCGGCGGTCACCGTCCCCTGCTCCAGCGCCGCCGCCACCTTCTCGCCGAGCAGTCGGGTGCCGGTAACCACCGCGCTGCCGTTCGCCAGCTCCTGCGCGCAGGCCCGCATCACCGGCAGGCCGACCGGCCCCGGAAACCAGTCCAGCACGTGCACCCCGAACCGGTGCACGAAGTCGACCCGAAGTTCCTCGGGGCAGTCGGCACGCCCGGCCAGGGCCTTCGCGGCCAGGGTGCGGTACGGCTGTTCGGCGTGTGCCGCGAGCACCGCCGGCCAGTCCACCGGCTGGTCCGGGTCGAGGTCGGCGGTGCTCCGGCCGACCGCCCGGAGCAGCCGTACCGTGCCGGCGGCGGTCCGCAGCTCGGCCGTCGCCCGTTCCAGGGCCGGCAGCCCGTCCTCGGCGTCGAGCGCCTCGGTCAGCGTCTCGGCGACCAGCGGGTCGAGCCCGGTGTGGCCGACCACCGCGTCCCGCCCGGCCCGCCGCCAGACCTGGGCCAGCACCTCCAGTTCGCGCCAGACCGTGCGCGGCCGGTCCTGGCTGAGGAAGACGTGGTCGATCTCCTCGAACGGTGTCCTGCCGGCCAGGTCGGTGACCAGCTCCCACTCGTACCTGGCCCGGTCGACCAGGGTCGGCACGAAGCCGCCCGGGCGTCGCCACCAGGGGTCCGCCGGGTCGGCGCCGGCCAGCAGCTCGGCGCGCAGTGCCTCGTCGGCGTGCCGGAGCAGCGCCACGGCGACCGGCGGGGTCGCGGTGGCGGCCAGTTCGGCGGCCGCCTCCGGATGGGCGGCCGGGAAACCCCGGTTGCCGGCCAACGCCAGGCGCAGCGCCTCGTCCCCGGAGTCCAGCACCGCCCGGACCAGTGCCGGGCCGAGCACCGGGCCCTGGCGGAGCACCTCCTCGACCACCTGGCGACGCCGGGTCAGGACGTCGGGCAGCAGCTGCGGCCCGCAGCACTCGAGCAGTACCTGCACAGCCGTCACGTCGGCCACGATGCGGCCTCCCCTTCCGATCGGACGACCGGCAGGATACGGAACGGCACCGACAGGGGCGGTGGTCAGCCCTGCCAGAACCGGATCAGCCGCAACCCCTCGACGTAGAGGTAGTCGGGGAGCCCGATCAGGTCACCGACCGTGAAGACCCCGTCGAAGAACCAGCCGCCGACGGTGGGGTTCCAGAGCAGCGCGAAGAGCAGGATGAACCCGAACGGCGCCATCAGGTCGTAGCCCCGCCGCCACTGCGGGTTCAGCCACGGCTGGACGATGTTGCCGCCGTCCAGCCCCGGCACCGGCAGCAGGTTGAGCACACTCGCGGTCAGCTGCAGGAAGGCGAGCAGCGCGACCCCGGCCCAGAACGCCGTCCGGGCGAAGACGTCCACGCCGAGCGCGAACGGCACCACCAACAGCAACGCGAAGAGCACGTTCGTCGCCGGGCCGGCGAGGCTGACCAGCGAGTGCCGCAGCCGACCGGGGATCTCGTGCCGGTCGACCCAGACCGCACCGCCGGGCAGGCCGATGCCGCCGAGCAGCACGACCACCACCGGCAGGATGATCGACAGCAGCGGGTGGCTGTACTTGAGCGGGTTGAGGGTCAGGTAACCCCGGTGTGCGACACCCCGGTCACCGGCCCGGAACGCCACGATCGCGTGCGCGTACTCGTGCAGGCAGAGGGAGACCAGCCAGCCGGAGACGACAAAGAGGAAGACGTCGAGCCGGACGTTGCCGTACCCGTTCCACGCCATCGCCCCACTGGTCACGAAGAGCGCGACCAGGGCGAGGAAGATCGGGCTCGGCCGGAACGCCGCCGCCGGGACGCCGAGCACGAGCCGGTCCCGTCCCCGCTGGTCGAAGGCCATCACCCGGTCACTCGGCCGCGGGCTGCAGACTCATCCGGTACTCCACCCGGTCGTCCTCGACCAGGAGCACCGTGGCGACGCCCGAGGCGGCCAGTTCCCGCCAGGTCTGTCCGATCCAGGACTCGGCGTCGGCCTGGCTGCTGAACGCCTCGGCCGGTCCGCTCACCGGAGCACCGTCCGCGCCCTCGTACCGCCAGCTCCACGGCATGTCGCGTCTCCCCTCGCCGATCTTCCGCGCCGACAACCCCCGCCAGCCTAGTCGGCCGATCCGGACCAACCAGCCCGAGCGGTCCGCCGACCGCCCCGACGCGTACTCCGGGGGCCACCGAGCCGCACCTCACAGCGGGATGTACAGCCGAGCGCTCTAAGGTACGGGCATGTCCGCAGACGGGTGGAGCAGGATCCTGGTACTGGGCGGGATCCGGTCCGGCAAGTCCGAATTCGCCGAATCGTTGGTCCGGGAGGCGTCCCGGGTCCGGTACGTCGCCACCGCGACGACCAGCCCCGACGACCCCGAGTGGGTGGCCCGGATCGAGGCGCACCGGTCGCGCCGACCGGCCGGTTGGGCGACCGAGGAGGCCGGTACGGGCCCGGGCCGGCTGGTGGAGTTGATCAGGTCGGCGGAGCCGGACGAGACGCTGCTCGTCGACGACCTCGGTGGCTGGGTGACCGTGCTGCTCGACCCGGCGCACCAGCCGGCGGACGACGTCGCCACCGTCGCCGAACTCGGCGCGGCGGTCCGGGACTGCCCGGCCCGCCTGGTGCTGGTCAGCCCCGAGGTCGGACTGTCGCTGGTGCCGACCACCCCGCTCGGCCGGGCCTTCGCCGACGCGCTCGGCACCACCAACCAGACGGTGGCGGACGCCTGTGACACCGTCGTCCTGGTGATCGCCGGGCAGCCGACCCCGCTCAAGCCGGGAACACCGGTCGCGACGGCGGCTCCGCGCGCGAACGTACCGGCGCAGCCCGGCGCCGACCGCGACGCCGGTCCGGCCGGCCGGCCGGACCCGGTGGTGCCCGACGCCGGTACGCCGGCGTCGGCCTGGACCGGGGTCCTCGGCGCCGTGCCGGAGGTCCTGCGGCCGACGGTCACCGCGCCGGAGCCGTCCGGAGCCGAGCCGGGGACGGCCTGGACCGCGCCGACCATGGCCCTGCCGATGGTCGCCACCGGCCTGGTGATCCAGCCCGGGATGGAGCTGCCGATGCCGGACGAGCACGCCGGCCCGGCCGCGCTCGACCGGCTGGCCACCCTCGACCTGCCCGGCCCCGGACTCGGCACCCTGGCCCGGGTCGTCGAGTTCGCCGCCGCCACCCAGCGGACCGCGACCCCGACGCCGTGGCGCGCGGTACGGGTGCTGCTGCTGCACGGCGACCACGCCGGCGGCGCCGCGGCCGGAACGGTGCCCGGCGAATCCGCCCGCCGGGCGGCCCAGGCCCGGACCGGATCCGGACCGCTCGCCCAACTGGCCGCCGAGGCCGGCGCCACTCTCCAGGTCGTCGAGGCTCCGGCGGCCGCCCCGATGGAGCACGGTCCGGCCCTGCCGGTGGACGACGTCGAGGCGGCACTGCGTTACGGGTGGCGGCTTGCCGAGGCCGCGGTGGACGAGGGTGTCGAGTTGCTCGTGCTGGCGGCCTGTGGCGCCGGTACGGACGCGGCGGCGGCGGCCGTGCTCGCGGCGAACGCCGGCGCCGAACCGGCAGCGGTGCTCGGCCGGGTGGTGACCCCGGACGGGCAGGTGGACGACACGGCGTGGATGGCCCGGTGTGCGGCGGTCCGGGACGCGCTGCAGCGGACCCGGCGCAGCCCTCGGGACGCGAAGGACGTCCTCGCCGAACTCGGCGGCGGGGACATCGCGGTCGCCACCGGGATCCTGCTCGGCGCGACCGCGCGTCGTACCCCGGTGCTGCTCGACGGGCCGGTCGGGGTGGCCGCCGGCCTGGTCAGCCGGGACCTCGCCGGCCAGGCCCGGCACTGGTGCCTGCTGCCGGACCACGGCGACCACCCGGCGGTCCGGCTCGCCGCCGACGTGCTCGACCTGCAACCGCTGCTGGACCTGCGGCTCGGTCTCGGTGAGGGCGCCGCCGCGCTGGCCGCGCTGCCGCTGCTCCGGGCGGGGCTGACCCTGGCCGGTGGACTGCCGGCCCGGCCTGGTTCGGACGGGCCGGCCGGCGCCGAAACCGCGGCACGGCCGGAGGAGACCGCCGAACCGGAGGAGACCGCCGAGCCGGAAGAGGCCGCCGAACCGGAGGAGACCACCGGGTCGGAGGAGTCGGAGCGGGAGCCGGTGGAGTCGGACGACAGCGAGTTCGCCGAGCCCCGACCGGCCGGCCCCGGCCCGACCGCCGTACCGGACAAGACGGCGGCCCCGGACGACCCGGCGGCGCCGGACGACGGCACCGGAGCCGACACCGCCTCGGCGGCGACCAGCGCCCGCGGTGCCTGACGGGCGACTCGTCGCCGGCGGCCGGCTGGCCCTGACCACCTTCACCGTCGCCCCGCTGCGGGTCGGCCGGGTGGACCGGGCCACCGCCGGTACGGCGATGGCGCTGGCCCCGCTGGTCGGCGCCCTGCTCGGTCTGCTGCTCGCCGCCGTGCTCGGCGGACTCGCCACGCTCGCCCCACCCCTGGTCGCCGCCGGGGTGACCGTCGCCGTGGCGGCACTGCTCACCCGGGGACTGCACCTCGACGGGCTGGCCGACACGGTGGACGCGCTCGGCTCGTACCGGACGGGGCCGGCCGCCCTGCAAATCATGCGGCAGCCGGACGTCGGCCCGTTCGGCGTCGCCGCGCTGGTCCTCGTACTCCTGGTCCAGACGGCGTGCCTCGCGGCGCTGGCGGCCCGACCGTGGCCGGCGCTGGCCGCGACGGTGGTGGTCGGCACCGCGACCGGTCGGCTCGCGGTGAGCTGGGCGTGCCGCCGCGGCGTGCCGGCGGCCCGGCCGGACGGGCTCGGCGCCCTGGTCGCCGGCACCGTCGGCCCGGTGGTGCTGGCCGTCGCCACCACCGCCGTCGCACTCGTTGCCGTCGCCGCCGTTCCGGGCCGGCCCTGGCAGGGGCCGCTCGCGGTCGCCGGCGCGCTCGCGATCGCCCTGCTGGCCCTGCGCCACGCGGTACGCCGGTTCGGCGGCGTCACCGGTGACGTGCTCGGCGCCGCCGTCGAGGTCGGCACCACACTCTGCTACCTGGGTCTGGTGCTGACCCGCTGAACGGCTGACCCGATCCGCGTCCATCTGGGGCGAAACACGGGTAGCGTTCGCAAAAACGAAGACCGGCACACGGCCGAGCGGGGGGACGAATGTTGATCACCGATGATTTCCTGCCCGTCCCGGTACCGGAAACGCTGACCGCCACCTACCTGGTACCGACCTCGGGTCAGCCCGGCCCGGCCCCCGCCGAGGTCCTGGCGGGGCTCGCCGGGCGGATCTCCGGGCCGGTGTACGACCTCGCCCGGCAGATGCTGGCCAGCCCGCTGATGAGCGTCGACACCCGACCGGTCAGCGAGTTCCCGCACCTGCCGCCGGACCTGCTCACCGCGTTCGGCGCCACCGAGCCCCAACTCGCCCGGCTCGCCGCCGCCACCGACCTGGTCGTCGTCCAGGCGAGCTACCGGCCCGGCTGGCCACCGGCACACGAGTGGGCCGCCCGGACCGTCGCCGCCGCGCTCGCCGAGCACCTCGGGGCCGACGTCGTGGACGTCTTCGCGCTGCAGTTCCTCGACCCCGCGACCGCGCTGCGGTCCCTGCCCGACGCCGAGGGACGGGTACGCCTGATCGACTGGGTGCTGGTGCCGTACTCGTCCGACGACGGCGGGCTCTGGTTCACCACCAAGGGACTGCGCCGCTTCGGCCTGCTGGAACTGCAGGCGCAGGAGGTGCCGACACACCTCACCCGGGCCTGGGGGGCGGTGATGACCGGGGTGGCCCGCCGCCTGCTGCGGGCCTGGACCGACGGACTAACCGACAACGAGGTGCCGGCCTTCGTCCCCCTTCCGGTGGTCACCTCGGTCACCGGGCACGACATCGCGGTCGCGTACGGCAACCCGCAGCCGCACGACAGCACCCGGCCGGCGGCGCTGCGGCTGGAACTGGACCCGGCGACCGACCCGGACGCCGACTCGTTCCTGACCCTGCTCCCCCCGGTCGGCCATCCCGGCCCGACCGGAGGCTACTTCGCCGCGGTCTGCACCGCCCTCTTCGGCGCCGGGCAGTCCGACGTCCGGTACGCCCGGCCCGACGACGCGATGGCGAAGGCGATCACCACCGCCCGGGACGGCCTGCCGGGGATCCGTGAACGGTTCCTGGCCGGCAGCCTGCCCGCGGAGGTGCAACTGCTGGTCAAGTACGCGCTGCCGACCGACGAGGGACCGGAGTACGTCTGGGCCGGGGTGACCTCCTGGGCCACCCCGGAACGGATCATCGGGGCCAGTGCCAGCGACGCGGCCGCCGACCCGGCGGTCCGGATCGGTCGGCCCGTCGTGGTGGACGTCGTCGACGTGGTCGACTGGGCACTGCTCGACGGCAGTGGCGTGGTCGAGGGCGGCTGGACCCAGGCGGTCCTCGACGCCGGCGACCGCTCCCAACGCTGATCGCCAGCAGGGGGCCGGCCCGGGTCGCGGTCCCGGTGGTGGGTCGGGGCAACCCGACCCGCTCTGGGCGGTCAGGCTTGATCCCGTCGCGGGCCGGGCCGCCCCGACCCCGGGGTTGGTGCCGCGCCGGTCGGGCGACGTGGACGCCCCGCCGGGCGGTTACTTGACCGAGGGCTGGACGAACGGCGGGCGGACCACCCGCATCGGCGTACGACGTCCCCGGACGTCGACCTCGACCCGGTCCCCCTGGGCCAGCCCGGCCGTGGTGTCGAGCAGCGCCAGGGCGATGCCGAGCTTGCGGGTCGGCGAGAACGTCCCACTGGTGATCGTGCCGACCTCGGTGTCGCCGACCAGGGCCGTCATCCCGGCACGCGGAATGCCCCGGCCCTCCGCCTCCAGCCCCCACAGGGTCCGTCGGGCACCGGCCGCCTTCTCCGCGAGCAAGGCCTCCCGCCCCCAGAACGCCGGCTTGTCCCAGCCGACCGCCCAGCCCAGCCGGGCCTGCACCGGGGTGATCTCCAGCGACAGGTCCTGGCCGTGCAGCGGGTAGCCCATCTCGGTGCGCAGGGTGTCCCGGGCGCCGAGGCCACAGGCCCGGATCCCGTCCGGCTCGCCCGCCGCGAGCAGCGCGTCCCAGACCCGGGTCGCCGCCTCCGCCGGGACGACGAGCTCGTAACCGTGCTCGCCGGTGTACCCGGTACGGCAGACCACGAGCGACGCGGCGTCGAGGTCGGCGGCGGCGAAACTCATGTAGTCGTGCCCGGTCGGCAGCCCGAGCCTGCCCAGCACCTGCGTCGACGCCGGCCCCTGCACCGCCAGTACGGCGTACGCCTCGTGCTCGTCGGTGACCGTGATCCCGGCCGGGGCGGCGGCCCGGAGCCGGCGTACGACCTCGGCGGTGTTGGCCGCGTTCGGGATCAGGAAGACGTGGTCGTCGGCGTACAGGTAGGCGATGATGTCGTCCACCACCCCGCCGGTGGTCTCGTCGCAGCAGAGCGTGTACTGCGCCCGGCCGGGGCCGATCCGGCCCAGGTCGTTGCTGAGGCAGGCGTTGACGAAGTCGGCGGCTCCCGGGCCGGTGACCCGGGCCTTGCCCAGATGCGAGACGTCGAACACACCCACCCCGGTACGGACCGCGGTGTGCTCGGCGAGGACCCCGCCGCCGGCGTACTCCAGGGGCATGGACCAGCCGCCGAAGGCGGCGAACTTGGCGCCCAGCGCGACGTGCCGCTCGTGCAGCGGCGAGTGGCGGAGCTGGTCGGCGGAAGGTTCCGGGGTCGGGCCGGACACCTGGGTAACGTCGGTCATGGGTGGGAACCTACCTGCGCCGGGACGCCTGGTTAGCATCGGCGGGACCCGTCCGGCGGACCGTCGGCGGGACAGGCCATTCTTCCGGCGGGTAGGTTCGCCGGAGACCATCTTCGCCGACCGCACACCAGGCGGCCGGCCGTGCCCGTACCGGAGCCGCCGAGTGACATCGCCCAGCACCACCCTCAGCCTGGTCGACACCGACCCCGCCGAACTCGCCGTCGACGCCGTCGTGATCGGCCTGCACAGCCAGACCACGGACGCGACGACCGGGCCGACGACCTCCTTCGCCGACACGCTGCTGCTGGCCAGCGGCGCGGAGAGCATCGCCGCGGCGTTCGACGGTCGGCTGACCGAGACCCTGGCGCTGCTGGGGGCCACCGGCGGCCCCGGCGAGGTGATCAAGCTCGCCACCCTCGGTACGGTCACCGCGCCGCTGGTCGTCGCGGTCGGTCTGGGCGCCGAGCCGTCCGGTGCCGCGCCGGCCCCGGAGACGCTGCGCCGGGCCGCCGCCGCCGCCGTCCGGGCACTCGCCGGCGCCGAGCAGGTCGCGCTGACCCTGCCTGTTCCGGACGACGAGGACTTCCCGGCCGCGCTGCGGGCCGTCGCCGAGGGCGCGCTGCTCGGCGCGTACCGGTTCGCCGGCTACAAGACCCGGCCGCAGCCGACCCGCCGCCCGGTCGTCTCCTCGGTCGCGGTGCACGTGCCGGACGCCTCCGACGAGCGGGCCCAGGCGGAGATCACCCGCGCCACGGTGGTGGCCCGCGCGGTCACCCGGACCCGGGACTGGGTGAACACCCCGCCGAACGAGCTGCGTCCGCCGTCGTTCGCCGACTCGGTCGCCGCCGCCGCCCGGGAGGCCGGGCTCGGGGTGGAGGTCCTCGACGAGCAGGCCCTCGCCGCCGGTGGCTACGGCGGCATCCTGGCGGTCGGCCAGGGTTCTGAGGCCCCGCCCCGGCTGGTGAAGCTGACCTACGACCCGGCGGCCGCCGGCGTCGGCGCGGCGACGAAGCGGGTCGCGCTGGTCGGCAAGGGCATCACCTTCGACACCGGCGGTGTCTCGATCAAGCCGGCCCAGGGCATGTGGGAGATGAAGTCCGACATGGCCGGTGCGGCGGCGGTCGCCGCCAGCCTGCTGGCGATCGCCGAACTGAAGCCGACGGTCGCGGTGACCGGGTACCTGCCGATGGCGGAGAACATGCCGTCGGGCACCTCGTACCGGCCGGGTGACGTGGTCACCATGTACAACGGCAAGCGGGTCGAGGTGCTGAACACCGACGCCGAGGGCCGGATGATCCTCGGTGACGCGATGGCCCGGGCCTGCGAGGACGGCTGCGACTACCTGGTCGAGACCTCGACGCTGACCGGCGGCCAGGTGGTGGCGCTGGGCAAGCGGGTGGCCGGCGTGATGGGGTCCCTCGAGTTCTGCCAGCGGGTCCAGACGGCCGGCGACGCGGCCGGGGAGCCGACCTGGCCGATGCCGCTGCCGGACGACGTACGCAAGGGCATGGACTCCGAGGTGGCGGACATCTCCCAGGTCAACGCGGGGATGGACCGGGCCGGGCACATGCTGCAGGGTGGCGTCTTCCTGCGGGAGTTCGTCACCGAGGACGTGCCGTGGGCGCACATCGACATCGCCGGCCCGGGTTACCACTCCGGTGAGCCGACCGGGTACTGGAGCAAGGGCGGCACCGGGGTGCCGGTCCGGACCCTGCTGGAGCTGGTCGACGACATCGCGGCCAACGGCTGAGCCGCGCTTTCCCCCGGGCCGGTGCGGCGTGCTGTTCGCGGCGCGCCGGCCCGGGATCGGGTCGGGGTGGCGGGTGGGGCCGGGTGACCCACTCTGGGCGGTCAGGCTTGATCCCGTCGTGGGTCACCCGGCCCCACCCGTGACCGTTCGGCTCCCATGGCTGATCCGGCCCCGTGCGTGGGTCACCCCGCTCCGCCCGCCGGGCCGGTCGCGGACCGCGCTGGGCGGCGTGGGGTCAGCTGGTCATGCGTTTGCGGCGCTCGTTGTAGTCGCGCATCCGCTGCGGGTAGCCGACCAGCCGGACGTCGTAGATCGGGATCGCCATCTTGTGGGCGAACCGGCGGGCGCCCTCCGGGCCGTCGATACGTCGACGGGTCCACTCACCGTCGTGCGCGATCAGCATCACGGTGGTCTCGGTCACCGTGGTCCGGGGCTCGATGAACGCCTCGACACCCCGTCTCGACCGGACGAACTGTTCGAGATGCTCAAGATCAGCCCGGTTGGCCGGACGATCACCTGCCCCGACAACCGCCTTCTTGCGCCGGCGAAACCAGGCCACCCGAGCTCTCCTCCCCACCACGTCGGCCCCGTGGTGTTACTGGCGACTTCGGGCAAGCGTACGTCCCGACGACGTGTCCTTGGGCACCTCGGTACGCGGCCCGCGTACACAAGTGACAAGATGACCGAGGTGGGCGCTCACCGGTACGTACAGACAGGCCGGCGAGAGTCCACGCCCCTCCGGGCGGAGAACCCCGACCGGGGGCGGCGGTATGTCCGGTTGCCCGGCATCCCCCTCGTAGCAGCGACGCGACCTGGGAGTTAACTGTGACCGAGCCGAACGGCGGAACCTTCGATGTTGTCATCCTCGGGGGTGGCAGCGGCGGGTACGCGGCCGCGCTGCGCGCCGCGCAACTGGACCTGTCGGTCGCGCTGATCGAGAAGGGCAAGCTCGGCGGCACCTGTCTGCACAACGGCTGCATCCCGACGAAGGCGCTGCTGCACGCGGCGGAGATCGCCGACCAGACCCGGGAGTCCGAGCAGTTCGGCGTCAAGGCCGAGCTGGTCGGCATCGACATGTCCGGGGTCAACGCCTACAAGGACGGCGTGATCTCCCGGCTCTACAAGGGTCTGCAGGGGCTGGTCAAGAGCGCGAAGATCACCTTTGTCGAGGGTGCCGGCAAGCTGGTCTCCCAGGACACCGTCGAGGTCAACGGGCAGCGTTACACCGGCCGGAACGTCATCCTGGCCACCGGCTCGTACGCCCGTACGCTGCCGGGCCTGGAGGTCGACGGCCAGCGGGTGATCACCAGCGACCACGCGCTGACCCTGGACCGGGTGCCGACCTCGGCGATCGTCCTCGGCGGCGGCGTCATCGGTGTCGAGTTCGCCAGCGTCTGGAAGTCCTTCGGCGTGGACGTGACGATCGTCGAGGCGCTGCCCCGGCTGGTCGCCGCCGAGGACGAGGAGTCGTCGAAGGCGCTGGAGCGGGCGTTCCGCAAGCGCGGCATCAAGTTCTCGGTCGGCAAGCGCTTCGAGAAGGTCGAGCACACCGACTCCGGTGTGAAGGTGACCATCGAGGGCGGCCAGACCTTCGAGGCGGAACTGCTGCTGGTCGCCGTCGGCCGTGGCCCGACGACCGCCAACCTCGGGTACGAGGAGCAGGGCGTCAAGATCGACCGCGGTTTTGTGCTGACCAACGAGCGGCTGCACACCGGGGTGGGGAACATCTACGCCGTCGGTGACATCGTGCCCGGCCTGCAGCTCGCCCACCGTGGCTTCCAGCAGGGCATCTTCGTGGCGGAGGAGATCGCCGGCCGCAACCCGGCCGTGATCGACGAGGCCGGCATCCCCCGGGTCACCTACTCCGACCCGGAGTTGGCCTCGGTCGGGCTCACCGAGGCCCGAGCCAAGGAGCAGTACGGCGCCGACAAGATCAAGACGTACAACTACAACCTCGGTGGCAACGGCAAGAGCCAGATCCTCAAGACCGCCGGGTTCGTGAAGCTGGTCCGGGTCGAGGACGGCCCGGTCGTCGGCGTGCACATGGTCGGTGGTCGGGTCGGTGAGTTGGTCGGCGAGGCGCAGCTCATCGTCAACTGGGAGGCGTACCCGGCCGAGGTGGCGCAGCTCATCCACGCTCACCCCACCCAGAGTGAGGCGCTCGGCGAGGCCCACCTCGCCCTGGCCGGCAAGCCGCTGCACGCGCACGCCTGACCACAGTTTTCCCGCGGCGCCCGGCGGCAACCGGGCCAGGATCCACAGGCCACGAAGGAGTCTTGAAAGATGCCGGTATCGGTCACCATGCCCCGGCTCGGCGAGAGCGTCACCGAGGGCACCGTCACCCGCTGGTTGAAGCAGGAGGGTGAGCGGGTCGAGGTCGACGAGCCCCTGCTTGAGGTTTCCACCGACAAGGTCGACACCGAGATCCCCTCGCCGGCCGCCGGGGTGCTGGCCCGGATCGTGGTGGGCGAGGACGAGACCGCCGAGGTCGGCAGCGAACTCGCGGTGATCGACGGGGAGGGCGGGCAGGCCGCTCCGGCCCAGGCGGCCCCGGCCCAGGCCGAGGCGCCGGAAACCGCCGAGGAGCCCGAGCCGGCGGCACAGCCCGAGCCCGCGCAGCCGGCCGAGCCCGAGACCGCCCCGGCGCAGACCGCGTCGGCCGGCGGCGAGGGCACCGTTGTCAAGATGCCGGCACTCGGCGAGAGCGTCACCGAGGGCACCGTCACCCGCTGGCTGAAGGAGGTCGGCGACACCGTCGAGGTCGACGAGCCGCTGGTCGAGGTCTCCACCGACAAGGTCGACACCGAGATCCCCTCCCCGGTCGCCGGGACGCTGCTGGAGATCCGGGTGCCGCAGGACGAGACCGCCCCGGTCGGCGCCGACCTCGCGGTGATCGGCGCCAAGCCGGCCGAGCCGGCCGCCAAGCCGACCCCGGCACCCGAGCCGGCGAAGCCCGCCCCGGCACCCGAGCCGGCGAAGCCCGCCGCAGCACCGGAGCCCGCGAAGCCCGCCGCGCCGCAGGCGGCGGCCCAGCCGGCCCCGGCCGGGGCGGGATACCAGAGCCCGGCGCCGGAGACCGAGCGGTCCACCCAGCCGGTCCGCACCGAGCAGGCGGCCGAACCGGCCGCCAAGCCCACTACGCCGGCCGCGCCGGCCGCTGGCGAGAACGGCGCCGGCTACGTCACCCCGCTGGTCCGCAAGCTCGCCGCCGAGCAGGGTGTCGACCTCGGTACGGTGACCGGCACCGGTGTCGGTGGCCGGATCCGCAAGCAGGACGTGCTCGAGGCGGCGGAGCGGGCCAAGGCAGCCAAGGCGGCCGCACCGGCGGCGCCGGCCGCACCGGCCGAGGCGGCCCCGAAGGCGGTGCCGAGCCCGCTGCGGGGCAGCACCCAGAAGCTGCCCCGGATCCGCGCGGTCATCGCCAAGCGGATGCAGGAGTCGCTGCACGAGATGGCGCAGCTCACCACCGTCGTCGAGGTCGACGTCACCAAGGTGGCCAAGCTGCGGGCCCGGGCCAAGGACAGCTTCCTGCAGCGGCACGGCGTGAAGCTGTCGTTCCTGCCGTTCTTCGCGCTGGCCGCGGTCGAGGCGCTGCAGACGTACCCGGTGGTCAACGCCCGGATGGACCTGGACGGCGGGACGATCACCTACCCGGACGCGGAGCACCTGGGCATCGCGGTCGACACTGAGCGGGGCCTGATGGTGCCGGTCATCCACAACGCCGGCGACCTGAACCTGGCCGGCCTGGCCCGGCGGATCGCCGACCTGGCCGACCGGACCCGGACCAACAAGATCAGCCCGGACGAGATCGCCGGGGCGACCTTCACGCTGACCAACACCGGCAGCCGGGGTGCGCTCTTCGACACCCCGATCGTGCCGTCGCCGCAGTCGGCGATGCTCGGCACCGGTGCCGTGGTGAAGCGTCCGGTCGTGGTCACCGACCCGCAGCTCGGTGAGGTGATCGTGCCCCGTTCGATGGTCTACCTCGCGCTCTCCTACGACCACCGGCTGATCGACGGCGCGGACGCCGCCCGGTTCCTGTCGGCGATCAAGGAGCGGCTCGAGGCGGGCCAGTTCGAGGCGGAGCTCGGCCTCGCCTGATCCGACAGATCCCCGCAGGGGCGTCCGGCCGTCGGCCGGGCGCCCCTGGCGTCTGTTCCGGCCCTCCCCGCGCGCGTCCGCAGCGGGCCTCCCGCCCGGGTACGACCCCCGACCCACGGCGCCGCGCACCCGGGTGGGCGAAGATACCGGCATGCGTATCGTTCTCGCCGGCTCATCCGGCTTCCTCGGCACCCGGTTGACCGATCGGCTCCGGACGGCGGGGCACGAGATCGTCCGGCTGGTCCGGCGCCCGGTCCGGGACCGGAACGAGGTCCGGTGGGACCCGGCCGCCGGGCAACTGGACCCGACGGCCATCTCCGGCGCCGACGCGGTGATCAACCTCGCCGGTACGAACATCAGCGACCGGCGCTGGAACAGCGAGTTCAAGGACCTGCTGCGGGCCAGCCGGGTCGACACCACCGCGACGCTGGCCCGGTCGATCGCCACCCTGCCGGCGGGCCAGCGGCCACAGGTGCTGCTCAACGGTTCGGCGATCGGCTGGTACGGCGACACCGGTGACCGCCCGGTCGAGGAGGACGCCCCGGCCGGGGACGGTTTCATGGCGGATCTGTGCCGGGTCTGGGAGGCGGCGACCGCCCCTGCCGAGCAGGCCGGGATCCGGGTGGTACGACTGCGCCTCGGCCTGCCGCTGGACCGTACCGGTGGGTTCCTCAAGCCGCAGCTGCTGCCGTACCGACTCGGTATCGCCGGCACGTTCGGCGACGGCCGGCAGTGGATCCCGTGGATCTCGATGGCCGACTGCATGTCCGCGCTGAGCTTCCTGCTGACCCACGACGACATCGCCGGGCCGGTGAACGTGGTCGGTCCGGCGCCGGCGACGAACGCCGAGTTCACCAGGACTCTCGGGCGGGCGCTGCACCGGCCGACGGTCATGCCGGTCCCCGGGGTCGCGTTGCGGATCCTGCTCGGCGAGATGTCGGTCGAGGCGTTGCGCAGTCTCCGGGTGCTTCCCGGGGTGCTGAACCGGGCCGGCTTCCGGCACGAGCACCCCGACCTGGCCGGCGCGCTGCGCGCCGCCCTGGACTGAGCCGGATCCGGCTGACCGGGCGCGACCGCCTGTCGTCCCGCACCGTCCGAGTGACGCGGGCTGGCCGGGCGGTCGAACGGTGCGGGCTGCCTACGGCCGGACGGCGTCGGGTCGCGGAGTCCGCGGAGGGCCTGTCGCGCCCCGACGCCGTGCCGGTCGGTTGGGCGAAGATGCCGTGCCGGTCGACCGGTCAGCGGTGCCGTACCGGCGGCCGGCCGATCAGCAGCCGATCACCCAGTGGCCCGGTGCGGTCTGCCGGAGTTCGGTGCTGAGGAAGGTGTTGTACAGGCCCATCAGCTGGCCGGAGCCCGCCGCGTAGGTGTAGCCGAGGGACTGGTACGCCCGGCCGGCTTGGACGTGCGCGTAGTTGCTGGCGGTGACACAGACCGGATCAGGGTCACCCGGATCACCGGGATCACCCGGATCACCGGGATCACCCGGATCACCGGGATCGCCGGGATCTCCCGGGTCACCGGGGCTGCCGCCGGAGTCCAGGCCGAAGAAGAGCGCGTCCCGGTACGCCGAACAGATGGTGTCCAGGAAGTACGCCGCCGTACTGCCGCACTGGTCGGCACCGGAGCCCGGGTCGACCGGCGTGCCGTGTCCCATCCCGGCGACCCGGTACACCCGTACCTGGTCGGCGCCGTACGTCTCGAGGGTGGTGCCGCCGGGCAGCGAACTGGTGCCGGTCGGGGTCTGCGAGACGCCGAGGACGTTGGTCCACTGGTCCCGGGACTCGGTGGCGTTCGCCGTCGCCACCGTGTAGTCGGCGGCGCCGTGCCAGATCGCCACCCTGGGCCGGGGCCCGGAGTAGCCCGGGTACGCGCTGCGGACCAGGTCGCCCCACTGGGCGGGGGTACGGTTCACACCCGGGTTCATGCAGCTGAACGCGTTGACCATGGTGGTGGCGCAGCGGTACGGGATACCGGCGACCACGGAACCGCCGGCGAAGGCGTCCGGGTAGGCGGCCAGCATCGCGGCGACCATCGCCCCGCCGCCGGAGAGTCCGCTGACGTACACCCGGTCGGCGGCGACACCGAAACTGGTCCGGGCGTGCTCGACCATCTGCCGGATCGACAGCGCCTCGCCCTGGCCCCGGCTGGTGTCACCGGTCTCGAACCAGTTGAAGCAGGAGGTCGCGTTGTTCGCCGACTTCTGCTCCGGCACGATCAGCGCGAATCCCCACTGGTCGGCGTACTTGCGCCAGCCGGAGTTGCTGAAGTAGCCGTTGGCGTTCTGCGCGCAGCCGTGCAACAGGACGACCGCTGGCGCGCCGGCCGGCAGGCCGTCCGGGCGGTAGGCGTACATGGTGAGGTTGCCGGGGTTGGAGCCGAAGCCGGTGACCTGGGTGAGGGTGGCGGCCTGCGCGGGCGCGGCGACGGTGAGCACGGTCGCGGCGGCCAGGACGGGGACGAGGGCGGCCCGCGCGAGGCGGGCCAGGAGGGCGGGGTAGCGGCGCATGGGTGGTGGCCTCCGGACGGGGGTGCGGGGCTTGGCGGGCCGGTTGGCCAGCCGCCGGGGGGACGAGCACTCCAAAGTTGCCGAGACGTTACGACCGATGGACGAACCGGCGACATGGCGCGGAGTCACACATTTGCCGATATCAAGATGAGTTCGGACCCCATGGACCGGGCCAGCGGGGACGGCGGCGACCGGGTGCCCCGAAAGGCAGTATCCGCTCATTGGCGCCTGCGGAATCCGAAAGGGTCGCGAGGATTGCTTCATGTTTCGTACCGGACGGAAGCTCTCTCGGACCTGCGGCCCCGGCGCGGCCGGGCTGCTGCTCGGCGTGCTGCTTGTGGCCGTCGTGGTGACCGATCCGCGGGCCGCCTCCGGAGACCGGGCGCGGCGGGGCTCCGTCCGACACCGGCGGCGACCGGAAGGAGCCCCGCCCACCCTCAGCAGTCGCGCAGCTCCGGCGACTGGTTGCGGATCTGGGCCAGCGGGGAGACGAACCGCTGGTACGTCACACCGCCGACCGCGGCCGGCTTGAACGCCGCGACCCGGTGGCAGTTCTGGAACGCGAGTCGGACCCCGAAGTGCCGTTCCAGGCCACCCCGGATAGCGTCGCTGGCCAGCGCCCGGAGCAGTTGCCCACGGTCGGCCTCACTCGGCGGCGGGACCGCGTGGTCGGCGAAGTCGGCCGCGGTGGCGTGCGCCCGGGCGGCCACCTCGGAGACCACCGCCCAGGCGTACGGCAGGGACTGCCGGACACAGTCGACGAACTCGGCGTCGTCGACCTGGCCGGCTTCGGCCCGCTCCAGCAGAGCGGTGGGTACGTCGAGGGACATGCTGAACTCCTTCTGTTCGGATTACGGGTACGGGTGCCGGTCAGTGGACCGGGAGCGGGTGCCGGTCAGTGGACCGGGAGTCGCGGCCCGGGTACGTACTCCGGGTCGACCTGGTTGGCGAGGTCCTCGCCGACCCGTTCGTTGGCCCAGGCCACCGCGTTGCGCAGGTGGAACTCGACCGCGTGCCGGTGGTACGTCGCCCAGTCCCGGTCCTGGGCGTCGACGGTCGCCCGGAGCGTGTCCAGGGCCGCCCGGTTGGCCGGTTCCAGGGTGTCCAGGGGCTCCGGGGCGCCCCGCTCCGCATTCCTGACGTGACGTGACCGGGTCAGCCAGGTGAGCAGGTCGGCCCCGACGTGTTCGCGGAGGAAGTCGACGTCCGAGGGATCGTCGACCTTGTTGCCGACGACGTGCACCCGGACCCCGAAGGCGCGGGCGTGACCGACGTACTGCCGGTAGACGGCGACGCTGCGCAGCGTCGGCTCGCAGACCAGGAAGGTGGTGTCGAACCGGGTGAACAGTCCGGAGGCGAACGAGTCGGCGCCGGCGGTCATGTCCACCACGACGTACTCGCCCGGGCCATCGACCAGATGGTTGAGCAGCAGTTCGACCGCGCCGACCTTGGCGTGGTAGCAGGCGACCCCGAGGTCCTCGGCGCCGAACGGACCGGTGACCGCGAGCCGTACCCCGCCCACCTCGCGGACCAGGCGGTCGTAGACCGGGTTGACGCCGTCGACGGTGAGCAGCCGTGAGCCGCGCCCCGGCGGGGTGGTCTTGACCATCGCCGCCGCCGAGGAGATCCGGGGGTTGTCGCCCCGCAGGTACTCCTTTATCTCGGCGAGGTGGTCGCCGAGCGCGGGCAGCCGGGCCGCCTCGGTCTCGGTCGCGCCGAGCGCGACCGCGAGGTGCTGGTTGATGTCCGCGTCGATGGCGAGCAGTGGCGGCCGCCCGGGCGTTTCGTCCGGACCGTCGGAACGGCCCGGACCGACCGGGCCGCCGGGATCCGGACCGCGGGTTCCGGCGGGCGGGTCGGCCGCGGCGAGGTGGCGGGTGAAGAGCGCCGCCAGGGTGGTCTTGCCGCTACCTCCCTTACCGACAAAGGAGACTTTCACGTTCGACGTCCTTTCCTTCCACGTTGAGCCATTAATCCAATTGGAAATCATTTCCATCACAGCCGTCAAGGTGCCCGGCTTCCTCGGCGTGTCGGCCCCGGGTTGGTAACCTCCGGCAGGTGCCGCTCTCCCCGCCCGCGCTCGCCGGGTCGACCCCGCAGCCCCCGCCCGCCACCGCCACCCCCGACCGACCGGGACGGCGCCGGGCGGACCTGACCGCCGCCGTGATCGCGGTCGTCGGGGCCTTCTGGGTGACGAGCGGCCTCTGGCTCGACCCGAACGGGCGGGCGATCACCGTCAACGCCAGCGACCAGGCCCTCTTCGAGTGGCTGCTGGCGTACGGCGGCCACGTGCTCAGCCACGGTCAGAACCCGTTCTTCACCGACCTGATGAACGTGCCGGACGGGGTCAACCTCGCGGTGAACACCTCGATCACCGTGTACGCGGTGGTCTTCGCCCCGCTGACCTGGCTGATCGGGCCGCCGGCGACCTTCCTCGTGGTGCTCACCCTCAACCTCGCCGGCAGCGCCCTCGCCTGGTACTGGCTGCTCTCCCGGCACCTCGTCCGGAGCACCCCGGCCGCCCTGCTCGGCGGGGTCTTCATCGGCTTCGCGCCCGGCCTCGTCGCGCACGCCAACGCCCACCTGAACTGGAGCGCCGGCTGGATCGCCCCGGTGCTGGTCTGGGGCGTGCTCCGGCTGCGCCGACCCGGCCAATGGCTACGCGACGGAATCCTGCTCGGAATCCTCGTCGCGGTCGCCTTCTCCATCGCCGCCGAGGGACTCTTCTTCACCGCACTCGCCTGCGGGGTCTTCCTCGGCACCTGGGCGGCGCACCGGTCCCGCCGAGCCGAGGCCCGCGCCGCGCTGCCGGACTTCCTGCGCGGCCTCGGGGTCACCGCCGTGGTGGCGTTCGCGCTGCTGGCGTACCCGCTGTGGCTGCACTTCATGGGACCGCAGAAATTCCACGGCACCGGCTTCGACCCGGTCATCCACGCCGAGGACATCGCCGCGTACGGGGCGTACCCCCAGCGGAGCCTGGCCGGACAGGCCGGGCTCGGCACCTCACTGGCCCCGAACCCGACCGAGGAGAACTCCTTCCTCGGCGTTGCGCTGCTGGTCCTGGCCGTGGTCTGCTTCACCGTGCTGTGGCGGCACGCCGACCCGGCCCGCCGGGCCACCCTGCGGGCGCTCGGGGTGACCGCGCTCGTCTTCACCGTGCTCTCCTGGGGCCCCCGAGTGAAGATCTTCGAGGTACGCACCGACGTGCCGCTGCCGTACGCCCTGCTCGGGCACCTGCCGGTGTTCAACGCCGCGCTGCCGTCCCGGCTCGCCCTGGTGGTGGCGCCGCTGGTCGGGCTGCTGCTGGCGCACACCGTCGACGCGCTCCGGACCCGGCCGCCGTCGCGGCGGGCCCGGGCCGGCTGGCTCGCCGGCTTCGCGGTGGCGCTGCTGCCGCTCGTACCGACGCCCCTGCTGACCGTGCAACGGGAGCCGCTGCCGGAGTTCATCACCTCCGGCGTCTGGCGGCAGTACGTCTCCCCCGGCGGTGTACTCACCCCGGTCCCGCTCACCATCGACCTGACCCCGGACGGACAACGCTGGCAGGCGTACGCCCTGGCCAACCGGCAGGGCGAGTTCGCCATCCCGTCCGGGTTCTTCCTCGGTCCCGGCGGCCCCGACGGCCGGGGCCGGATCGGGCCGGTGCCCCGCCCCACCGACACCCTGCTGGCCGAGGTGGCCAGGACCGGGGTCGTGCCGACGATCACCGATGCCGACCGGGCCGCCGCCCGGGACGACCTGCGCTACTGGCGGGTCCAGGTGGTGGTGCTCGACCCGCAGATGCACGGTACGAAGTTCCCGCTGCACCCGGACGCCGTGCTGGACGCCACCACCCAACTCCTCGGCCCGCCCGAACAGGTCTCCGACGTCTGGCTCTGGCGGGTACCGGCCTGACCGGCTGACACCGGCACGTGCCAGCCGGACCGGCCGGCTCTGGCGGGCGCCGGCCGGTGACCCCGGCCACGCGTGCTGACCCGACCCGTCGGTAGCGAACTAAGCTGGGCTGGTGAGCAGCACAATTGCCGAGCTGACCAGCATCCGCCTGGGCACCATCGACTACCTGGCCGCCTGGGACGAGCAGCGCCGGGTGCACGAGGCGGTCGTCAACGGCGAACGGCCGGACACCGTCCTCCTGCTCGAACACCCGAACGTCTACACCGCAGGCAAGCGCACCGAGCCGTGGGACCGGCCGACCGACGGCACCCCGGTGATCGACGTCGACCGCGGCGGCAAGATCACCTGGCACGGTCCGGGGCAACTGGTCGGCTACCCGATCATCAAGCTCCCCGGCGCGGACACCGGACTGCCGGTGGACGTCGTCGCGTTCGTCCGACGTACCGAACAGCTGATGGTCGACGTCTGCCACGAACTGGGGCTGACCACCGCCCAGCGGGTCGAGATCAAGGGCCGCAGCGGCGTCTGGGTTCCCGCCGACGAGCGTGGCCCAGACCGCAAGGTCGCCGCCCTCGGCCTGCGGGTCTCCCGGGGCGTGACCCAGCACGGCTTCTCCATCAACTGCGACTGTGACCTCTCCGCCTACGACCGGATCGTGCCGTGCGGCATCCGGGACGCCGGCACCACCTCGCTCAGCGCCGAACTGGGTCGCCAGGTGACCGTCGCCGAGGTCCTCCCGGTCGTCGAGCGACACCTGCCGACCCTGCTCGGCTGAGGTGTCCCAGCCACCACCAGAACCGAGGCACCCGTCCCGCTACGGGGCGAGTCGGTGCAGGTCGCGGGGGAAGGCGGTGACCTCCCGGACGTTGCCGGCGCCGACCAGCCGGGCCACCATCCGTTCCAGGCCGATCGCGAAGCCGCCGTGCGGCGGCATGCCGTACCGGAAGGTGTCCAGGTAGGACCGGTACGGTTCCGGGTCCTCGCCCCGGGCGGCGAGCGCGGCGAGACAGTCGTCGTACCGGTGCAGCCGCTGGCCGCCGGTGACCAGTTCGACGCCGCGGAAGAGCAGGTCGAAACCGTTCGAGTACGTCTCCCGCGGCCCGCCGTCCGGCGCGTCGACGGTGGCCGGGTGGGTGTAGAAGGGGCGCTTGGCCATCGGATAGCCGGTGACGAAGAGGAAGTCGGAGCCGTGCTCCGAGCGTGCCCACTCCCCCAGAGCCCGTTCGTGGGCCGGGGCGAGGTCCGGTTCGTCGGCCGGCGCCCCGGCGATCGCCAACGCCTCGGTGAAGTGCACCGCCGGGATCTCGGCCGGCACCCTCGGCGGCTCGACGCCGAGGGTCGCCAGCGCAGCCCCGGCCCGCGCCGGCAGGCCGTCGAGCATGCCGGCCAGCACGTCGCGCAGGATCCGCATCACGTCCCGGTGGTCGGTGACGAAGCCCAGCTCGACGTCGAGCGAGGTGTACTGGGCCAGGTGCCGGGTGGTGTCGTGTGGCTCGGCCCGGAACACCGGCCCGACCTCGTAGACCCGTTCCAGCACCCCGACCAGCATCTGTTTGTAGAACTGGGGTGACTGGGCCAGGTAACCGGGCCGACCGAAGTAGTCGATAGCGAAGACGTTCGCCCCGCTCTCGGTCGCCGAGGCCACGATCTTCGGGGTCTGCACCTCGACGAAGCCGTACCCGTCCAGGGTGGACCGGAAGCCCGCCACCAGGGCGGCGGAGATCCGCAGCGCGGCGGAACGGGTGGGGTGGCGCAACGCCACCGCCGCGTGGTCGAGCTGGGTGGGCAGCGACGCGGTCAGTTCGGGGCGGTAGACGTCGAACGGTGGCGGTGCCGCCGGGACGCCGAGCGGGCGTACGGTCGGGGTCACCAGCTCGACTCCGGCGGGCGCGGCGGGATTGCCGACCACCTCGCCGGTGACCTCGACCACCGACTCCTCGGTCAGTTCAGCCAGCCGGGCCCGCAGGTCGGCGTCGGTGACCACGACCTGGGCCAGGCCGGCGGCGTCCCGGACGATCAGAAACGTCACGGATTTCAGTTGTCGCCGGCGGTGTACCCAGCCGGCGACGGTCACGGTCGTACCGACCCGTTGCGGCAGGGTCGTGGTGAGAACCCGGTCGGGCGGGGTCGTGGAGCTGACCCGCTCGGGCAGGGTCGTGGGGCGGACATGTGGCACGGGAAACTCCTCGAATCGTCGCGACGCCCACGAACGGCCCTCCGTGCGCGGTACGTCGACCGGACCCCGGGGGGTGTGGGCGAGCGGGAACTCGCGGTGCCACCACACCTTCGCCGTCGGATCGACGGCCTCTTTCACAGCCCGTCACGTGGGCCGTACGGCGGGTTCTACTGGACGCCGAGACGTCGTTCTTCCCGCAGCTCAGGAGGGTCTTCCCAGCCCCGGCCGGAGATCACCTCACAGCGGCTGGTGACTCTCTCGACTCCGGTGGTCGAGGTGGTACTCGGCTCCGTCATCGCTCTGCCGGCAGCGTAGCCCAGGGCACCGGAACGGCCGCAACCGTTTTCCGTCCGCCCGTCCCGGTGCCGGGTCGAGCGGGCCGGCACCGGCCGCGTGAGTGGCATCACCCGGTTCGGTACGTGAGTCCGGTCGCCTCTGGTCGATCGGCCGACCTGGTACGCGTAGGCTCGGATTCGTGACCATCGAGTACTCCGCGCCTCCCGCCGCCACCGCTGCCGGACGGGGAAGCGTCGCCACCGCCTCGGAGAACCGCGCCAGCTCGCCCGTCGCGCCCGAGGGGCGTCGACTGCTCCGGGTGGAGGCCCGCAACGCCGCCACGCCGATCGAACGCAAGCCGTCGTGGATCAAGGTCAAGGCGAAGATGGGCCCGGAGTACACCGACCTCCGGGGCCTGGTCTCCCGGGAGGGGCTGCACACGGTCTGCCAGGAGGCCGGCTGCCCCAACATCTACGAGTGCTGGGAAGACCGCGAGGCGACCTTCCTGATCGGTGGCGACCAGTGCACCCGGCGCTGTGACTTCTGCCAGATCGACACCGGCAAGCCGGCCGACTTCGACGCGGACGAGCCGCGTCGGGTCGCCGAGTCGGTGGCCACGATGGGACTGCGCTACGCCACGGTCACCGGGGTCGCCCGCGACGACCTGCCGGACGGCGGCGCCTGGCTGTATGCCGAGACGGTCCGCCAGATCCACGCCCTGACCCCGCGCGACGGGGCGGCCGGCGGCGAGGGCGCCCTCGAGTCCCTGCCGCACTGCGGCGTGGAGCTGCTGATCCCCGACTTCAACGCCAACCCCGACCAGCTCGCCGAGGTCTTCGGGTCCCGTCCGGAGGTGCTCGCACACAACGTCGAGACGGTGCCCCGGATCTTCAAGCGGATCCGGCCGGGATTCCGCTACGAGCGCTCGCTGGACGTGCTCACCCAGGCCCGGAACGCCGGCCTGGTGACCAAGTCGAACCTGATCCTCGGGCTCGGCGAGGACCGCGCCGAGGTCTCCCAGGCGCTGCGTGACCTGCACGCCGCCGGCTGCGAACTGGTCACCATCACCCAGTACCTGCGCCCGACCCCCCGGCACCACCCGGTCGAGCGGTGGGTCCGGCCGGAGGAGTTCGTCGAGCTGCGCGAGGAGGCCGAGCAGATCGGCTTCGCCGGGGTGATGAGCGGGCCGCTGGTCCGGTCGTCGTACCGGGCTGGTCGGCTCTACCAGCAGGCCGTCGAGGCCCGCGCGGTGCCGACGCCGACCGTCGGCTGACGCCCTGCCCGGCTCGCCGGGTCCGCGCGCGCCAGCCGCCGCACCTCACTCACGCACCGCACCACGCCGTTCACCGGGCGTGTCGGGTACGCCGGAACGACCGGCGCCGGCACCCCGGTACCGGCGTCGGCGACGCGCCCGTTCCCGAACCTTCGACCGTGCTAGATTCCGGCCGTCTTCTGTCGGATACTTGCCGGCAACACGTCGAAGGTGATGAATAGAAGCATGACGGCGCCCCACACCATAATCATCGGAGCCGGCCCGGCGGGCCTGACCGCAGCGTACGAGCTGACCAAGCGCAACGCCACGGTCGAGGTGGTCGAGGCCGACGAGGTGGTGGGCGGGATCAGCCGCACCGTCGAGCGCGACGGGTGGCGCTTCGACATCGGCGGTCATCGCTTCTTCACGAAGGTGCCACAGGTCGAGGCACTGTGGCACGAGATCCTGTCCGACGAGGACTTCCTGCTGCGACCCCGGATGAGTCGGATCTACTACCGGGGCAAGCTGTACGACTATCCACTGAAGGCCGGCAACGCGCTGCGCAACCTGGGGCTGCTGGAGGCGGTCCGCTGCGTCGGCTCGTACCTCTGGGCCAAGCTCTCCCCGCCGAAGGACCAGTCCCACCTCGCCGGCTGGGTCACCGCCCGGTTCGGCCGACGACTCTTCAACCACTTCTTCAAGACGTACAACGAGAAGCTGTGGGGTGTCCCCGCGACCGCGCTCTCCGCGGACTGGGCCGCCCAGCGGATCAAGAACCTCTCGCTCTCCAACGCGGTGCTGAACGCCCTGCTGCCCAAGCGCAACCAGAAGGACATCACCAGCCTGATCGAGGAGTTCAACTACCCGAAGTACGGCCCCGGGATGATGTGGGAGCACTGTGCCGCGCACGTGGAGAAGCGCGGCGGCACGGTCAGCCTGAACACCCGGGTCGGCACCGTGCACCGGACGGCGGGCCGGGCGGTCGGGGTCACCGTCGTCGGACCGGACGGCGAACGCCGGGTCGAGGCCGACCACATCATCTCGTCGATGCCGATCTCGCACCTGGTGCTGGCGATGGACCCGCCCGCCCCGGCGCCGGTGGTCGCCGCCGCCCGAGGCCTGCACTACCGGGACTTCCTGACCGTCGCGCTGGTGGTGCCCGAGGAGTTCAGCTTCCCGGACAACTGGATCTACATCCACGCCCCGGAGGTCAAGGTCGGCCGGATCCAGAACTTCGGCTCCTGGTCGCCGTACCTGGTGAAGAACGGTCGTACCTGCCTGGGACTGGAGTACTTCCTCAACATCGGCGACGAGCTGTGGAACAGCCCGGACGACGAACTGGTCGCCCTCGGCACCGCCGAACTCGAACGACTCGGACTGGTCCGGCCCGGATCGGTGGAGACCGGGTACGTGGTCCGGATGCCCCGGGCCTACCCGTTCTACGACTTCACGTACCGGGAGAACGTCGCCACCATCCGGAACTGGCTGGCCGCCGAGGTGCCGAACGTGCACCCGGTCGGGCGCAACGGCATGCACCGCTACAACAACGCCGACCACTCGATGATGACCGCGCTGCTGTCGGTGTCGAACATCTTGGACGGGACCACGCACGACGTGTGGGAGGTCAACGTCGAGGAGGAGTACCACGAGGAACGGACCCCCGGTGACCACGGCACCGGCCGGGCCGCCCCGGTGCTGCCCCGACCGCCCGACACGACCCGACCACCGGACCCGGGACACCCAGCTGACCCAGCTGACCCGGCCGACGCGGCCGCGGTCTCATCCGCTGGTGACCGGCTCTCCTGACCCGTGTGCCAGCAGGCCGAGGCGGTGCGCGACCGCCGCCGCCTCGATCCGGTTGGCGACGTCCAGTTTGGCGATGATCCGGGAGACGTGCACACTCGCGGTCTTCGGTGAGATGTAGAGCAGTTGGGCGATCCGGCGGTTGCTGTATCCCTCCGCGACCAGGCGCAGCACCTCCCGCTCCCGCGCGGTGAGCTGTTCCGGACCGGACACCGTCCCGTCCCGCAGCCCGAGCCGCCGGCGCAACGTCGCCACCTGCTCCGCCAACGGTACGGCGGCCAACTCCGCCGCGATCCCGGCCGCCTCGGTCAGCGCGGCGGCAGCCTGCCCCCGGTCCCCCGCCGCGGCCGCCACCTCGGCCAGACCGACCAGCGTCCGGGCCAGCGGGTACGGCTGCCCGTCCGCCCGCCAGGCCGTCACCGCCTGCTGCCACCGGCTCAGCGCCGACCCCGAGCTGGTCTCCCCGGCGGGGAGTCCTGGACCGGCGGAGCCGGCGGAAAGTCCTGGACCGGCGGAGCCGGCGCCACCGGGGAATCCGGCGAAGTTGGCGAGCATGGCCGACACCTCGGCGGCGCAGGCCAGCTCGGCGGGGTAGCGGGCGGTGAGCCGGTGTGTCGCCACCGCGACCCGTTCCCACAGTTCCGCGTCGTCGGTGGCCCGGGCGACCCGGGCGGCGACGGCCAGGGCCGGCCAGCCGTACCGGGGGTAGCGGTAGAGCGGCTGGTCGAGCAGCACGTGGGCGGCGGCGAGCGCCGCCGGCAGGTCACCGGCGAGCAGCGCCGCCTCGACCCGCAGCTCGTACAGCGGCATCTCCGGCGCGAAGTACGGCCGGCGCAGGAACGCCAACGCCCGGGTGACCAGTTCCTCGGCGTCGACCCGCCCCCGGGCCAGGTGCAGCCAGGCCCGCAGCTGCAGCCAGTGGTGGCCGGTGACGCCGGGCAGGTCGAGGCGGGCGGCCTCGCCGCACAACTCGTCGGCCTCGTCCCAGCGACCCAGTGCGATCAACGCCTCGGCCTGGTTGGAAAGCAGGAAGGCACCGGTCGAACGGCTGAGCCCCACCCGCCGGGCCTCGACCATCCCGGTCGCCGCCGCCTCGGCCGACTCGGCGTACCGGCCGAGCTCGCAGAGCCCGTCGGAGATGGTGACCAGTGCGGTCACCAGGGTCTGTGAGTCGCCCGTCGTCCGGGCGAGCCGCTCCGCCCGACGCAGGTCGGCCAGGGCGACGTCCCGTCGTCCGCAGACCCAGCCGGCGGCCAGGGTGGCGGCGGTCAACGCGTCGTCCCGCCCCGAGGCCCGGGCCGCCACCATCGCCTCCTCGGCGATCCTGGCGCCCTCCTCCCGGTCCACCCGGGCCGCCTGGAAGGCGATGTCGGCGAGCAGCCGGGGCCGCCCCGGATCGTCGGTCGCCCCCACCGCCAACACGTACGCCTGCCGGACCTCGGCGCTGCCGTCCGCCTTGCCGAGGGTGCGCAGGAGTCGACCCCGCAGCAGCAGCACCCGGGCGGCCCGGGCGGGCTCCGCCGCCTGGTCCAGCTCGCCGAGGGTGGCCCGGGTCAGGGTCACCGCCCGGGAGTAGTCGCCGGCGGTCGAGGTCGCGACCAGGGTCGCCTCGAGCACACTGACGTGGTCCAGACCCAACCGCCGGTCGGCGTCCGGCACCTGCTCCCAGAGTTCCAGCACCCGCTCGAGCAGCCGCCCCTGCTCCGCGTACGCGTAGCGGGAACCGGCGGCCTCGGCGGCGGCCCAGGTGGCGGTCAACGCCCGGGGGAAGTCGTGTGCCGCGTACCAGTGGTGGGCCAGCTCGGCCGGGGCCCGGCCGTCGGCGACCAGCTGCGGCTTCGCCTCGATGGCGGCCGCGTACCGGGCGTGCAACCGGGCGTGCTCGCCGGGCAGCAGGTCCTCGTGTACGGCCTCCCGGACCAGCGCGTGCCGGAACTCGTAGCCGCCGTCCGGGTCGGCGACGACAAGTTGTGCGGCGACCGCGGCCCGCAGCGCGGCCTCCAGTTCCACCTCCGGCACCCCGGCGACCGCGGCGAGCAACTCGTGGGCGATCCGGGTGCCGCCGGCACCGGCGATCCGCAGCATTCGCTGGGCCGGCTCGGGCAACCGGTCGACCCGGGCGAGCAGCAGATCGCGCAGGGTGTCGGGCAGATCGGCACAGCCCTGCGGGTCACCGGCGGCGGCGAGCTCCTCGATGAAGAAGGGGTTGCCCTGGGTCCGGTCGTGGATCGTGTCGACGGCCCGGGCGGTCGGTTCGGCGCCGAGCAGGTCGGCCAGGACCTGGCCGGTGCCCTCCCGGTCCAACCGGTTCAGTTCCACCCGTTCCACGCCCCGTGCCCGGTCGAGTTCGGCGAGGAACGGCCGCAGCGGATGCCCACGGTGCAGCTCGTCCGAGCGGTAGGTGCAGATCAGCAACATCCGGTCCGGTCGTACCACCCGGGCCAGGAAGGCGATCAGGTCCCGGGTGGACCGGTCGGCCCAGTGCAGGTCCTCGATCACCAGGACCAGCGGCCGCTCGGCGGCGAGCCGGGTGAAGAGCCCGGCGACCAGTTCGAACAGGTAGCCCCGGTGCGCGTCCAGCACCAGGCCCGGCCCGGACTGGACCGGCCGGTCGGGGTTGTCGACCGGCCCGGTCGTGGTCAGCCGGCCCAGTTCCGGCAGGAGCCGGGCGAAGTCCCGCTCGTAGCCGTCGAACGCGGCCGGCCCGTCGGTGCGCAGGACCTGCCGCAGCGCGGCGGCGAACGGCGCGAAGGGCAGCCCCTCCTCGCCGAGTTCGAGACACTGGCCGAGCAGGAGCCGGCCGCCCTCGGCGACCGCGTACCGCCCGAACTCCTCGATCAGCCGGGTCTTGCCGACCCCGGCCTCCCCGCCGACCAGCATCGCCGCCGGCTCGTCGGCCCGGACCCGCTTGAGCGCGTCGCGCAGCAGGGCGAGTTCGGACTGACGGCCGACGAGGACGGCGCTGGCGGCGCGGGGGGTCACGAGGTCGAGCATGCCACGCCGGTACGACGGCGCCGCGACCCGAGACGGGTCCGGTTCGACCATCGCCGCCGGGACACGGACCGGGCCAGCCGGTCGGCGGCGGCCTCGGCCCGTAGGTCGTCGGCGTGCGTGTGGTGCAGGGTGAGGAGGAGGTGGGGGTCCGTGCTGAACATCGTGGTCTCCGTCCCGGTGGACTCGCTTCCTGACGATGTCGACTCTCCGGGCGAAGGTGGGCCCGGCACATTGGCGTACGACCCCATGTCGCACCGCCGGACCTCCTCAACCCCGCACCGCCGGAACCGACGCCGGGCGTAAGGTCCTTACCTCGTCCTGGTACGCGCCACGGACCGCGGCGGGCGGCCGGGGGCAGCCGGCGGACCGCGCCGGACGGCTGCTGACCGCCGGCCGGGGCGTAGCGGGCAGCCGGGGGCCAGCCGTCGCGGATCGGGCCACTAGACTCCCTCGCATGGCAAAGGCGCAGGAGAAGGTGTCGTTCGGCCAGCGGCTGAAGCAGATCGGGATGGTGTTCTCGTTCACCGCCAAACGCGACAAGTGGTTCGTGCCGCTCGCCGCCGTCGCGGTGCTCGTCCCGGTCGCGCTCACCGTGGTCGCGGTACTGCAGTGGGGTTGGTTGTGGCTGCCGATCGGCATCCTGCTCGCCCTGCTCGCCCTGCTGATCGTGCTGAACCTGCGCTCCAACGCGGCGATGATGAACGCCGCCGAGGGGCAGCCGGGCGCGGCGGCGTCGATCCTGGAGAACATGCGCGGCGGCTGGCGGGTGACGCCGGCCATCAGCTCGACCACCCAGATGGACATGGTGCACCTGGTCATCGGCCGTCCCGGGGTGATCCTGCTGGCCGAGGGGAACCCGCAGCGCACCCGCAGCATGCTGGGCCAGGAGAAGCGCCGGCTGGCCAAGGTGATCGGCACCGCGCCGCTGTACGACTACGTCATCGGCCAGGGCGAGAACGAGCTGTCGATCCGCAAGATGCGGATGACCCTGATGCGGTTGCCCCGCAACCTCAGCGGCAAGGACGTGAACTCCCTCGACCGGCGCCTCAAGGCGCTCTCCGCCGCCCGGCCGCAGCTGCCGAAGGGCGCCATCCCGAAGAACATGCGTCCGCCGAAGGGCGCCTTCCGACAGATGCGGGGCCGGTAACCTCTCCCGCCCGGCAGACCGGTCCGCCGCCAGCGGCCAGCCGCCAGCGAGACCGTCGCCGGTCACCGGGGTCAGGGTCAGGCCGAGCAGGCGGCCCGGGTGACCTGGGGCGAACCAACCGGCGCCGGGCGAGTCGTCCGCTCCGGCGTGATCCGGTCCGCGATGTGGTGCAGCGCTCCGGCGGTGACCTGACGGATCCGGGCGAGCCGGACCGGTCGGGGCTGGTCGTCCCGGACCGGCGCGTCCGGGCGGGCGGAGAGCACGTGCCGTTCGGTTGCGCCCACCGCGAGGTGGAGGCTCAGGTAGTCCATGGTCAGTTCCCTTCGACGGGGCCGGTCGAGGCCCGGCGGACCAGTTCGGTGGGGAGCAGCACCTGGCGGGCGGAGCCGTCGTCCGGTGGGTCGAGCAGCAGGCCGCCGGCGATCCGTCCCTTCTCCACCGCCGGCTGCCGGACGGTGGTGAGGGCCGCGGCGGCGGCCTCGGGAATGTCGTCGAAGCCGGTCACCGAGACATCCCGGCCGGGTCGCAGGCCGCGCGCGGTGACGGCGTCGAGAACACCGAGGGCGAGCAGATCGGTCACGGCCAGCACCGCGGTCGGCGGGTCCGACCGGTCCAACGCGTACGCCGCCGCGTACGCCCCCTCGGTCCGACTGTTCGCGCTCGCGTTGACCAGCAGCAGATCCGACCAGCCGACGCCGGCCCCGGACAGCCCGGCCAGGAACCCGCGCAGCCGCTCGCGGGTGACGTCGTACCGGATCGCGGTCGGCCCGTCCAGGGCGACCGGGCCGGTCCGCCGCTCGGCGACGAGAAAGTCGGAGACGACCGCGATCCGTCGGTGCCCGAGCCGGGCGACGTGCTCCCCGACCGCCCGGGCGGCCGCCGACTCGTCGATGCCGACGTACATCGCGTCCGGGGTCACCTCGGCAGGCCGTTCGGCCGCCACCACCGGCAGTCCCCGGGACCGGGTCGCGGCCAGCGCGCCGTGCCAGGCCGGTACGCAGTAGACGCAGAACCCGTCGACGGAGGCGTTGTGCACCGCCCGGACAGCGGCCTCCTCGTCCGCCTCGGAGATCGGGACCAGTAGCAGGTTGCTGGCGTACCGCTCCGCCGTCTCGGCCACCCCGCGCAGGAACTGCACCGCGTACGGGTCGGTGAACGCGTACGAGAGGGCCGAGGTGAACAGCACCCCGATCGAGCCGACCCGGCCCCGGCGCAGCGACCGGGCGGTCGGGTCCGGCCCGGGGTAACCGAGTTGCCGTGCGGCGTCGTGGATCCGCCGTCGTAGTTCAGGAGAGAGCTGGTCGGGGCGACTGTAGGCGTTCGAGACCGTGCTGCGGGAGACCCCGACCGCATCTGCCACGGTCTGCAGGGTCGGCTTCGGCGACACCGGGGGCACCCCTCCTTCTGTATCGATCCAGAACCCTTCTGGATCGATACAGTACCGGCCCCCGGGACCGGCACGCCATAACGTGCCGTCGATTTCTTTCCCAGTGGGCCCAGAGACCGGCCCCACCGGGTTCAGCGCTCGGGAGTCAGCGCGCCGGCTTCGCGCCCGGCATCGTCACCACGACCGAACCCACCAGCCGGTCGTGCAGGCCGCGACGGCGCTCGTCCATCAGCAGCGGCGGCACCACCAGGCTGAGCAGGATCCCCCGGAGCAGTGCCCGGGGCACTCCGATCCGCCCGCCGTCGTCGTACGCGACACAGCGCAGCCGGGAGACCCACATGCCCGGAGTCTGCGCGAAGAGGCCGACGAAGACGGCGTACTCGAGAATCAGGACCAGGACCGGCGGCCAGCCGTCGGTGACCGGGTCGGCGAAGAACGAGGCGATCATCGCGCAGAGCGCCCAGTCGACGAGCAGCGCGCCGAACCGACGGGCCAGGCTCGGCGGGGAGAAGTTCCGGTCGGCCGCGGGGGCGGCCGGGGCCGTCGGATCGTCGGTCATCGCCACGGGAAACCAGGGTATCCGCATCCGTCCGGGCCAGCTGGCGGGGCACCCGGGGCGGTGTCGCCGATCTCCAGAAAGCGCCATAAGACGCGGCGAAGCTGGCTAATAGCCCTGAATCAGGTAACATCCGCAGCGGAACCAGCCGGACACCAGGTATGATCACGCTCCGCAGATGCCGTAACACGGCGGAAACAACAGAGACATGCTCGGGCAATCGCATGGCCATAGCGTCGCCAGCAGCCTAGCCACCAGTGGACGTGCCAGGAGGACGTGTGTTCGCCAATCCCGAGGAACTCCTGCGATACCTCAAGAATGAGGACGTGAAGTTCGTCGACGTACGTTTTTGTGACCTGCCCGGCGTGATGCAGCACTTCAACCTGCCGGTCGAGTCCTTCGACGAGTCGGTCTTCACCGACGGTCTGGCCTTCGACGGATCGTCGATCCGCGGGTTCCAGGCGATCCACGAGTCGGACATGCTGCTGCTGCCCGACGTCGCGACCGCCTTCGTCGACCCGTTCCGCGCCGAGAAGACGGTCGCCCTGAACTTCTTCATCCACGACCCGTTCACCCGCGAGGCATACTCCCGGGACCCGCGCAACGTGGCGAAGAAGGCCGAGGCCTACCTGGCGGCCAGCGGCATCGCCGACACGGCGTACTTCGGCCCGGAGGCGGAGTTCTACATCTTCGACTCGATCCGGCACGAGACCTCGGCGCACCAGTCCTACTACTACATCGACTCGATCGAGGGCGCCTGGAACACCGGTCGCGAGGAGCCGGGCGGCAACCGGGGCTACAAGACCCCGTACAAGGGTGGCTACTTCCCGGTGCCGCCGGTCGACCACTACGCCGACCTGCGCGACCAGATCGTCCGCAAGCTGATCGACACCGGCTTCACCGTCGAGCGTTCGCACCACGAGGTGGGCACCGCCGGCCAGGCTGAGATCAACTACAGGTTCTCCACCCTGCTGCACGCCGGCGACCAGCTGCAGCTCTTCAAGTACATCGTCAAGAACACCGCCTGGGCGGCCGGCAAGACCGCGACCTTCATGCCCAAGCCGCTCTTCGGCGACAACGGCTCCGGCATGCACACCCACCAGAGCCTCTGGCTGAACGGTGAGCCGCTGTTCTACGACGAGACCGGCTACGCCGGCCTGTCCGACACCGCCCGCTGGTACATCGGCGGCCTGCTGCACCACGCCCCGTCGCTGCTGGCCTTCACCAACCCGACGGTCAACTCGTACCGCCGGCTGGTGCCGGGCTTCGAGGCGCCGGTCAACCTGGTCTACTCGCAGCGCAACCGCTCGGCCTGCACCCGTATCCCGGTCACCGGCAGCAACGCCAAGGCGAAGCGGGTCGAGTTCCGGGTGCCGGACCCGTCGGCAAACGTCTACCTCGCCTTCTCGGCGATGATGATGGCCGGCCTCGACGGCATCAAGAGCAAGATCGAGCCGCCGGAGCCGATCGACAAGGACCTCTACGACCTTCCGCCGGAGGAGTGGGGTTCGGTCAAGCAGGTCCCCGGCTCGCTGCCCGAGGTACTCGACTCGCTGGAGGCCGACCACGACTTCCTGCTCGAGGGCGGCGTCTTCACCCCCGACCTGATCTCGACCTGGGTCGAGTGGAAGCGCGCCAACGAGGTGGACCCGGTCCGGCTGCGGCCGACCCCGCACGAGTTCGCGATGTACTTCGACTGCTGATCCACGTCACGACCACCGGCACGGGCCGGTCCGCCACGGCGGACCGGCCCGTGCCGTTTTCAGGTCAACCACCCGACTCGCCGATAACTTCGCTGCCGATATAGCTTCGTCACCGATACATTGATCCCATGACCGCTCCGACCCCGCTGCGGGAACCCACCTTCCTGATCCTCACCGCGCTGGCCCGCGAGCCGATGCACGGCTACGGCATCGTCACCGAGGTCGCCGCCCTCTCCGAGGGCCGACTCTCGCTGCGCCCCGGCACCCTCTACGGCGCCCTCGACCGGCTTGCCGACGAGGGGCTGGTCGCACCGGACCGCGAGGAGGTCGTCGACGGCCGCCTCCGCCGCTACTACCGGCTCACCGACGCCGGCACCGCCGCGCTCACCGTCGAGACCGAACGACTGCGGCGCAACGTCGAGGCGGCGAGCCAACGGCTGCGGGCCCGCCTCGGCCGTGCCGCCCGGGCCGGCGCCCCCGGGTCCGCCGCCGCCCGTCCCAGGCTGCGACCGGCGGGAGGGCCGGCATGACCACCGAGGAGACCTCACCCCTGGTACGCCGCTACCGCCGGCTGCTCCGGATCTACCCCGCCGGCTACCGGGCCGAACGCGGCGACGAGATCGTCGGGACGTACCTCGATCTGGTGGACCCGAAACGGCGCTGGCCGTCCCCGGCGGACGCCGCCGACCTGCTACGCGGCGGGCTACGTGAGCGGCTGCGCGGGTACGGCGCCCTCGGGCTCGCCACCGCCGTGCCGGTCGCCGCCACCCTCGCCCTGCACACCCTGATCACGCTCGCCCTCTTCCTGCTGCTGCAGGTCGAGTTCGCCGACGTACGCCAGGCCGAGCTGACCGACCGGATAGGTCCGGTGCAGACCGTCGGCGCGGTCGTCTGGGCCGGCTGGCTGCTCGTCGGGCTCGTCGTGCTCGCCCTCCCCGGCCGCTGGGGACGCCGGGCCGCCCTCGGCGCCCTGCTGCTGACCGTGGTCGTACCGACGGTGGCCACCCTCGTCGGGCAACCCCGGCCGCCGCTCTTTGTCCTCATCCCCGCCGCCGCACTCGGGCTGGCGACCCTGGCCCTGCCCGACCGGCCGGGCTGGGTCGGCCGCCTGCTGCCGCTGGTCGCCGCCGGGATCGGCGGCGGCACCTCCGCCGCCTACCACCTGGCCCAGGGCAACAGCGACTGGTTCACCTCGTACCGGTCGACGCCGGAACTGCTGGGCATGGCCGGTGGCCTGCTGTTCGGACTGGCCGTGGTGATCGCGATCGGTCGCGCGGCAGCCGGCGACGACAGCGGGCTCTGGACCGCCCTGCTGCTGACCGTGCCCGCCGGACTGCTCGGCACCAACCAGCTCGCCCAGGCCTACTGGAGCACCCGGGGCGGCGGCCCGACCTGGTGGATGCTCGCCGCCACCGCCGGAGTCGTCACCCTGGCCGGGGCGACACTACTGGCCGCCGCGATCACCCTCCAAGCCGTCCGACACCGGGCGGTACGGCGACGCGTACTCGCCGGCCCCTGCCCGACCTGCGGACACCACCCGACGCCGGACTCACCGGCCTGACGCGTCGGACCCGACAAGTTCAGCCGCCCCGAACGTGCGCCGGCCGGTGCGGCGCACGTTCGGGTGGTTGATGCCCGACCGGCGTCCGGACCGGAGGCTGCGGATGGTGACACCGGCTCGACGAGGCCAGACGGCCCGCCCATCATGGCTCCTCGCCCACGACCTCCTCGCGCGACACCGCGTCGACGAGGTACACCTGCTCCCCGGCCCGCGGGTCGCGGGCGTGCAGCACGTGGAAGAGCGGGGAGGTCGGGCCGCCGAGATCCACCACGGTGGCCCCGGCGCCCAGTACCGCGCGCTCCCACCGCGACGACGCGGTGAGATCGATGCGGGTGACCACGCCGGGCGTCACCCACACCGGTATGCCCCGTAGCAGGCCGGACAACTGCAGATGGAAGTGACCGCACAGGATCGCCCGGACGTCTGTGCCCTGTACCGCGTCGGCCAGCTCACCGGCGTTACGCAGGCCCACGCTGTCCATGATCGGGGAGGTGGGCACGGCGATCGGCGGGTGGTGCAGCACGAGCACCGTGCCCGCCGCGGCGGGTTCGGCCAGCACGTCACGCAGCCAGGCCAGCTGGGCCGGGTCGAGATGCCCGTACACCTGGCCAGGCACGAGACTGTCCAGTGTGATCACGCGCAGCCCGGCAACGCTGCTGACGGCGGCACGTTCACCGGACTCGCCCGTCATGGTCGCGCCGATGTCGGTGCCGTCGGCGGCCAGGTGCCCGGAGCCGAGCGTGGCCGCGAATGCCTCACGGGTGTCGTGGTTGCCCGTGCAGTAGACATGCGGGATGCCCCGCTCCGCGCAGAACCGGCCCACCTGCTCGCGCACGCCCG
The DNA here is from genome assembly GCF_039871735.1 of Plantactinospora sp. B24E8. NCBI lineage: Bacteria > Bacillati > Actinomycetota > Actinomycetes > Micromonosporales > Micromonosporaceae > Plantactinospora > Plantactinospora sp. B24E8. The sequence continues at coordinate 188,915 of NZ_JBDPMH010000005.1, forward strand.
CGCAGCCTTCGGCGGAGCCGTCGTCGGCGATGTCGCCGCTCACGACGACCACATCCACGTCCGGCACGAAGCGCGCGTCGTACAGGATGCGCGCCAGCGCTGCGGAGGCATCGACGTCAGGGCTGTTCAGGTGGGTGTCGGACAGGTGCAGGATCCGGTGGTGAACGGTCACGGACGCGTCTCCTCGTCTGATCGACAAGGGGCACCCAGGCGGTCGACGCCCCGACCTTCACTCCCCGGTGGTCGCCCACCCACGCCAGTCGTGTGTGCACAACCTAACCGGACGACGATCGGGCGACAATCACGTTGCCCGGGTGACCCGCGAGACAGCCGACGACGGAGGTGGCGCGAGCCGGGCCACCAGTTCTCGTACCACGTCGACCAGCAGGTCGATGTCGGCCTCGGTGGTCCGCCAGTTGACGATCGCCGGGCGCAGCGCCACCCGACCGGCGTAGACGGTGGTGCCGGCGTACACCCGGCCGTCGGCGAGCAGCGCCGCACCGAGCCGCCGGTTGAGGTCGTCGAGCTGGTCGGCGGGGACATGCTCCGGAGCGGCCCGGAAACAGACGATGCAGAGCGGCACCTCGGCCAGCCGTTCCAGCTCGGGTGCCTCGTCGACCAGCCGGGCGAGCCGCTGGGCGAGATCGAGTTGCCGCTCCACCATCAGCCGGTAGCCGGTGCGGCCGTACGCGGCCAGGGTCGCCCAGATCGGCATCGCCCGGGCCCGACGGGACGACTCCGGCCCGTGAAGCGCGTAGTCCACCGGGCCGTCCGGCAGCGCCGGCTGGACCGAGCGGGCCGAGGCCGGCCGGTCGGCGGACGAGCGATCGGCGGCCGGACCGCCCGACCCGAGCGGGCTGCCCGGCCCCGGCAGGTACGCCGTGCCCGGCATGCCGAACGCCGCCGGAAGCCGGCTCGGCTCCTTCAGGAAGGCGAAACCGCTCTCGTACGGCACGTTCAGCCACTTGTGGGCGTCACCGGCGATCGAGTCGGCCCGGTCGATCCCCTCGACCAGCCCGGCGGTACGCGGCGACACGGCGGCGAAGAGCCCGAACGCCCCGTCCACGTGCAGCCAGGCACCGTACCGTTCGGCGAGGTCGGCGAGGATGTCGAGCCGGTCGAAGTCACCGGCGTTGACCTCTCCGGCGTTACCGATCAGGATCGCCGGGCCGGACAGTTCCGCCAGCCGCCGCTCGATCGCCGGCAGGTCCGCCCGGCCCACCGGGTCGGCGGCGTACACCTCGACGGTGTCGCGCCCGTGACCGAGCATCTGCAGGGCCTTGCGGGCACTGGCGTGGACGTACCCGCCGGAGACGACCGGCATCCGGGGCAGGCCGGCCAGCCCGTCGGCGGCGACGTCGACGTCGTGCTGTTCGGCCCACCAGTGGGTGGCCACGGCCAGCGAGGTGAAGTTCGCGAAGGTGGCGCTCGGGACCAGGGCGCCGCCGTACGCCTCGGGCAGCCCGAACAGTTCCCGCAGCCAGCGCAGCGCGATCCGTTCCAGCTCGGCGGCAAGCGGCGAGGAGGCCCGGAAGGCGGCGTTCTGGTCCAGCAGCGACGTGGTCCAGTCGGCGGCGAGGGCGGCCGGGGTCGCCCCGCCGATGACAAAGTGGAAGAACCGGGGTCCGGCGGAATGGGTGGCGGCGGCCGTGCCGACCCGGAGCAGCCGTTCGACCGCGGCGAGCGTCCCGACGCCCTGCTCCGGCAACCCGTCGCTGTCGCCGACCCGACCGGCCAACCCCTCGCCACCGCTGTCACCGACGAGGCGGGCGAGGTCGGCCAGCAGCGGGGCGGTGCCGGGGTCGTACACCGGGCGCTCGGCAAGCGAGTCGAGGTACGGCCCCGCGGCGGCGGACACCCGCGCCAACACCTCTGTCTCGACATCCCGGTCGAAAAACGGATCGCCCATGTCAACCTCCCGATCCGCCTCAGACTGCCAGCGCATGCGGCGGGCCGCAGTGGCCAATTCCACCCCGGTGGCGAGATGACCGGCCGAAGTGGACGGCGCGGTTACCGGAGCGCCCCGTCGCGACGGTCGTCCATACCAGGTCTGCCCGGATTTCGAGTACGATTCCGCTCGCTTCCCGTGCCGCCGACCCGCTGGAGGTCGACAGATGCCCCTGTTCGAGACCGCCGCGACGGGGCTCGCGAGGACGGTGGCGACACACGCCGCCCAGCAGTGGCTGGCGGCCCGCCGGGACCGCGCCGACCGCGGACGTGACCTCTCCGAGCTGATGGAGCTCAGCTTCCGGGACCGGCTGCATCGGCGGAAGGCGGAACTGCAGTTCGAAAGCCTCGCCGCCGACATCGCCGGTCGGGTCGAGCGGCTCTTCGCGGCGGACCACGCCGCGATCCCGGAGCACGAGTCGGCGGCGGCGCTCGACATCGTCGCCCGTACCTTCGGCCCCGACGCCCGGACAGACGCCACGCTCTTCGCCGCCGACGCCGATCCGGCCGCACTCGTCGCCCGGCTCCGTCCGGCACTCGCCGGCCATGCCCGGACTGTGGGGTTGAGCGAGGCGTCGGCGCGGCTGGCCGACCGGGTCCTGGTGGACTGTGTGCAGTGCTACGTCGAGGTGGTTCGACACCTGCCTGAGTTCAACAGCCGGGCCAACCAGGAGACCCTGGCGCGACTGACCCAGATCTCCACCGACCTGGCCGAGATCCTGGCCCGGCTGCCGGTGTCGGCGCGGGCCGCCGAGGCGCCGCCGGACGACGACGTGACCAGCCGCTACCTGCGATTCCTCGCCAGCGAGTACGACCAACTCGAACTCTTCGGCGTCGACGTGCACAACTACAGCCCGGAGACGACGCTGAGCATCGCGTACCTCAGTCTGGTCGTCTCCGACCCGGATCGCCGGACCCGGACCGACAACCGGATCCGCAAGACCGGCCCGGCCCGACGCGGCGCGTTCTTCCGGGGCGCGAAGGGCGAAAGCGGCGAGGAGCAGACCGGCCTGCGGGTGGAGACGGCGCTCGCCCGGGGCCGACGGATCCTGATCCGGGGCGAGGCCGGCTCCGGTAAGAGCACCCTGCTGCGCTGGCTGACCGTCACGGCCGCCCGCGAGGGCTTCACCGGTGGTCTGCGGGACTGGAACGGCCGGATTCCTTTCCTGGTCAAGCTCCGCGCCTACCCGGACGGGACATTGCCGCCGGTGGGCCCGCGGCTCGGCGCCGACATCGCACAGTTCGCCGCCGAGGCACCGACCGGGCTCGTCGAGCGGATCTTCGCCACCGGTCGCGCGCTGTTGCTGGTCGACGGCGTCGACGAACTGGTACGCAGCCAGCGCGCCGGCGTCCGGCAGTGGCTCCGGCGGCTCCTCAACCGGTACCCAGACGTGATCGTGTTGGTCACCTCCCGACCGACCGCCGCCCCCGCCCGCTGGCTGACCGGCGAGGGCTTCGCCACGCTGACCCTGGAACGGATGGCTCCGGCCGACATCGTCGAGTTCGTCCGACGTTGGCACCGGGCGATCGGCGCCGGCCGTCACCTGCCCTGCGAGCCGGCCGACCTGCCCCGGTACGAACGCCGGCTGCTGAACCGTCTGGACGCCAACCACCACCTGCGTGGCCTGGCCACCAACCCGCTGATGTGCGCGATGCTCTGTGCGCTCAACCTGGACCGCGCCGACGACCTGCCACACGACCGGATGAGCCTCTACGGGGCGGCGCTGGCGATGCTGCTGGAACGCCGGGACGCGGCCCGGGACGTACCGGCGTACCGGCGGGTGGCGTTGGGTGGGCAGGCGGCGATGTCGCTGCTTCAGGACCTGGCCTGGCGGCTCGCCCTGGCCAACCAGTCCGAACTGGAGATCACCCAGGCCCACTCGCATGTGACCCGGAAACTAGCCACGATGCCGAAGGTGACCGCCGAGCCGGACGACGTCTTCGACCACCTGCTCGACCGCAGCGGGGTGCTGAAGGACGTGGCCGAGGACCGGATCTCCTTTGTGCACCGGACGTTCCAGGAGTACCTGGCGGCCAAGGAGATCGCCGACGAGAACTACGTCGATATCCTGCTCGAGCACGCCACCCGGGACATGTGGCGAGAGACGGTCGTCATGACCGCCGGCCACGCCAGCAGTGAATACCGGCAGCGGCTGATCAACGGCCTGCTCGACCGGGCCGGGTCCGGGCCGCCCCGCAGGGCACGCTGGCTCCGGCTGCTGGCCGCCGCCTGCGTCGAGACCGCGCCGGCGCTGGCGCTCGACACCCTCGGCCGGATCGACGTCTGCCTGGCCCAGCTCACACCACCACGCAGCGTGCTGGAAGCCCACTCCCTGGCCCTGGCCGGCGAACGGGTGATCCGCCACCTTCCGGACGACGTCGCCGGGCTCACTCCGGCCGCGGCAGCGGCGGCGGTCGCCACCGCGGCGTTCGTCGGCGGGGCGCACGCGCTCGACAAGCTCAGCCGGTACGGCCGGGACGACCGGCCGCTGGTGGTCGACGCGCTGATCAAGTCGGCCAGCTACTTCGAGCCGGACGAGTACGGCCGGCGGGTCCTAGCCGACTCGCCCCTGCAGAACGGCTGGGTCGCCCTGGACGGGTGGACCGCGCCGATGGCACGCCACCTGCGCAATCTCCACGGCGTGCGCACCTTCACCGACCCGGCGGAGATTGTCCGGGAACTGCCACCCGTCAAGGGTCTCCGGCTGTACCACGTCCCCGAGGACGGGGAGCCTCCCGTCGTCGCCCTGGACTTCCTCGGCGCTCAGCCTTTCTTGGAGGAGTTGGCGCTGTACCGGCCGGTCGACCCGGCCGAGCTGCCGGCCACCATGACCCGGCTCACCGACCTCACCCTGCGCATCGCCCCCGGGTACCGCACCGCCGACCTCGACTGGCTCGCCCGGTTTCCCCAGCTGACCATGCTCGACCTGGGCGACGTCGGCCCCCCGTCCGGCTTTGATTCGCTGACCGGGCTGACCGCGCTGACCGGGCTCTCACTCGTCGCTCCCGAGGAGAGCGTGGACGGCCTGGCCGACACGCGCTTCCTGTGCCGCCTGCCCACGCTGACGTCGCTGTACCTCGTCAACTGCACCGACACCCGGGTCGTCGAGTGGATAGCCACCTCGCTGCCCCACCTGGAGACGCTCCAGCTCATGCGGCTGCGCGTACCCGCGCTCGACCTCGACGCCCTCACCGGGCTCCCTCTCACCTCGCTCGACCTCGACGAATTCGAGGGGCCGCTCGACCTCACCCCGCTGGCCGGCCACGCCACCCTGGAACACCTCGACCTCAGCCGCTGTCCACGGCTGGGGGACCTTACGCCGCTCGCCCGGATCTCCGGGCTGAGGCGCCTCCACCTGCACGACGTCCCGGACCTGGATCTCGCCCCGTTCGCGGGCAACCGCGAACTCACCGTCTACCTGAACGGGGACCAGCCGGTCCGTAACGCCGACGGCGTCCGGCTGGTCCGTTGATCCTCCTCCCGTGCCCGGTCGCCGTCCGGGCAATGGGCAGCGGCCTGCGGGCTTGAGGCAGTCAGGACGGGCAGCGCGGACCGGTGTCGGTGAGACCCGAGGCGATCCGGTAACGGCCGGGCCCTGCCACCCGCAGCACTGTCCACTCGCCGTACGGCCGTAGACAGGCTGCCTGGCCGGTCACCCGCAGCCACCGCGACCAGCGCAGCCGGACCAGGGTCTCCCCGGCCGCCGGCACGTCGACGACCAGTTCCGCCGAGGTGGCCCGGATCAGTTCTGCTGCGCCCCCGGCCGGTTCTGCTCCCCCTCCGGTCGGCACCTCGGGCAGGTCGGTGCCGTTGGTGGCCGTCGCCGCCCCGGTCAGGGTGGCCACGATCGAGGGGGTACCGGAGACGGCGTACAGGGTCCAGTCCGGGTGCTGCCAGACCGGGGTCAGGTACGGCAGGCCACCCCGGATCAGTTCCGCCTCCCGGCGACCGACCCAGGAGGGTTTCGCCTCCGACAGGGCAACGTACGCCACCCCGTTGTCCCGCAGCCAGCGCTCGTAGGATTCCGCGTCGACGCTGCCGTCGAGGAAGAGCCGGTTGTGTGCCTGGTCGGCCTGGCGTAGCCAGCCCCGGGCCAACGGCGCGGCCTGCGGGACGTACGCCGCCTCCCAGTAGTTGGCGGTCGCCACCACCTCGATCCGGCCGGCGGGCCGGCGGGCAAGTTCGGCGAGCAGTGGTTGGAAGTAGCTCCGGGAGGCGGTCGGGTCACCGGCCGAACGCAGGTCGCCGACCAGCACCGGCGGCTCCACCAGCGCGGCCAGGGCCACCACGCCGGCCAGGGCGAGCCCGGCCAGCCGTCGACCCGTACCTGTGTCGGATGGTGTCATCCTGGCCACTCTGCGCAACCAGCCTAGGATCCTGGTTGGCATGACGCCGTAGCCGACCAGCAGCGGAATCGCGAACATCGCCGCCAGCCGGGTGGCGTTCAGCCCCACCGGAGTACGGAACGCGAACGCCGCCAGCACCCCGAGGGTGGCCAGCACCGCACCGACCCGGACGGCACGCCGGGGCACCAGCAGCGCGACAGCCAGGCTGGCGACAGCCGAGGTCAGGGTGTCGGAGAGGCTGATGTTCATCCAGCCACCGCTGCCGAAGGCCAGCCCGAGCCCGAGGGTCGGGATCGCGGCGGCCAGGGCCAGCACCACGCCGTCACCGAGATGCGCGGAACCGGGGTGTGCCCAGCGGGCCCTTCCGCCAACGGAGACGGCAACAGGGGGCCGCGCCTTGACCGCCAGGGCGACGCCGGCGAGGCCGACGAAGAGGCCGGCGACCGGGCTGGCGGCACCGGCGAGCAGGGCGGCGAGCCCGGCGCAGGAGAGGCGGAGCAGAGGGCGGGTGCGCAGGGTGGTCAGGGCCAGCAGGGCGAGCAGGCCGAAGGCGACGCCGACCGCGTAGGTGATCCGGCCGGAGACGAGGTTGCCGGCGACGCAGGCCGTACCGAGCAGTCCGCCGAGCAGCGGACGGCGGGCACCGGTCCGCAGCATCAGCAGCGCCAGGGCCGCCGCCGAGACGAGCAGCGCGAGCGCGCCGAGCAGCCGCGGGCCGAGCAGGTCACCGCCGAGCCAGCTCATCAGCGGCGGGGTGAGCAGGCTGTAGCCGTACGGGGAGATGCCCGCGTACCAGCCGAGATCGAGCGGGGCGAAGCCGTGCCGGGTGACGAAGTCGGCCCGGGCGACCTGGGCCGACAGGTCGGTGCCGAGCGGCGGGGCGAGCAGGAACGCCACGGCGAGCAGCACCGCCAGACCGACCGCGCCGAGCGCGGTGGCACGGGGCGGTCTGGCGGCCGTCCGGGGACGCCGGTCAGGCATCGAGGACACGTTCCGCGGCGGCCCGGCACCGGCGCGCCGTCCGCAGGTAGTGGTCGAGGAACTCGCCCGGGTCGCCGCCGCCGAGCAGGCGTACCACGCCGGCCAGTTCGACGCCGTGCCGGGGCAACTGGTCGCCGGCCCGGCCCCGGACCAGCATCAACGCGTTACGGACCTGGGTGGCCAACGTCCAGCCGGCGGCCAGCGCGGCGGCGTCGGCCTCCTCGACCAGTCCGGCGTCCCGGGCGGCGGCGAGCGCGTGCAGGGTACGGGTGGACCGCAGTTCCGGGATCGCGCCGGCGTGCCGGAGCTGGAGCAACTGGACAGCCCACTCCACGTCGGCCAGGCCGCCCCGGCCGAGCTTGGTGTTCGTCGCCGGGTCGGCGCCCCGGGGCAGCCGCTCGGTCTCCACCCGGGCCTTGATCCGGCGGATCTCCACCACCTGTTCCCGGGTCAGTCCCCGCGCCGGGTACCGGACCGGGTCGGCGACCGCCTCGAACTCGGCGCCGAGGTCGGCGTCGCCGCAGACGTGGCGGGCCCGGAGCAGGGCCTGCGCCTCCCACGCCTTGGACCAGCGGGCGTAGTACTGGGCGTACGCGCCGAGGCTGCGGACCAGCGGTCCCTGCCGTCCCTCGGGGCGCAGGTCGGCGTCGACCCCCAGCGGCGGGTCGGGAGCCGGCATGCCGAGCAGTCGGCGCAACTCCTCGGCGATCGCGTGTGCGGCCGCGCTGGCCGCGTCCTCGGCGACGCCGGCCGGCGGGTCGTAGACGAAGAGCACGTCGGCGTCGGAGAGGTAGTTCATCTCGTACCCGCCGAGCCGGCCCATGCCGATCACCGCGAACCGCAGTCCGGGCAGGCCCGGCTGGGCGGCCCGGGCAGCCCGCAGCGCCGCGCCGAGCGTGGCGTCGGTGACCGCGGAAAGTCCTGCCCCCACGTCCAGGAAGGACGTGCTGTCGTCGCGTGCGTCGTCGCCCGGCCCCGGCGGTGTCGGGGCGAGCGAACCGGCCCGGTGCAGCACGTCGGCGCAGGCGATCCGGATCAGTTCCCGGCTGCGCAGCGCCCGGATCGCGCGGATCGCCTCCTTCGGGTCGGCCGGTCGTGGTCCCGGGCCGCCCAGGTGGCGGTCGGCGGCGGCACCGAAGCCGTCCCGCAGCACCGTCGCCTCACGCGGGGTCAGCTCGGTGTCCTCGGCCAGCAGCCGCAGCGCCTCCGGATCGCGGGCCAGCAGGTCGGCGACGTAGCGGGAGACGGCCAGGGTACGGGCCAGCCGCCGGGCCACCGGTCCCTCGTCGCGCAGCAGCCGCAGATACCAGGGGGTGCTGCCGAGCTTGTCCGAAACCTTCCGGTAGTTGAGCAGCCCCCGGTCCGGTTCGGGGGCGTCGGCGAACTCCTGGAGCAGCACCGGGAGCAGGGTGCGTTGGATCGCCGCCGTCCGGGTCACCCCGCCGGTCAGGGCCTGGATGTGCCGCAGCGCCCCGGCCGGGTCGGCGAAACCGAGGATCTCCAGCCGTTTGCGGGCCGCTTCCGGGGTCAGCCGCAGCCCGTCCGCCGGTACCCGGGCGACCGCCTCCAGCAGAGGCCGGTAGAGCAGTTTGGCGTGCAGGCGGCGTACCTCGCTGGCGTGCCCGACCCAGTCTGCGCGGAACGCCTCGACGGCGTCCCGGCCGGGCAGCGCGGTGTAGCCGAGCGCGTGCGCCAGCCAGCGCAGCGCCGTCCGCTCCGCCGGCACGGTGTGGGTACGCCGCAGGTGCTGCAGTTGCAGCCGGTGCTCGACGCCGCGCAGGAACCGGTAGCCGCGCAGCAGCGCCTCGCCGTCGGCCCGGCCCACGTACCCGCCGGCGACCAGGGCGCGCAGCGCCGGCAGGGTGCCCCGGGAGCGCAGTGACTCGTCGACCCGGCCGTGCACGAGCTGGAGCAGCTGGACGGCGAACTCGATGTCCCGCAGCCCGCCCGAGCCGCGCTTGACCTCGCGTTCCAGCTCCTTCGGCGGGATGTTGTCGATGATCTTCCGGCGCATCGCCCGGACGTCCTCGACCGCCTCCGGTCGTTCGGCCGCCCGCCAGACCAGCGGGGCGAGTGCCTCGATCCACTCCTCGGCCAGCGCGGTGTCCCCGGCCGCCGGGCGGGCTTTGAGCAGCGCCTGGAACTCCCAGGTCCGGGCCCAACGCCGGTAGTAGGCGAGATGGCTGGCGAGGGTCCGCACCAGCGGGCCGCGACTGCCCTCGGGGCGCAGGGCGGCGTCCACCGGCCAGGCGACCAGCCCACAGATGTGGATCAGCCGGGTGGCGATCCGGGTCGCGGCGGGCAGGTCGTCGTCGGTGGCGGCCACGAAGATCACGTCGACGTCGGAGACGTAGTTCAGTTCGCCGCCGCCGCACTTGCCCATCGCCACCACGGCGAGCCGGGGTGCCGGGGTGTCGGCCGGCAGTTCACCGAGGGCGATGTCGTAGGCGGCGGCCAGGGTGGCGTCGGCCAGTGCGGAGAGCGACGCCATGGTCTGTTCCAGGCCGCGTCCGCCGGTCAGGTCGGCCGCCGCGATCCGCAGCAGGGCCAGCCGGTACGTGTGCCGCAGCACCGCGACCGCCGGCAGTCCGTCCGGTACGCCCGGCAGGTCCCCCTCGGCCCGGGGCGGCAGCCCGTCCGCCCCGGTGCACAGCACCCGCCACTGCTCCGGGTTGGCCGCCAGATGGTCGCCGAGTGTCGAGGAGGCGCCGAGGACCGCGAAGAGCCGGCGGCGCAGCCCCGGGTCGTCGCAGAGCGCGGCGATCAGTGCCGAGCCGTCTTCCGGAGCGGCGGTGGGTGTCGCCGGCGCCGAGCGCCGTTCCGCCTCGACGATCCGGTGCAGTTGACGCAGCGCCAGGTCCGGATCGGCGGCCCGGGAGAGCCCGGTGAGCAGCTCGGCGGCCCCGTCGTCGGCCGGTTCCTGCCCGTCGACGTCCCACAGCCCGAGCCCGTCCGGCCCGAGCAGGTCGGCGGCCCTACCCGGGCCACCCTCGTCGGTCAGTCCGAAGCCGTACCGGGCGAGTCGGGCGCTCGCACTGCCCGGCCTGGTCATGCCTCCTCCTCGCTGCGCCGCTGCACCCCGTCCGCCCCTACTGCCCGAGCAGCGGCAGCGTACGGCGGGGTTCCGCACCGGCGAGCCGACCCTGGGCCAGCATCGCGAACCGGGCGGCGAACGGCTGCCACACCTCCTCGATGTCGGGGAGCACCTCGGCGCAGACCGCCACCACCAGCTCGGGGTCGTAGTCCAGTTCGGCGAGGATCGCGGAGTCGGTCGCCCATTCCGCGATCATGTCGACGTCGCACTCGATGTGGAACTGCAGTCCCCAGGCCCGCTCGCCGAGCCGGAACGCCTGGTGCGGATAGCGGGTCGAGGTGGCCAGCAGGGTGGCGCCCTGCGGCAGTTCGGTGATCTCGTCGGCGTGCCACTGCAGGACGTCCGGGATCAACGGCACGTACCGGAAGATCGGGTCGGTGTCGGCGGCGTCCCGCTTGCCGACGACGCTCGGGCCGACCTCCGGACCGGCCGCGCTCCGCTCGACGGTGCCGGCGTGCGCGGTGGCCAGCAACTGGGCGCCGAGGCAGATCGCCAGGGTCGGCACCTGGTGCCGGACCGCCTTGCGGAGCAGCCCTTCGAGCCGCGGGAACCACGGCGCTCCGGGGCTGCCGTCCGGTCCCGGGTACGCCGACTGCGCGCCGCCGAGCACCACCAGCGCGGCGTACCCGGTCAGGTCGTCGGGGAGGTCGTCGCCGGCGTACGGCCGGAGCACCCGGAGGTCGAGGCCCGCCTCGGTGAGCCACTCCCCCAGCCGGCGGAGGTCGTCGGTCGGGTCGTTCTCGATCACCAGGGCGGTCGCGGTATCGGCGGTGGTTGTCACGGTGTCGAGGCTAGTCGGTGGCCGTCAGCGCCAGCGATAGGCTCGGGTCGGGGCCGGCGGATCATGGCCGGCGACGGTGGCGAGGAGATCCGGTGTCCGACGATCAGGCGGTACGGCCGGCCGCGTTGCGTCCCGGCGACACGGTCCTGCTGGTCTCGCCGTCCGGGCCGACCCGACCGGAACGGGTGGCCCGGGGTGTGGAACTGCTCACCTCCTGGGGTCTGCGTCCGGTGCTCGCCCCGAACGCGTACGCCCGGCACGGCTACCTGGCCGGCGACGACGCGCTACGGGCCGCCGACCTGAACGCCGCCTTCGCCGACCCGACGGTCCGTGGTGTGCTCTGCACCCGGGGCGGGTACGGCGCCCAGCGGGTGGTCGACATGATCGACATGGCGGCGGTCCGCCGTGACCCGAAGGTGGTCGCCGGCTTCTCCGACATCACCGCCCTGCAGTTGGCGCTCTGGCGCGGCGCCCGGCTCGCCACCGTGCACGGCCCGGGTGCCGCCTGGCTGGACGAGCGGACCCCGGCGGCCTCGGCCGAGTCGCTGCGGACCGCGCTGATGAATCCCGAACCGGTGCGGGTGTCCCGGGTCGACACCGAGGAGACGGCGAGCGTGCACGTCCCCGGTACCGCGACCGGCCCGCTGCTCGGCGGAAACCTGTGCCTGCTGGTCTCCTCGCTCGGCACCCCGGACATGCCGGACCTGACCGGGGCGGTCCTGCTGGTCGAGGACGTCGCGGAGCCGCCGTACAAGGTCGACCGGATGCTCACCCACCTGCGCCGGGCCGGGGTGCTGGCGAAACTCGCCGGGGTGGCGGTGGGCCAGTTCACCAGGTGCGCGGACAACTGGGCGGTCGGCGTCGCGGACGTGCTCGCCGAACGGCTCGGCGACCTGGGGGTGCCGGTGCTCGGCGGGCTGCCGATCGGGCACGGGGTCGGGCAGCTCACCGTGCCGGTCGGCGTACCGGCGACGCTGGACGCCACCGCCGGCACCCTGACCGTCTCCCCCGCCGTCCGCTAGTCGGCGTGGTCGGCGACCACCGCGTCGTCGTCCCGGACGGGTGGCGGTGCGGGGCGACGCCGGGGCCACCACCCCAGCTCGGCGAGCCGGCTGATGGCATCGGCCCGTAGATGCCGGTTCTCGGACGCGACCGCGCTGCTGTTGGCCAGGTTCAACAGGATCGGCGCGATGACCCGGTCGGTCTCCGGATCCCGGCCGAGGAAAAGCAGCCCGCACCGCAGCACCGCGACCACCAGTCGGGAGGGGACCACCCCGCCCAGCCAGGTGCCGTCCGCCCCCTCGCGATCCCGCGCGGAGGCACCGCTGATCAGCTCCGCGGCCAGGGTTGCCGGCATCTCCGGGTCGACGGCCAGCCGGTTGAGCAGCAGCGTCCGGAACCGGTGCTGCTCGGCCACGTCGTCCAGGGCCGGCAGTACGGAGTGACAGCGCAGGTAGGCGGCGAGCCGTTCACCCGACCGGTCCGGCGACGACGACATCGTGATCAGTCGTACCAGGTCGTGTGCGATCGAGACCCCGTCCTGCAGCAGGATGGTGTTGAGTCCCGACGGTAGCGTCTCGGCGAGCGGCTCCAGCGCGTGCAGCAGCAGGTCGTCGCCGAGACCGCAGCGCAGGTGTGCCTCACGGCGCAGATGTGCGAAGGACTGGGCCGAGCTCTGCCACGCCCAGAGTGAGCTCGACCGGAGATCGTACGTCCAGAGCGGATCGACCGGCGGCACGGCCACATGGTTCGGGTCGGCGACGATGCACAGGGCAATGTCGCGGTCGCCGTCCCCGGTCCGGAGCCGGTCGAGGGCGAGGGTCTCCACCACGCTCGTCCAGTCGTCGGAGCTGAGCTGGGACTGCCAGAGCAGGGTCTCCCGGTGCCAGACCGGCACCACGTTCCGGTCCGGGTAGAGCCGGCTGCCGGACAGGGTGCCGGCGGCACAGACCGCGAGCAGCAGCAGGTTGACGCCGTACGCGGCGTGCCGGGCCGGCACCGGCAGTCCACGCGGCTGGTAGCCGTCGAACCCGCGCGCGGGTCGGCTGTGGTGTGCGGCCCGGAACAGCCGGACGAGCAGGTCGGTCAAATCCGTCCGCAGGTCGTCGGTCGCGCCCGACATCAGCGCCCGGAGAAATTGGAGGATCGGGGCCCGACCGCTCAACGCCGCGTACGACAGCAGGGCGTGCAGCAGGTCGTCGTCGGGCGCGCCGCCGCCGAGCGACATCGAGGCCGCCGCCTCCCGGGCCACGATGTCGGTCAGCACCTGCCAGGTGAACCGGGCGACCAGGAACTCGCCGAAGGTGGCGTGCAGGAACTCGTACGTCTCCAGCCGCTCGTCGTCGCGCAGCGCCCGGGAGCGGTGTACGAAGAAGAACCGGCCGAGCACGATCTCGGCGGGTCGCAGCGGCGCCCGCAGCTCCGTACCGGCGCCGGATGCCGGGGTCGGGCCGAAGAGGGCGGCCAGGTCGGCGTCGAGCTGTGCCTCGGTGACCCACTGGGCGCTCCGGTTGAACATCGCGAACGCGACCACCGAGAGCCGGCGCAGCTCCTGCTCGACCGCCCGGTCCAGCTCCCGGTCGGGCAGCCCGGGACGCTGCTTCTCGACCTCACGACGGGCGAACCGGCGCAGCAGCCGCTCGTAGAGCTGGTCCTGGCGCAGCTCCCCGGCCGAGCGCAGGGCGTTGTCGTCGGAGTCGTAGAGCGCCAGCATCAGCAGCAGCAGTGGCTGCCCGGCCAGCTCCCGGTAGGCGAGCACGGTCGGCAGCTCCAGCGGCGTCACGCCCCGGGCCGCGAACCCGTCGGCGTTCACCGCGTTCCAGTTGGCCAGCCAGGTCGCCACCCGGGGTTCGTCGAACGGCTCCAGCCGCAGCGCGACGGTGCCCTCCGGTGGCCGGGCCCGGTCGGCGACGCTGGTCCGGCTGGTCACCACGACCACCACCGGGCGGCCCTGGGCCGCCTCCCGGCGCTGGAACGCCGCTACCTTCACCAGGTAGTCGGTCTGGCTGACCCCGGTCGCCTGGAGCAGTTCGTCGAACCCGTCGAGCAGCACCACCGGCAGTACGTCGCCGGCCGACCGGACCAGCGCCGGCCAGTCCAGCCGCTCGCCGGTCGTCGCGCGGACCGCGTACTCGATCTGGTCCTGCAGGTCGGCGCTGGCCGGCACGTCGCGGAGCACGACCCGGACGGGCAGGAAGTCGTCCGCCGGCAGCCGGGCGGCGAGGATCCGGGTGAACACCGACTTTCCGGAGCCGGGTTGGCCGAGGACCAGCAGCGGCGCCTCGACCGCCGCCGGGTTGGTGAGATAGCCGGCGAGGAACTCCGCCAGGTCGTCCCGAACCGGTTGGTCGGCCCACCAGGACTCCTCGCTGGGTCGGGCGGCCGGGCCGAGCGCGGCGACCCGGCACAGCGGCGGCACGTAGCCGGTGCCGAGGCTCGGCATCCGGATCCCGGCGGGCACGTCGCCGGACTCGACGACGGACCGGTCCAGCTCCACCGCGTACGCCCGGGCCAGGCCGGACCGGCGCTCGTCCGGGATCCGGCCGGCGGAGGCCTCCCGGAGCAGCTGTTCGAGGTCGGCCAACGCGGTCGCCACCCGGCGCAGCTCGGCCCGGGTGCCGGCGTGTTCGCGCAGCCCGGTCCAGAACGCCACCTCCGGGAACTCGCCGGCGAGCCGGCCGAACAGTTCCTGGTGCCGGGCCTCCGCCCGGTCCGGCAACTGTTCCAGTACGGCCGCGACGGCGGCCCGGCCGGGGCTGTCGAGCCGGTCGCCGACCGCGAGGCCGGCGACGAAGGCAGCCAGCCAGTCCCCGACCGCCCGGTAGTACTCCCGCAACGCCGTCCGGAACGACTCGTACGGCTGCTGCGGCCCGGGGGTCGGCACGCCGTCGGTGAAAAGGCTGCCCAGCAGGGACTGGTCGGTGTTCCCGGCGCCGGTCAGCACGGCCTGTTCCCGTTCGGTCAGCTCCAGGTCGGCGAAGCGGAACGGCAGGTCGGCCTCGGCCAGCGCCTCGAAGAACGCGGTGACCACGAGCACCCGGTGTGCCGCCGCCAGCCGTTCGGTACGCCCGTACCGGGACAGACCGGCCCGCCGGTCGCCGAGTCTGCCGACCAGCTCGTGACTGAGCCGGACGAACTCGGCCTTGGCGTCGAAGAGCCCGAGTACGGCCGGGGCCGCCACCGCCGCCCCGAGCAGTATCCCGCCGGTCAGGTTGTCCAGTGCCGTGACCAGCGGACTGCGTGCCCCGCCGAGCAGTCGGGCGGCGTCGGCGTAACTGAGCGTCCGGGACACCCGGATCTCCTTTCGAGCAAGCCGGTGGACGGCGACGGTCCCACCGGTCCGGCCGGCGGACAGGACGGCCGTCCGGCCGATCGGGACGGCCGGATCCAAGCATGCCGGTACCGGACAACCCCGGAAAGTGGGCACGTTCCGGCACAGGACAGCAGGGCAGGTGCGGCAAATACCTCTTTCGCCGGGCTTCTCAGCAATCTGCCAGCTCGTTCGCGGCTCCACCCCAGGGTGCTGCCGCAAGGTGGGCCGGGTTGGTTTCACGCGCCTCGTCGGCGTCCGTACCGAGGTCCGGCGTCCGTACCGAGGTCCGGCGTCCATACCGAAGGAGGAACAACCAGGTGGGAAAGCTGCTCTCTCGAAAGAACGTCATCGGTGGTCTGGTCGGCGCGGGTGTGCTCGGCGCGGCGCTGGCCGCCCCGGCGGTCGCGTTCGCCGACGACAGCGCCACCCCGGCACCGTCGCCGAGCGCCTCCGCCCCGGCGTCGGCGGACAGCGGCACGCCGAAGCCGGGTCACGACCAACGCTGGGCGGACCGGCGGGCCGAGCTGGCGAAGGAACTCGCCACCGAGCTGGGCGTACCGCAGGACAAGGTCGAGGCCGCGCTGGCGAAGCTCCGGCAGCAGCACCAGGCCGACCACAAGGGTGACCGGAAGCCCGGCGACAAGGGCGGGTGGAAGCGCGACGGCAAGTCGGCCGCCGACCGCGAGGCGTGGCTCAAGAGCCGGCTCGACAAGGCCGTGACGGACGGCAAGCTGACCCGGGAGCAGGCCGACGCCATCCTCGCGGCGGTCAAGGCGGGCGTGCTGCCGGGCGGCTGGGGCGGCTTCGGGCACGGCGGAGGCCACCAGGCCGACGCCAAGCCGGCCACCCCGAACACCAAGTAACACCGGCGGGCCCAGGCCGGACCGCACCAGGTGACACCGGCGGACCGGCCGCACCAGGTGCCCGGGCCGCGCCGCCTCCTCCACCGGCGCGGCCCGCAACCGTGCCCCCGCCCAGCTGATCGGGGCGGGGGAACGGGTACGGCGTGGGGCGGCGGTCCGGCACTCGCCGCCGCCCCACCTCCGTCCGCCAGTGCGCGACTCCCGGCCGCGGTCAGGCGATACAGGCGCTGACGATCAGCGCCGCCCCGAAGTGGGTGGCCGCGCTCACCCGGGCCGCCGGGTGCGGCTCGTCGGTGCAGATGATCTCGCCGAGCTTGCCCGGGGTGAGCCAGTCCAGCACCAGGAAGGCGAGCGCCATGACGCCGAGCCCGATGAGTCCGAACAGGATCGTCGAGGCGAGACCCTTGGTGAAGTCCGTGTAGCTGGTCAGGATCGCGGTGAAGACGATGCCCGCGATGCCGAGCTGGTTGGCCACCAGCAGCAACGCCGCGTTGCCGTTACGCCGTACCCAGATCAGGTCGCGCAGTTTGCCCGGGGTGAGGGCGTCGACCAGCATGAACCCAGCGGCCATCAGCGCGATGCCGACCACCCCGAACACGATGCTCTGCCAGGCTCCCACGAGCAGATCCTCGACCACCGACTGTCTCCCTCAGGTGTGGGCGGCCAATGGAGGGGGCCGCGTCGTGAGGACGATAGCGTGGCCTGGCAAGCCGTACCCGTCGCCGTGGGAGCGGCCGGAACCTAGAGCAGACCGAGGTAACGCTGCCGCTCGTACGGGGTGACCTCGCGACGGTACTGCTCCCACTCGGCGCGCTTGTTACGCAGGAAGAAGTCGAAGACGTGCTCGCCGAGGATCTCCGCGACCAGTTCGGAGCCGGCCATCACGTCGATCGCCTCGGCGAGGTTCTCCGGCAGCGACTCGTACCCCATCGCCTTACGCTCGGCGTTGGACAGCGACCAGACGTCGTCCTCGGCCCCCGGCGGCAGCTCGTAGCCCTCCTCGATGCCCTTCATCCCGGCGCCGAGCAGCACCGCGAAGGCGAGGTACGGGTTGGTCGCCGAGTCCGGGGAACGGACCTCGACCCGGGCCGAGTTCGGCTTGCCGTACGCCGGGACCCGGACCAGGGCGGAGCGGTTCAGGTGACCCCAGCAGACGTACGCCGGGGATTCGGTGATCCGGTCCGGCAGCGCCTGCGGGAAGAGCCGCTTGTACGAGTTGACCCACTGGTTGGTGACCGCGGTGTACTCCCGGGCGTGCACCAGCAGGCCGGCGATGAACGCCTTGCCGACCTTCGACAGCTTCATCGGGTCACTGGCGTCGTGGAACGCGTTGCGCTCACCCTCGAAGAGCGAGAGGTGGGTGTGCATGCCGCTGCCGGGCTGGTCGGTGAAGGGCTTCGGCATGAAGCTGGCCCGTACCCCGGTGGAGAGCGCGACCTCCTTCACCATGTGCCGGAAGGTCATGATGTTGTCGGCGGTGGTCAGCGCGTCGGCGTAGCGCAGGTCGATCTCCTGCTGGCCGGGGGCGACCTCGTGGTGGCTGAACTCGACCGAGATGCCGATCCGCTCCAGGGCCAGCACCGCCTGCCGGCGGAAGTCCCGGGCGACCGCGTGCGTGGTGTGCTCGAAGTAGCCGCCGGAGTCGACCGGGACCGGCAGCGAGCCGTCGTTGGGGCCGTTCTCCAGCAGGAAGAACTCGATCTCGGGGTGGGTGTAGAAGGTGAAGCCCTTCTCCGCCGCCTTGGACAGCGCCCGGCGCAGCACGTGCCGCGGGTCGGCCCAGGACGGGCTGCCGTCGGGGAGCAGGATGTCGCAGAACATCCGGGCGCTCTCCCCGCTCACCCCGCCCTCGAACGGGAAGACCTGGAACGTCGTCGGGTCGGGCATGGCGACCATGTCGGACTCGAAGACCCGGGCGAAGCCCTCGATCGCCGAGCCGTCGAAGCCGATGCCCTCGTCGAAGGCCGCCTCCAACTCGGCCGGCGCCACCGAGACGCTCTTCAGCGTGCCGAGTACGTCGGTGAACCACAACCGGACGAAACGGATGTCACGCTCTTCCAGCGTACGGAGCACGAACTCCTGCTGACGGTCCACCTCAGTACCCCTCGCACACTCTGTTCGGACCGGCCCAGCCGGCGCGCGGCCTAGCGGTCCAGTCTTCACCGGTTCGGTTACACGGACGTTACGGGAGTTTGGGTGATCAGGACTACCCGGCCCGCCGGGGGTGGAGCCGAGCCGACCGGCGCGGGCTGCGGCAAGATGAGGACATGCCGACCCTGCGTATCGCTCTCGCCCAGGTCAACCCCACCGTCGGTGACCTGTCCGGCAACGCCGCGATCATCCGGGAACGGTCCCGGGCCGCCGCCGACGCCGGCGCGCACCTGGTGGCGTTCCCCGAGATGATGCTGACCGGCTACCCGGTCGAGGACCTGGTCTTCCGGAACAGCTTCGTCGCCGCGTCCCGGGCCGCTCTCGACCAACTCGCCGCCGACCTCGCCGCCGACGGGCTCGGGGAGCTGCCAGTGCTGGTCGGCTACCTGGACGCGGACGGTCCGGCCAGCGCCAACGCGGAGGCGAGGCCGACCCGCGGGCCCCGCAACGCGCTCGCCGTCCTGCACGGTGGCCGGGCGG
Organism: Plantactinospora sp. B24E8; assembly: GCF_039871735.1. Taxonomy (NCBI): domain Bacteria; kingdom Bacillati; phylum Actinomycetota; class Actinomycetes; order Micromonosporales; family Micromonosporaceae; genus Plantactinospora; species Plantactinospora sp. B24E8. The sequence goes on from NZ_JBDPMH010000005.1 coordinate 207,871, forward strand.
TGGCCCGGTACTTCAAGCACCACCTGCCCAACTACGGAGTCTTCGACGAGGACCGCTACTTCGTCTCCGGCGACGTCCTGCCGGTGGTCCGGCTCGGCGGGGTCGACGTCGCGCTCACCATCTGCGAGGACCTGTGGCAGGCCGGGGGCCCGTTCGCGGTCGCCCGCCGCGCCGGGGTCGGGCTGGTCGTCAACATCAACGGTTCGCCGTACGAGCTGAACAAGGACGACGTACGACTGCCGCTGGTCCGCCGCCGGGCCGCCGAGGCCGGCGCCGCGATCGCGTACGTCAACATGGTCGGCGGCCAGGACGAGCTGGTCTTCGACGGCGACTCGATGATCGTCTCGCCGGACGGCACACTGCTCAGCCGGGCCCCGCAGTTCGTCGAGCACCTGCTCCTGCACGACCTGGAGCTGCCCGCCGCGAGCGAACCGGCACCGAGCGGCACCGCACCCGCCGCCGACCGGGTTTCGGCCGACGGACCGGACGAGATGACCGTCACCCGGATCCACCTCAGCGACGCGCTGCCGGCCCCGGCCGGGCCGCCGGCCACCGGCGGGATCACCGAACCGGTCGTCGACGAGGGCGAGGTCTGGCAGGCGCTGGTGCTGGGACTGCGCGACTACGTCGACAAGAACGGCTTCCGGTCGGTGGTGCTCGGGCTCTCCGGCGGCATCGACTCGGCGGTGGTCGCCGCGATCGCGGTGGACGCGCTCGGACCGCAGCGGGTGGTCGGCGTCTCCATGCCGAGCCAGCACTCCTCCGAGCACTCCCGGGAGGACGCCGCCGAGCTGGCCAAACGCACCGGCCTGGACTTCCGGGTCGAACCGATCCAGCCGATGGTCGACAGCTACCTGGCGAACCTGTCGCTGTCCGGGATGGCGGTGGAGAACCTGCAGGCCCGGGTACGCGGGGTGCTGCTGATGGCGCTGTCGAACCAGGAGGGGCACCTCGTCCTCACCACCGGCAACAAGAGTGAACTGGCGGTCGGCTACTCCACCCTCTACGGCGACTCGGTCGGCGGGTTCAACCCGCTCAAGGACGTCTGGAAGAGCCTGGTCTGGAAGCTGGCGAACTGGCGCAACGCGGAGGCGGTCCGGGCCGGCGAAACCCCGCCGATCCCGGAGAACTCGATCCGCAAACCGCCGAGCGCCGAACTGAGCCCGGGCCAGCTGGACACCGACACTCTGCCGGACTACTCCGTCCTCGACGCGATCCTGGTCGGCTACGTCGACGGCGACCAGGGCCGGGACGACCTGGTCGCCGCCGGGCACGACCCGGCGGTGGTGGACCGGGTGCTACGGATGGTGGACGTCGCCGAGTACAAGCGCCGACAGTCCGCCCCCGGGGCGAAGATCTCCATCAAGGCGTTCGGCCGGGACCGCCGGCTGCCGATCACGAACCGGTGGCGCGAGCGGACGTGATCCGTGCCCGCGCCCGGGTACGCCCGAACGGGCCACCCGGGGTGTGACAACCTGCACTCGCCCCTGCCGACGGCACCCGGATCGATGCGACGATCGGCGGTGACCCGGGGACCGCGGACGCGGCCTCGAGGCGAGAGGAGACAACGATGTCCGAGCAAGGGATGCAGTCCACCCCGAGCGAGGTGACCGCCCTCTACGGCGGCCCGGCGACCCGGCGGGTCCGTACCCGCGACCTGCTCGCCGCCAAGGAACGGGGCGAGCGGTGGCCGATGCTCACCGCGTACGACCAGTACACCGCCGGCATCTTCGAACAGGCCGGCATCCCGGTGCTGCTGGTCGGCGACTCGGCGGCGAACAACGTCTTCGGTTACGAGACCACCGTCCCGGTCACCGCCGACGAACTGCTGCCGCTGGTCCGGGCGGTGGTCCGGGCGACGAACTACGCGCTGGTCGTCGCCGACCTGCCGTTCGGCTCGTACGAGGAGGGGCCGACCCAGGCGCTGCGCACCGCCGTACGGTTCATGAAGGAGGGCGGCTGCCACGCGGTGAAGCTGGAGGGTGGCCGGCGGGTGGCCGAACAGATCCGGGCGATCACCGGGGCCGGTATCCCGGTGATGGGCCATGTCGGGTTCACTCCGCAGTCGGAGCACGCGATCGGCGGCTACCGGGTGCAGGGCCGGGGCGACGCCGCCGACGAGGTGGTCGCGGACGCGGTCGCGGTGGCCGAGGCCGGGGCGTTCTCGGTGGTGCTGGAGATGGTGCCGGGCGAGGTCGCCAAGCAGATCACCCACGAGGTGCCGATTCCCACCATCGGGATCGGCGCCGGGCCGGACTGCGACGCGCAGGTGCTGGTCTGGCAGGACATGGCGGGGCTGCGGTCCGGCCGGATGCCCCGCTTCGTGAAGCGGTACGCCGACCTGAACGGGATGCTGACCGAGGCGACCCGACGGTTCGCCGCCGAGGTACGCGACGGCGAGTTCCCGACCCTCGACCACACCTTCTGAACCCGGAACGGCCGTCGCCGGTCAGCACGGCGCATCCGCTGCGCGGCGCTGACCGGGCGACCGGCCTGTCGACCATCGTCCCAGGTCAGATGTCGGTGACCCGGATCCCGGCGTGCGCCTTGTACCGCTTGTTGATCGCGATCAGGTTGGCGGTGAACGCCTCGATCTGGTGTGCGTTACGCAGTCGGCCCGCGTACACGCCCCGCATCCCGGGGATCCGCGCGGCGAGCGCCGCCACGATCCCGACGAGTTCCCGCTCCTCCGTGCAGATCAGTACGTCGAGGTCGATCCGGTCGATCGTCGGGTCGGCCAGCAACGGCGCGCTGACATGGTTGAACGCCGCGCAGACCCGGGACTCCGGCAGCAACGCCGCCGCCTGCTGCACGGCACTGCCCTCCTCGACCGGCAACGGGTACGGCCCCTGCTTGTCGAAGCCCAACGGATTGACGCAGTCGACGACCACCTTGCCGGCGAGCGGCTCCCGCAGGTCGGCGAGGGTGTCGCGGTGCCCGGCCCACGGCACCGCCACGACAACCACGTCGCTGCGGGTCGCCACCTCGACGTTGTCGCCGCCGGAGACCGACACGTCGACGGGCAGCCCGGGCAGGGCACGGAGTTCCTCCGCCGCCTGGACCGCACGCTGCGCCGAGCGGGAACCGAGAAGGACCGGCTGCCCCGCCCGCGCCAGCCGGTAGGCCAGGCCCCGCCCCTGGTCGCCGGTGCCGCCGATGAACCCGACGGTCAGTCCGGACACGTCGGGGAGGGTACTCGCGTCATATCCCATGCCGGCATCCTCGCAAATCCGGCCGGACGTCGAAGCGATCCGCCGCCATGCGCCCGGTCACACCCCGTACCCCGACCGGGGTCACGCGCCCGCCGGCTGGCCGGCGGCTGTCAGCCACCTGGTGACCGACGGCGGTGTGTCCACCGGAACGCCCCCGCTCCGGGGCGTTCCGGTGGTGGCTGGCTCAGCCCGTCATCTTCCGGGCGGTCGGTCGGGCCGTCGGGCGGCCCGGCGCCTTGGCCGTCGTCTTGCGGGCGGCGGCCTGCTTCGCCGCCGTGCCGCGCGTGCTGCCCGCCGTCGCCCGCTTCGCCGCCGTGCCGCGCGTGCTGCCCGCCGTCGCCCGCTTCGCCGCCGTGCCGCGCGTGCTGCCCGCCGTCGCCCGCTTCGCCGCCGTGCCGCGGGTGGCGCCCGCCGTCGCCCGCTTCGCCGCCGTGCCGCGGGTGGCGCCCACCGCCGTCCGCTTCGTCAGCGCGGTCGTCCGCTTCGCCGCCACCTTCCTGGCCGGCGCCTTCTTCGCGGGTGCCTTCTTCGCCGGCGCCTTCGCCGCCGTGGTCCGCTTGGCGGGCGCCTTCTTCGCCGGGGTCTTCTTGGCGACCTTCTTGGCCGCCGCGGTGGTCTTCTTGGCCGCCGCGGTCGTCTTCCGCGCCGCCGTCGTGGTGCTGCGCTTGGTGGCCGTCGTCGTCTTCTTCGCCGCCGCCGTGGTCTTCTTCGCCGTCGCGGTCGTCTTCTTCGCCGTCGACGTGCCCTTCGCCGCGGTGCGCTTGGCGCCCGTACGGGTGGCGGTCGCGGTCTTCTTCGCCGTCGCCTTCTTCGCCGGCGCCCGCGTGGCCGTCGTCTTCTTCGCCGGCGCCTTGGTGGCCGCCGCCTTCTTGGCCGCTGTCGCGCGCTTGGCCGGGGCCTTCTTCGCCGGCGCCCTGGTGGCCGCCGACGTGCTCGCGGCACCCCGGGCGGCGGTGCTCCTGGCGGCACCCACCGTCCGACTCCGCGCCATCGTCTTCTTCCCGGCAGCGCTTCTGGCTACCGGGCGGGTGGCCCTGGTTGCTTCGGCCATCTGTGTTTCCTCCTTGCGGGACATGCTCTCGGGGGTCTCCTCACGGAGCACCACGGAGTTCCTCGACGCGGGCTCTCGCCGCGCCGGTCTAGCGCTCCTCCCCGGCCCAGCGGGCATCCTCGGCCTCCCACGCTTCGTTGCGCTCGCGCACCCGCTCAAGCGCCTGCTCCGCGTCGGCGGCCGAGTGGTACGGCCCGAGCACGTACCTCGCCGCGCAGACGTCCGCACCGGTCTCGACCCGGTGGTGACGGATGCACCAGAAGTACTGCGTACCACTCCCGCTGTCGCTCATGGCATCACTGTGCACGGCGAAACGACCATGCGCCACCGTTTCACGCAAAAAGACGGGGTGACTTCCACAGTAGACCCGACCAGAAAAGACCGGGCGCGGAATCGACAAAGAGTCGTCGTACGAGGGAAAGCCTTTTTACATCAAGGGATTCACCACTGTGAGCGTCGTCCGGAACGGCCCCGCCGGTGCTCCGGCAGCCCCGGAAGAAAGTTTGCCCCGGCGGCGCCCACCGGGCCACCTGGGAGCCCCGACACCGCTCACCCAAGCCGGCGCCATCGTCCTGACCTGGGCACCTGCCGCCCGGAAATGGAGCACAATTCGCGGTGTGGGTGCGATACGACAGGCGGGTCACAGACGACGGCTCCCCCGGGTGCCGCCATTGGTCGTGTTCGCCATTCTGCTGCTACTCGTCGGCGCGGCCGGACACACCGTGCTCACCATCCTCACCGAGCCGACCATCGAGGAACGGGCCCACGAGGAAGCGGTACGTCGCGCCGCCCGGATCGGTCACGCACTCGTACACGGCAACGCCGTCGACGCCGCCGCACTCGGCCAGGACGCCGCCCGCAACGAGCGGGTCGACGTGGTACGTGTCGACGGAACCGACCGCCGCCGCTCCCCCGGGGTTCGGCTGCTCTTCCGGGTGCACGTCGAGATGTCCCGGCCCGGGATGGCCGGCCTGACCCGCACCGAACTGGCGGTCTGCTTCCGCCAGGTCATCGACGAGGAACGCGGCGACTTCTCCCAGCTCGAGGTGCCCTGCCCGCCCGCGGCAAACCCCACCCCGACGCCTACTCCGCCCCCGCCCACCTCCCCCGTCCCCCGGGGAGGAAGGGCCGCTGTCTTCGCTTCCGGTAACCGGGCGGCCCCCTCGACGCCCTCCCACCCGCCGAGGACGTGGTGGCCGAGGTGCTCCGCTCGTTCGGCTGGTGACGGTGGTCGGTCGACCGGCTCACCGGGTGGCGGCGTCGTCGAGGATCGCCCGGAGCCGTGCCTGGCATTCCGCGACGAAGGCCGGATAGGTCGACCAGTAGTACGCGAGGCCGGCGACGCCGACCCCGATCGCCCAGGCGCGGGCCCGGGTCCAGGTCAGGTCGTCGAGGTCGAGGCTGTCCCAGTACGCGTGTCGGGCCGGTGCCGGCAGGTCCCAGACCGGGGCGTGCTCGGCGTCGGGGAAGCCGACCGCGAGTGCCCCGAAGTCGATGACCGCGCACAGCCGGCCGTCCCGCACCAGCAGGTTGGTGGGCCGGAGGTCGCTGTGCAGCCACACGTGGGATCCGGACGGTTCGGGCAGGTCGAGCGCGTCCCGCCACAACCGCTCCACGGTCTCCAGGTCGAGGCTGGGGCCGATGGCCCGACAGTCCGCGAAGTATCCGCCGACCCACTCGTCAAATGACCGCAGGCTGCCGCCGCGGTAACCGCCGAGGTCGTCGGCCCGGGTCGCACCCGTCAGGTCCAGGCCGTGCAGCTGACGGACGAACGCCGCCAGGTCGGTGCCGAAGGCGGGCCAGTCCTCGACGGTGTCCGGACCGGGCTCGGCGCCGTCGATCCACCGGTAGACCGACCAGGCGAGCGGAAAATCCGGGCTGGGTGCACCGGCGAAGACCGGTTCGGGGACGGCGAGGGTGAGCCGCGGCGCCAGCCGGGGCAGCCACTTCTGCTCCTTGCGGATCGACGGCTCCTTGTCGGGGGTGCGCGGCAGGCGTACGAGCAGGTCGTCGCCGAGCCGGAACATGGTGTTGTCGGTGCCCGAGCCGGCGACCGACAACGGCAGCTCGGCCCACTCCGGGCGCTGTGCCTTCAGCAGGGTCCGGACCAGCGACTCGTCGACCGGGAGTTCGTTGCGGTGCAGTGTCACGCCGGGATTCTTTCGCCAGCGGGTCGCGGAGGCCAGTGACTTTGCCAGCCGGCAACGAGCGAGGCGAGGTTGCGGTCGGAGAAGTCGGGATAGAGGACGGCCAGGAGCGGAAGGTAGTCCCCGTCCCCACCCTGATGCTCCGGTCGCCCGGGTGGTCCGGCCGCCCGGGTGGTCCGGCCGCGCCCACCGGCGTCAGTAGGGACGCGGTCGACGACGCCAGCGCCAGATGCCGTACAGGAGCAGGGCCAGCCCGACCACGGCAACGCCGGCGGCGATCCACAGCCGGGTCACCAGGACGCGACGCGCCTCCGCGATCTCCGCCGCCTGTCGGAGCAGCATCTCCGGGGTCGGATCCTGGTACGGGAACGAGGCACCCATCTCGTCGGCGAGCGGCCCGCAGGGCAGCACACAGGCGCCCACGACCAGCAGGGCGCCCGCGGCCAGGGCAAGGCGGGTACGCAACATCCCGCCAGGATGGCAGGACGCGACAACCTCGATGTCCGGGCCGGTTGCCGACAGCGCCGATGCCATCACACCGGCGGGTCGGGACGATTCGAGTAGCGCCACCGCACCGCATCCGTCGGGTCGCCGGTCAACCCTCGGCGTTACCGCGCACTGCCCGGTGCAAGCCGTCCAGCATGGCCCGGAAGTCGGTCAGGCTGAGTTCCGCCGCCTCGAAGTGGCCGTAACGTGCCTCGGTCCGTACGACAACAGAGTCGACGAGGGTGAAGACGACGGCCTCGCATCCGGCGCTGAAGTTCGGATCCGTCGCCGCCCCGGCCACCCAGGCCTCGGTGAACCGGCCAAGCCGCTCCAGGGTGCCGACTTCGTCCGCGAACAGTTCCGCTGCCACGACCAGGTTGGCGTCCGTCGCCGGACGACGTCGCGCACTCCACCCGCCGGCAGGATCAAGGACGAAGGTCCACCGCATCGCGGAAGCCACGTAACCCAGTCTCCACCGTCCGGACTACCGGCGCGCCGGCGGGCGTCGGGCGTACGACGTCAACGGGGGCAGGTCAGGCGTGCCACCGCTGCAGCGTCGTCGTGAAGCACAGTTCGGTCCGGTCGCCCGGGAAGACGACGTCGGCGACCTCGACGACCCGGTCGGTGATGTCGTACGACGTCTTGCGTACGTCCAGGACCGCGACGCCGGGTTCGATGTCGAGGAGTTCCGCCTCGTCCGGCAGTGGCGGGCGGGCGCGGACGACCTCCTCGATCCGGTCCAGTTCGACACCGACGGTGGAGAGCTGGTGCTGGGTGCCGCCGGGCCAGGGCTCCTGGTCCGCCGACAGGAGCTGCTTGTTCGCCTTCACCAGGTCGTACGGCAGGTACGAGTACGACGCCGACAACGGCGCCGTCTCGTGCCGGGAACTGGTCCAGTACACCCGGCGCAGCAGCGGCGCACCGACCGGCAACCCGAACGCCGCCGCCATCTCCTGGTCCGCCTCGACCTGCGAGTACTCGGCGTGGAACCGCAGGTCATGAGCCGCCCAGCCGGTGTCGTGCTCGGTGCCGCCGGTCCGCCGCCGCTCGGCGTCGTCGAGCAGTACCCGGTCCTTCTCCCACTGGTACCGCTGCGTGTTGCGTCGGCGGATCCGCTGTCGGGGCGCCCGCACATAGGTGCCCCGTCCCTGCTCGGCCCGGACCAGACCCCATTCGCGCAACTGGCGGATGGCGTTCCGCACGCTGGTCCGGGACATCTGCGAGGACTCGGACAGCTCCGTTTCGCTGGGCATCGCCGATCCCCGGGGCAGTTCCCCGCTCATGATCCGCTCGCGCAACTCCTGCGCCAGTCGCAGGTAGCCCGGTCGCCGGTTCTGGGAGGTCACGCCACTTACGCTAACCAGACGTGCAGACATCTGCCGGGTGGTCGACCTAACACCCGGTCGGCGGGTCGGCCCTTGCTGAGAGGCTTCTCAGTCACCGCATTGCCAGGACCCGTTTCGCCATCTACGGTCGGCGATGCCGGAGTGAGAGGCGCTGCGACGGACCAGGTCCGCCACGCTCACCCCGGGACCATCGGAGCCAAGGGCGCCTTCCGCGATGAGGGAGGCGTGATGAGTGCATCCGTGACCACCTGGGGTGCCGGCGATTATCCGGCCATGGCGCGGCGGCTGATGCCGGTCGCCGAAGCGGTGGTGGCAGCCGCCGCGATACGGCCCGATGAGCGGGTGGTCGATGTGGCCACCGGTACGGGCAACGCGGCGCTCCTGGCTGCTCGGTGTGGAGTCCGTGCCGTCGGGGTGGACTTCGAGCCCGCGCTGTTGGAGTTGGCCCGGCGGCGTGCCGCAGCTGACGGCCTGGCGGTCGATTGGCGACTCGGCGACGTGTGCCGGTTGCCTCTCGCCGACAACTCGGCCGAGGTGGTCCTCTCCGTGTTCGGCGTCATGTACGCGAACGACCACGATGCGGCGGCCCGAGAGCTGAGCCGGGTGTGTGCCCCCTCCGGCCGGGTCCTGCTGGCTGCCTGGACACCGGGCAGTCTGCTGCCGGCCATGGGGCAGGTCCTCGGCGGCTATCTACCGCCGCCTCCGGCCGCAGGCCTCCCGCCGAGCCACTGGGGTGCCCGCGAGCCGGTCGGACGGCTCCTGGCAGCCGCCGACCTCCGGATCACGTCGGCGGACGTTCACCAGTTGGATCTGAGCTTCACCAGCGCCGACGCGGCGACCAGCCTGCTCGTCGACAGCGCCGGACACGTCGTCGCCGAACGGGATCGACTCGTCGCACAGGGCCGGTGGGACGCATTACGCGCGGACCTGCGCTCGTTCGTGGGCGACCGTGGCGTAGCCGACGACGGTCGCTTCCGGCTGGAGCTCGAATACCTGCTCGTGACGGCCACGCCGTCCTCGGCGATGACAGCATGACCCGGGCGGATATGGCCAAACAGCCCGCAGCGGTCGCCGCGATGTTCGACGGCGTCGCCGAGCGGTACGACTTGGCCAACAGGATCATCTCGTTCGGCCAGGACACCAGGTGGCGGCGGGCGACCAGAGCGGCATTGAGCCTGCACCCAGGCGAACGGGTGCTCGACGTCGGCGCCGGCACGGGCGTCTCCACCGAGGAGCTGGCCCGTTCCGGGGCGTTCGCCGTGGGAGTAGATCTTTCCACCGGCATGCTGGAGGTCGGCCGCCGCGTCCGGCCCGCCGTGCCGCTGGTGGCAGGCGACGCGCTGTGCCTGCCGTTCCCGGATGGTGCCTTCGATGCGGTGACCATCTCTTTCGCCCTGCGCAACGTGGTCGATCTCGATGCCGCGTTGCGCGAGCTCGCCCGGGTGGTCAGGCCAGGCGGGCGGCTTGTGGTCTGCGAGTGCAGCCATCCGACGAACCCCGCATTCCGCACGTTCTACCTCGCCCACCTGCTTCGGGCCATACCCATGGTGACCCGACGGGTGTCCAGCAACCCCGACGCCTACGACTACCTGATCGAATCCATCCGCGCCTGGCCGAATCAGCCGGCGCTGGCGAAGCGGATCGCTTCATCGGGCTGGCACCAGGTCGGTTGGCGCAACCTCAGCGGCGGTGTCGCCGCCCTGCACCGCGCCACCCGTTGTCGAGGGGGTGTCGACGACGCAGGCTTCGCGACACGCTACGGACCGCTCGTCAGTTCGTGAGCACGAACTCGGCGCCGGCGGCCAGCGCCACTTCGGGGCCGAAGAGCCTGGCGGGGGTGAAAGCGCCAGGGCGGCCCTCGCCCTTGGCCAGTCGCTGGGCCACCTCGGTGACAGCGCCGACGGTGAACGTCATACCGTCGCCGGTGCGCAACCAGCCCTCACGCACACGACCGGACGGCCATTCGATCCGGGCGCGGGCCCAGGACGATCGGCGAGGGCGCTCCTTGGCCGTGGTCGTGGTGATGCGGGCGAGCCGCCGAGTGGCGAAGCCGGCCAGGCCGGGCAGCCGCAGCACGCCACCGATCGCCGGCAGAGCCGCTCGGACGGCCGGGTTGGCCGGGGCGAGAGCCGAGGCGCCGATCACCGACGGGGCGCCGCTGGCCTGCCAGGCCGCGAAGAGCTCGCCGCCGCCCAGGGAAGCGGTGGTAACCACGTCGCCGTCGGGGGTGGTCAATCGCTCGGCGGCACCGCCGGCCCAGGCACGTACCATCCGGCCCTGCCGCACCTCACGGCCGCCGTCCGACAACGCCTGCACGATGGTGGCGGCCAGGGCTTCGCCGAGGGCACCGGGTTCGACCGCGACTGACGCGACGGCGTCGACGCGTACCCGCGCAGGCTTTTCCTCGGCCGCCAGCAGATGCAGCAGAATGCTCTCGGTCGCGAGCACGCCGAAGCCCGCCCCGCAGACCAGGGTGCGACCGGTCGCCGCCGCCTCCCGGTCCATGCCGTGGAGCAACTCGAACGCGCTCAGTTCGTTGCCGACGTCGACGTAGTGGGTGCCTGGCGGGCAGGCCCGCGCGACCTGCGGTGCCGTGACCGCGAACGGGCCCACCGTGTTGACCACGACGCTCGGTGCCTCGGTGGCCAGCCGCGCGCAGACCTCGTCGAGCGAGCCGGTCACCGCCCGGGCGTCCGGACTCACCTGGGCCAGTCTCTTCGGATTGCGGCCGGTCACCACCACCTCGACGCCCGCCTGTCGCAGACGCTCCACCGCCTCCCGGCCGACCCGTCCGGTCGCGCCGAGAACCCAGATCTCACCCGTCATGTTCGCCTCCGTCAGTCATGACACGTCGTGTCATGACTATCGCACGGCACGACACGACATGTCATCACTAGAATCTGCCGCATGGGTCGATGGCAGCCAGGAGCACGAGAACGACTCGAGCAGGCCGCGCTCGACCTCTTTCTCGAGCAGGGCTTCACCCAGACCACCGTGCCGCAGATCACGGCGCGGGCCGGACTCACGACCCGTACGTTCTTCCGACACTTCGCCGACAAGCGTGAGGTGCTGTTCGCCGGCGAGGAGCAGGTGCCCGAGCAGGTGGCCCGGCTCATGGCCGAGGCCCCGCCGTCGCTCGGCCCGATGGAACTGATCAGCGAAGGCCTGGCCCCCGCCGCAGCCAAGATCTTCGAGGGCCGCAGCCTCGACTACCTGCTACGCCGACGGGCCGCGATCGACGCCGAGCCCGCCCTGCACGAGCGCGAGCTGCGCAAGTTCTCGCTGATGGCGGAGGCCCTGAAGCAGGGCTTCCGCGACCGCGGTATCGACGACCTGGCCGCCCAACTGGCGGCCGAGATCGCCGTGGCCACGTTCCGGATAGCCGTGACCCGCTGGCTCAACCAGCACGGCGACCCCGACCTCCCAGCCACGATCAACCAGACCCTGGTGGCGATGCGGCACCTGACGAACATGCCGTCGACCTGATGCTCCGGCCACACCTGCGCGCATTGCCTACCAGCAGATCAACGGCATGTTCGGCGCCGGGTCAGTGCCGACAGGCCAGCTGACGACATCCATGAACGCATCTGGTCACGCCCGGGATGGCCGCTGGACAACCATCCTGATTCTCCGCCGGCACGAACGGGCCGCCGAACTGGCCGCCAGCCTGCGCGACTCGCTCGGGCACGCGGACGTCATCGACTTCGACTACACGACGTTCTCGGAGGAGCACCAGCAGCACATCCGGTACCGGCCGCCCTGCAACCTGCCCGTCGACCGGAATCCGGCTCGCCGCTGTCGTCGGCCCGAGGGCCACGACGGACCGTGCGACGAGTGTGCGTTCGCCCCACCCGGGTGAGGCGCGAGGCTACTGGGCCGGCGGCTTGCGGCGGATCGTGTAGTGCAGCACCAGGAACGGCAGCCCGAAGACCCGGAACGCGTGCTCGGCGCGCAGTTCGCCGTCCCGGACGTACACGTCGAGTTCCTCGGCGAAGCCGTGCACAGCGAGCGTGGTGAGCTGCCGCGACTCCGGCTCGACGTAGGTCAGGTAGTGGCCCGGGTGGGGCAGGTCGCTGCGGCTGGTGAGGACCAGGCCGCCGTCGGGGCGCGGGCGGGGCAGCAGGGTGGCCGTGAAGCTGGCCTGCGGCAACGGGAAACCGACGCTGACGTACCCGCGCCCGTCGTGCCGGTACGTGGTGTAGATGCCGACGTAGATCGGTTCGTCGGTGTCGGCGTACGAGCGGATCCAGCCCCGGATGCCGACCACGCCGCCCCGCTCGGGGCTGATCGTGTCGATGCGGCTGCGTACGCCGCGCTGCGTCTCCCGCTGGTTCATCGGTACGTTCGCCTGTCCGAGCGGGCGGGCCAGGAAGGTGCGGTAGAGCAGGTAGCCGGGCCGTACCCAGAGCCGCCACTCGGGCACGATGTCGAGGGTGAAACGGGTGGTGTGCTCGTAGAACTCGCGCACCCTCGGGTCGACGCCGGCCGGGTCGAACCCCGGACCGGCCAGCTCGTCGAAGGAGGCGACGATGCCGACGTCGGGCGCGTCCGCGCGGTAGTCGCCGCCGATCACCCGCGCCAGCTCGCGGACGTAGCCGGTACCGACGTACCGGGTGCGCGACTCCAGCGGCACCACGAACGGAAGCTCCTCGGCCCCGACCCGCTCGGCGAGCAGGCTCACCTGGGGATCACGGAAGACCAGCGCCGCCAGCATCCGGTACGCCAGCACGGTGGCGGCGGCAACGATCGCGGCAGGAGCCGGGCGACCCGCCCAGACGCTCTCGTCGACGGTCGACAGGCCGTAGCCGACGGCGGCCCCGACCAGCGGCCCGAGCAGCACCTTGTGCGGTCGTACGCCGAGCAGCCCCACCACCACGCCGGTCACGAGGCCCACCACGAGCGGACCGGCGCCGGTGAGCCACCCGCCGGCCCAACCGAGCGGGGCGGCGATCGCCGCGCTCATGACGATCCGCGACCAGAGCGCGGGTATCTCGCCGGGGCGCTGCCGGGCCCGCGCCACGGCCTCGGCGGTACCGAGGAGTGCCGCGCCGGCGACCGCCCCGGACAACCCCGCCGGCCAGCCCCAGCGGGCGGCCAGCGCCGCTCCGGCCAGCGCGCCGATCACCACTGCCGGTCCGATCGAGCCGGGCCGGCGGACATCCCCCGAGGTCACGCCGGGAAATCTACCGCCGGCGGCGGCCAACCGTAGTACCAGAGGGGTACGGCAAGACCGGACCGTGGGGTGACGTCCTGCCCGTTGACGCGGCCGTACGGTCACGGCGTCACCGAAACGAGCCCTGCAGGAGAAGCCGTGTCCGTTCAATCCCACCTGCGTTCCGCCGCCACGGAAGAGAGGAGCCGGGGGCGCCGGCTCGCGGCGCTGACCGGCCGCAGCCTCGCCTACGGCGCCCTGCTGCCGCTGGTGGCCCCGGCCGCCCTGCCGACCGTCCTGTTCGGCCGGGCGGGCACCGCGCTCTCCTGGTGGCGCGCGCTACGGACCCGGGTGCTCGGGGCGCCACCCGCCGAGGTCCGGCGCCGGGCGGGTTGGCTCGCCGTCGCCGGTCACGGCCTGCTCAGCCTCCTGCTCGGCGCGGCGGCGCTGCCGCCGCTCGGGGTCCAGTTGCTGATGGTGCTGCGCGGGATGCTCTACGGCCTGGTGGTCCCCGGGCCGTACGACCACGCGTGGGGCGGGCCGACCCTGGCTGGCGCCTGGGTGGTGCACTTCCTGGTGGGCATTCCCACTTCCGCCGCCGGGCTCGCCCTGCTGCTCGCCATCGCCGCGCTGCACCAGCGGCTCACCGCCGCCCTCGACGGGCAGCGGCTGCGGCCGTGGGTACTGCCGGTGGCACTGCTGATCTGCGTTGCCATGGGACTGTTCTTCGTGGCCTGGCTCCAACAGATCTAGCTGGCCTCGCTCTTTCATTTGGGCGTGCCCTGACAGCTGTGGCTCGATGATTCTCGATTGAGGATGGCCGTGTGGGGTGCGGGCATGCTCACATCGCTCGATGCGCTCCCGCAGCGACCGGGCAACGACATCCGGCAGCGGACTGCGCTCGTTCACACATCAGAGATGTGGGCCTGTAAGACGGACTCGCACCTCCGACAGGACGGGCTGGCGGGCCGACCTCATCCGCCCGGCGGCGCCGGTGCGGGTGGAGGGCCGACTGCCGGACGGGCAGCCCTTCACCTTCCGGGCCCGGCACGGCGAGGTCTCGCTGGGCGTCGGCGGCGCCGACCCGGCCGACATGCCGGCGTGGACGCGGGAGCCCTGTCCTGGTTGGACGCTCGCCGATCGTATGGCGTAGACATTTGTCGATCAAAAGGCGAGCGCATGTTACCATTCGCATGCCGAGCCGCCGACACGGGGGGTCGGCATGTTGCTGTCGGGAGCCGAGCCGGAACGGGCGGATCGGCGTCCCCGGCGCCGGCCCATCCGGCGGCTGTATCCGGCTGAGCCCGATGTCGGTGGCGTCCGGCCTGCCCGTCCATCGATCAGAGGAGAAGCACATGCTGTCACTTGCGCGCCGGGCCGCCGACAAGGCGATCGGCCTGTTCCTGCCCGAGGCCGAGGCGAACGCGGACTACTGGGGCCGCTACTGCTACTGCAAAGACAACTACCGCTTCTACGAGCTGTGGTCGTGGGTGAACGGCGCCCCGGTCAACCAGGGCTGCCAGGCGCGGGACCCGGGCTGCTGATCCGCGGTGGACGGGCCGGCGCCGGTGCCGGGACCGGCCCGTCCACCGCCGCGTCGCTTCGTCCGTCGACCCGGACCGGGCCCCCGGGTCCCTTGGAGGTGCTGTCCGCCGTGCTCGTCGCCGCCGTCGTCCTGCTGTTTATCGTCACCGGTCTGAACCTGCTGCTGACCTTCGGGATGATCCGCAGGCTCCGTGTGCACAGCGAGATCCTCCGCACCGGCCGGTCCGGGGCCGCCAGCGACGCGGACATCATGCTCCCCGCCGGTGCGTGGCCCGCGCCGTTCGCTGGGGCCACCACCACCGCCGGTGAACCGCTGACCCGCGACGACCTGCGCGGCGTGCTCGTCGGATTCTTCGCGCACGACTGCGACGGGTGCCGGCGGCAACTGCCGGAGTTCGTGACGCTGGTCCGGTCGCTCGGACGCGAGCGGGTGGTGGCCGTGGTGGTCGACGGCGACGCCGACGCCAACCGGGCGGCCCTCGCCGCGCTGGAGCCGGTCGCCCGGGTGGTCACCGAGCCGCACGACGGCCCGCTGCAACGGGCGTTCGCGGTCCGGGGCTTCCCCGCGATGGGCGTGCTCGACGCCGACGGCCGGGTGACGGGGGCGACCATGGCGGTCACGGATCTGCCCGCCCTCCTGCCCGACCGCCTTCCGAGCTGATGGCCGGTTCGACCGACGGTCCCGGTGCCGACCGGGCCACGGTCCGGCTGGGCGTCACCGGCACGGCGCGGCACCTGGCCGCGGCCATGCGGCTGTGCTGGTCCGCCGCCCCGGGCGTGCTGCTGACCCAGCTGCTGCTCACCGTGCTGGCCGGCGTCTGGGGCTGGGTGGCGGCCCTGCTGACCAGGGCGATCGTCGACCGCCTGACGGCCGCACCGGCCGCCCCCGACGCGTCCCTGATGCTGCTCGCGGTCGGACTCGGGGCCCTCGGGATCGCCGTCGGCGCCGAGGCGGCCGTCTCCCGCTACCTCGACGCGGCCCTGGAACGCGCGCTCCGCGTCGTCGTCACGACCCGGCTGTACGGCGCCGTGAACCGGCTGGCCGGCCTGGCCCGGCTGGAGCAACCGCAGTTCCAGGACCGGATCCAGCTCGCCATGAACGCCGGCCGCGCCGGCCCCGGCCAGATCGTCACCGGGGCGTTCGGCATCGTCCAGGGTGTCCTGACGTTCGCCGGGTTCGTCGGCGCCCTCTTGGCTGTCGCGCCCGTGATGGTGGCGGTGGTGTGCGCCGCCGTCGTTCCGACCCTGTGGGTGGAGGTGGCGCTGGGCCGCCGCCGGGCGGCGATGACCTGGCGGATCAGCCACGCCGAGCGGCGCGAGGCCTTCTACACCACCTTGCTGTCCAGCCTGGAGGCAGCCAAGGAGCTGCGGCTGTTCCGCCTCGGGGACTTCTTCGCCGGCCGGTTGCTGCGCGAACTGACCCACATCAACCGCGAACAGCGGGCCGTGGACCGGCGCGCGTTCGCCGGGCACATGACGCTCGCCGTCCTCGGCTCGGTGATCGCGGCGGCCGGGCTGGTGTGGGCCATCGGGCTGGCGGGCCGGGGCCGGCTGACGGCGGGCGACGTCACCCTGTTCATCGCGGCCGTCGCCGGTACCCAGGCTGCGCTGACCGGGACGGTGACGCAGTACGGGCTGGTGCAGCAGGCGCTGCTGCTGTTCGACCACTACCGCGCGGTCGTGGCGGAACCGGCCGACCTCCCGGTGCGCGCCGCGCCGCTGCCATGCCCGTCCCTGCGGGTCGGCCTCGAACTGCGTGACGTCTGGTTCCGGTACGCCGACGACCAGCCGTGGATCCTGCGCGGGGTGACGCTCACCATCCCGGCGGGCACGTCGGTCGCCCTGGTCGGGCTCAACGGCGCGGGCAAGAGCACGCTGGTGAAGCTGCTGTGCCGGTTCTACGACCCGGTGCGCGGCAGCATCCACTGGGACGGCGTGGACCTGCGCGACCTGGACCCGGGCGAGCTTCGCGACCGGCTCGGCGTCGTGTTCCAGGACTTCATGAGCTACGACCTGACGGCCGCGGAGAACATCGGCGTCGGCGACGTGGCGCGGATCGACGACCCGGCCGCGATCGAACACGCGGCCCGGCTGGCGGGCTGCCACGACCCGATCGCGCGCCTGCCGCGCGGGTACGACACGTTCCTGTCCCGGCTGTTCTTCGCCGACCCGGCCGAACCGGAGACCGGCACGGTGCTCTCCGGTGGGCAGTGGCAGCGGGTCGCGGTGGCCCGGGCGCTACTGCGTGCGGGCCGCGACGTGCTGATCCTGGACGAACCGAGTTCCGGGTTGGACGCGGAGGCCGAGTACACGCTGCACGCCCACCTGCGGGACCTCCGGAAGGGGCGGACCAGCATCCTGATTTCCCACCGCCTGTCCACGGTGCGCGACGCCGATCGCATCGTGGTCCTGGAAACTGGAAGCGTCGTGGAGTCCGGCCGGCACGCCGACCTGATGGCGGCCGGTGGCCGGTACGCCACCCTGTTCGGTCTGCAGGCCAGGGGCTACCGGGACGGTGCCGGCGACGGCGACGGGACCACCCCGTCGCCGGTGGGCGGGCTCGCATGGTGACAGCGGTCGCGGTCACGGCGGCGTTGGTGCTCGCCGGATACGTCGCCACGGCCGTCCGGCGCCGGTTCGTCGTGGTGACCGTGCGCGGGGAGAGCATGCTGCCCACGTTCACCGACGGGCAGCGGGTGCTGGTCCGGCGGTGCGCCGTGGCCGCGGTGACGCCGGGCGACGTGGTGGTGTTCGCCGATCCCCGCGACGCCGACCGGGACCGGCTGGAGGCCGAGCGGGAACGGCTGGTTGCGGCCGGGGTGCCGGCGCTCCCGCCGCCGCCCTGGCGCAGGTCGGAGTGGCTGGTCAAGCGGGTCGCGGCGGTACCCGGCGATCCGGTTCCACGGTCGGCCGTACCGGCGCTGGCCGAGGTCGACCACGATGTCGTGCCGGCCGGTGCCCTCGTCGTGCTCGGCGACAACGCGGCCCGCAGCGACGACTCGCGCCGCTACGGCTACGTGCCCGCGAACCGGCTGGTCGGGACGGTTCTGCGCACGCTGTCCTGACTCGGGCATGGCCCGGCGGGCCGGCGCAGGGGCGCAGACGAACAGCTCCAGAGCCGACGCCGTCCTCGGCCGGCCGGTGTCGCGCAGGCCCGCCCAGGCGGCGAGGTAACCCCGTCGCGGGCGCCAGCGACAGGCTGGTCGCGGCGGAGGTGATGGTGGAGTCGACGCTGACGTCCCGGGTAATCAGACCGGGGGTGGCGGCATGCCGGAATGGCTGAGCCGCTGCGGTCGCGACGACGCGCGTGTCGTCGTGGCATCCGACCAACCCGATCGAGCCGTGCCTCCGTCGTACAACGGTTTGATTGTCGACCGGCGCGCCGTGGGTCGGCGCGGAACGGGAGGACCGGATGAGGGCAAGAGCGAGCAGGGCCGGGTACGGCTGCCTGCGGTGACGCTGCTGACCGGAGCCGTGCTGATGGTTGCTGAGCGTACGCAGCACTGACCCTCACGTCTGTCGTGGATTTTCCAGGCTGCGCATAGGCGTCTGGCTAGCGAGCCCGACGGAGCGCCGGTTATCGTCCGCCGCATGAGTGACACGCCGCTGTCGGATGTCATGGCGGAACACGCGGAGACCAAGAGCCCAGAGAGCTACGAACGCTTTCTCAGACTGTTCCGCGCTGCCACGATCGGCATCGTGGCCGTCGGGGAGCTAGCCCCCGACGCGAACGGACGTGTCATCGCTGACGGCAACCTCGGCGCAGGCAGGACTTCGCACGGCGACGGGAAATCACGCCTGCTGGCTTTCGCCGATCCCGAAGCCGCTCTACGGAACTTCGGTCCCCGGTTCAACGCGGGCGTGCCTGGTGAAGTTCTCCTTCGGATGGCCGCGACCGATCCCGAGTCCGAAGGCGTACTCGTCAACAGCGCCACCCAAGAGATCAGCCTCGTGATCAGCAAGTCAACCGCTCAGTCCCTGCTGACGCCGCCCACCGCCGAAGCTCCGGGACGGCGGCCCTGGTGGAAACGCCGCTAGTTGGCACATCTGTCCCAACGGCGCGGTTCGTTGGGAGACGACCCCGGCCAGGAAGTCAACGACCACCTCGGGAGTGTTGCAGTTCGCGGCGTGCTGCGATAGCGCGCGGCGGTACGGCAGCCGGCAGGGCTGGCCGCCGTCGTGGTCGGGGCTTCCGAACTGCCGCGCCAGTCAAAACCCGGACTGGCTTGCCACCGGGGCCACCAAGCCACCGTCAGCGCTCCTCACCGCGACACGCCACGCAGCGCCGACACCACCACGCCACCTACCCTCACCCCATGAGCACCAGCGGCGAGCCGAGAGCGTCTGCAACCACCGACGGCTGGGTCCTCACGACGAACGTCCGCGCCCTGGTCGAGTCGCTGGCCGACCTGGTCGACTACGAGGCCGACGACTGGGACTGGGACGCCGTCGAATCCGGGCTCGGCGCCACCGACGTCAACGACCCGCAAGGCTGGTACGACTATCCGCTCATCGGAGCCCGCACACTACGCCTGGAACTGGCCAACGACCCCGGGGCCACCATCACCTCGGTCCGGATCCACCATCCAGCCGACGAGGCTCTGACCGCCCGCGTCGAAACGGTCGTGTCGATGCTGGCTCGCTATCAAGTCACCCCTTGAGAGGCCAGCCCGAGCCGGGTTGTGTGCCCCAAGATCAGGGCGTCTCCAGGGGCGTCCGAACCTCGGCCAAAGTTGACCACCAACGCCAAAAGGTGCCAGGACATACGAGCAGGTCACGGCCTTGATCAGGACCGTGACCTGGGGTACGACGGACGAGTCGACCTGTACGCCGGATTCTGTGCCCGGCACGCACCGTTGCCGGTGGTGCCGGCGGCGGTCATCCATCTCGGCCTGCCGTTGCCGACAGGCTCCAGCGGCCTACCCGCAGACATCGGGCGGGCAGCCCTCAAACGCCTGCGCAGGCCATCGCCTTGCGGCGAGGGCCTTTCTTGGCCTTGCTCCGGGTGGGGTTTACCGAGCCATCCCGGTCACCCGGGATGCTGGTGGGCTCTTACCCCGCCGTTTCACCCTTACCGGATCCGGTCGATCCACGCCCGAGGGCACGAACCGCTCGTTCCGGCGGTTTGTTTTCTGTGGCACTTTCCCGCGGGTCGCCCCGGGTTGCCGTTAGCAACCACCCTGCCCTGTGGAGTCCGGACGTTCCTCGGCGGCGGGCGCTGAGGCCCGCCGACGCGACCGCCCGGTCGACTCGTCCGTCGCGTGGTCAATCGTAACGAAGATCCGAAGTAGGGGTCCACGGCCCCCGACCTGCCCACGGCAACTGCCCACCGGTTGGGAGGTTCCGGGAGCGTCGCCAGACCGCCCGGCTACCCTCACCGGCGATGGAACTTCCCGAGGTGCTGCTGGTGCTCGCCGCCGGGCTCGCCGCGGGGACGGTCAACGCGGTGGCCGGCGGCGGGTCGCTGATCACGTTCCCCGCGCTGATCGCGGTGGGGCTGCCGCCGGTGGCCGCCAACGTCAGCAACTCGATCGCCGTCTGCCCCGGTTACCTCGCCAGCGTGGCGGCCAGCCGGGCCGACCTGCCGGACCGGCGCTGGCTGATGCGGCTGGTCCCGGGCGCCGTACTCGGCACCGCCGCCGGGGGCTTCCTGCTGCTCACCACCCCGGCCCGCGCCTTCGAGCTGGTGGTGCCGTTCCTCGTGCTGGGCGCGACCGCCGTACTCGCCTTCCAGGACCGGCTGCGGCGTCTGGTCGCCGGGCCACCTCCGGGTCGACCGGCGCCGGCCACGTACCCGGTGCCGGCTGCGGCCTCCGTCGACACCCCGCCCTGGCCGTCGGCGGCGACCGACCCCGGGGGTACGACAAGAGCGGTGACCGGGCCGGCCCGGCGGCTGACGGCGATCCAGGTGATGGTGGCGGTCGGCGCGGTGTACGGCGGCTACTTCGGTGCCGCGCTCGGGGTGATGCTGGTCGCCGGGCTGGCGCTGGTGCTGGACGAGACCCTGGCCCGGATCAGTGCGATCAAGAATGTGCTCTCCGCGGTCGTCGGGTTGACCACGACGGTCGTCTTCGCGGTCTTCGGCCCGGTCGACTGGACGGCCGTCGCGCTGGTGGCGCCGGCCACCATCGGCGGCGGGTACGCCGGCGCGTGGCTGGTCCGGCGGCTGCCGTCGGCGGTGCTCAAGACGGTGATCGTGGTCTTCGGTACGTCGGTCGGTCTGCTGCTGCTCTACCGCGCGCTCGGCTGACCGCCGTCGCCCGGTCCACCGCCCGCGACGGAGGTTGGGCCGCCGGGCAGAGGAGATCCCCGTGACCAGGGCGGCTCGCCGCGTACGGGGGCGACGCGGCGAACGGGGACGGGTCCCTGGTCACGGGGATCTGGAGGGGTGGCGGTGGGGAGGTCCGGTCAGATCTTGGGGGCGGGTTCGGTCGCCGCGCCGGCGACCTCGGCCTCCTCCCGGGGCGCCGGGACGACCCGGGGGTCGCTTTCGTCGGCGAAGTAGTCGTCGGTCTCGGTCCCGTCGGCGCCCTCGGTGACCTTCGCCGCCCGCAGGATGAGCGTGACGATCGCCGCGACCAGCAGGTTGACCGCGACGGCGACCAGTCCGACGTAGATGGTCCGGGTGGAGCCGTCGAAGCCGAGCTTGGCCAGCGGGAACGCGGAGCCGCCGAAGTGGGCGCGTCCGGTGGCCGGGTTCGGAATCTGGTAGAGCATCCACATTCCGAGGCCCATGCCGGCGGCCCAGCCGGCGATCAACGCGCCACGGTGGAACCAGCGGGTGTAGAGGCCGAGGGCGACCGCCGGCAGCGTCTGCAGGATGATGACGCCGCCGATGAGCTGCAGGTCGATGGAGAACTGCGGGTCGAGGAAGACGATGCAGGCGACCGCGCCGATCTTCACCACCAGCGAGGTGATCTTGGAGACGTTCGCCTCCTGGGCCGGCGAGGCGTCCTTGCGCAGGTACTCCTTGTAGATGTTGCGGGTGAAGAGGTTGGCCGCGGCGATCGACATGATCGCGGCCGGCACCAGGGCGCCGATCCCGATCGCGGCGAACGCGACTCCGGCGAACCAACTCGGGAACTGCTGTTCAAAGAGCAGCGGTACGACGGTGTTGTTGTCGACGCTGCCCGCCGAGTTGCCGGGCAGCGGGGTGACCCCGGCCGCGATCGCCATGTAGCCGAGCAGGGCGATCAGCCCGAGCAGCAGGCTGTACGCGGGCAGCGCCGACATGTTGCGCTTGATCACGTCCCGGTTCCGGGCGGCCAGTACGCCGGTGAGGCTGTGCGGGTACAGGAAGAGCGCCAGCGCCGAACCGAGGGCCAGGGTGATGTACTGCAGTTGGTTGTTCGGGTTGAGCAGGATGCCGTCCCCGGGTGAGGGGCTCGCGTCGAACTTGGCGTCCGCCGCGTCGAAGATCTCCCCCCAGCCGCCCAGTTTGTACGGCAGGTAGATGATCGCCACCAGGATGACGATGTAGATCAGCGAGTCCTTGACGAAGGCGATCAGTGCCGGTGCCCGGAGTCCGGACTGGTAGGTGTAGGCGGCCAGGATGGCGAAGGCGACGATGATCGGCAGGTGCCGGGCCAGGGTGCTCTCCCCGCTGACGCCCATGGTCTTGAGCACCGCCTCGATCCCGACCAGTTGCAGCGCGATGTACGGCATCGTCGCCACGATGCCGGTGATCGCGATGATCAGCGCCAGGGTCGGTGAGTCGAACCGCTTGCGGACGAAGTCGGCCGGGGTGACGAAGCCGTGCCGGTGCGACACCGACCAGAGCCGGACCAGTACCAGGAAGACCAGCGGGTAGATGATGACGGTGTACGGCACCGCGAAGAACCCGGCCGCGCCGGCCCCGAACAGCAGCGCCGGTACGGCCACGAAGGTGTACGCGGTGTAGAGGTCGCCGCCGACCAGGAACCAGGTGATCCAGCCGCCGAAGCTGCGTCCGCCGAGTCCCCACTCGTCGAGGTGCGCCATGTCCTTCGGGGCCCGCCACCGGGCAGCCACGAAGCCCATGCCGCTGACCAGCAGGAACAGCAGCGTGAAGACGATGATCTCAGTGAGATGGTCCCGCCACACCGCGACTCACCTCCGCTTCTTCGTCATCTGGTAGACCAGCGTGGTGGTGCCGACGCCGAGCACGATGAAGGCCAGCTGCAGCCAGTAGAAGACCGGGAAGCCGAACAGCCGTGGCGCGTCGGTGTTGAACAGTGGGGTGACCAGCGGCACCACGATCGGGACGAAGAGGAGCCAGTTCCAGGGACTGTGGTCCTTGGCTCGGGACACCGCCGTGGTCGGTGCCGTGGTCGCCGCCGTGGCTGGTGCCGCCGACTCCGGATCAGCTTCGCTCATGCCGCCCCCTTGGGAGGACCGTCGGATCTGCGTGTGACGCCGGAGGTTAGGACAGCGTGTCGGCCGTCACGTTCGGGAAACGTTATCGATGCGCCCAGCGGTGACTGCGGTGCGCCGAGCGGCGGTCGGATCGACCGGCCCGGCGGGTGACAAGCTGGCCGATAACGGATGTTCCGCACGTGAGAATATCGAAGTTCGGCGATTCATCTTGATCCGCGTACGGGAGTTTTGCCATCCTGGCCCGATGCCGCGCTTCTCCTCGTACGACAGCACCGGGTTGGCGTACCACGTCATCGGATCCGGCCCGCCGCTGGTCTGTCTACCCGGTGGCCCGGCCCGGGCGTCGAGCTATCTCGGAGACCTGGGCGGGCTGGCCCGGGAGCGCACCCTGCTCCTGCTCGACCTGCGCGGCAGCGGCGAGTCCGCGACCCCGGAGGACCCGACGACGTACCGCTGCGACCGGCTGGTGGACGACGTCGAGGCGTTTCGACAGCATCTCGGCCTGGACCGGATGGACCTGCTCGCCCACTCCGCCGCCGGCAACCTCGCCGAGCTGTACGCGGCCCGGTTCCCCGACCGGCTGGCCCGGCTCGTCCTGGTCGCCCCGGGTCTGCGTGCGGTCGGGGTGGAGACGGTCGGCTTCGCCGAGGCGGTCGACGCCCGCTCCGGCGAGTGGTGGTACGCCCCGGCCAGGGCGGCGATGGACGCCTGGCAGGAGGCGGCGGCCCGGAACGCCGACCCGGAGGAGGTGGCCGCGCTGCGCACCGCCGCCGCGCCGTTCGCGTACGGCCGGTGGGACGAGCGGGCCCGGGCGCACGCCGAGGCCGAGCAGTGGGAGCGGTCGCCGGTCGCCGCCGCCGGGTACTACGACGGCTTCAGCCCCGACGTCGACGAGGTCCGGGCCGGCCTGGCCCGACTCGACGCCCCGGTGCTGATCGTGGCCGGCGAACTGGACCCCGCGCCGACCCCGGCGGCGGCCCGGCAGTTGGCCGCGCTCCTCCCCCGGGCCGAGGTCGCGGTCCAGGGCTGCGCGAGCCACTCACCGTGGGTCGACGACCCGGCCCGGTTCGTCAGGACCGTGCTCACCTTCCTCAGCGCCGACTGACCAGGCAGGCGCACCGGCCACCCCGGCCGCCCCGTCGCCGCCGACGGGCCAGCCGGGAGAGCCGGCAGCCCAGCCAGAAGAAACGGCAGGCCAGCCAGGAGAGCCGGCCGACCAAGCCGGGAGAGCCGTCAGAGTCCGGTGAGGTGGGCGGTGTCGTTCACCGACCGGACCGCCATCCCGCCGTCCGGCCAGATGTCGAGCACGGAGAGCCCGGCCGGGTCGAGATAGAGCCGGTGCAGGAAGGTGTCGCTGGCGGCGAGGGCGTCCCGCAGCGCGATCTTCAACGGCGAGACGTGCGAGACCACCACCACGGTCTCCCCCGGGTACGCGGCGAGCAGCCCGGCCATCGCCCGACGTACCCGTACGCCGACCTCGGCGAAGGACTCCCCGCCCGGCGGTGCGACCTCGGTCGAGGCGAGCCAGGCGTCCATCTCGGCGGACCAGTGCTCGCGTACCTCGCCGAAGGTCTTCCCCTCCCATGCGCCGAAGTCGCACTCGATCAGGTCCGGCTCGACCTTCAACGGCACCCCGCCGAGCCCACCCGCGATGATGCCGCCGGTCGCCGTACACCGGGACAGCGGTGAGCTGACCACGGCCGCGACCGACGGGGCCAGCCCGGCCACCCGGCGGGCCGCCGCGCCGGCCTGGGCCAGGCCGCGGCTGGACAGTGGCACGTCGCCCCGGCCGGAGTACCGGCGCTGCTCGGTGTATTCGGTCTCGCCGTGCCGCACCAGGAGCAGCCGGGTCGCGGTCTCCGCCGGCCGCGGTTCCCAGGAGCTGCGGGCGGTGGAGCCCTGCGCGGCGACCTCGGTGGCCCGGGCCCGGCCGGTCGACTCGGCGTCCGCCGTACCGGCGGCGGTGGCAGCGGCGGCCGTCGCCGGCCCGCTCTCCGTCGCCGCCTTCGGCACCTTGCCGGCGGCCAGGTCCATCGCCGCGTTGGCCAGCGCGTCCGCGTGCCGGTTCCGCTCCCGGGGAATCCAGGTGTACGTCACCGCGTCGAACCGGCGGACCAGGCCGGCCGCCTGCGCGGCGAGCGGACGCAGCCCGGCGTTCTTGATCTGCCAGCGCCCGGCCATCTGCTCGACGACAAGTTTGGAGTCCATCCGCACCTCGACCCCGGTCGCCCCCACCTCGCGGGCGGCCTCCAGGCCGGCGATCAGCCCCTGGTACTCGGCGACGTTGTTGGTGGCGACCCCGATCGACTCGGAACGTTCGGCCAACACCTCTCCGGTGTCGGCGTCCCGGACCACCGCCCCGTACCCGGCCGGACCGGGGTTGCCCCGCGCCCCGCCGTCCGCCTCCACCACGACCCTACGACCGCCCACCGGCACGCTCCCTGTCCGACCGACCATTCCGCCTCGTCACAGCCCCGACTCGGCGGTACGGACCATGATCCGCCGGCACTCCTCGCAGCGCACCACCTCGTCCGGCGCGGCGGCCCGGATCCGGGCCCGGTCCGCCCCGGACAGTTCCAGCCGGCAGCCGCCGCAGCGGCCACCCGTCAGCAGCGCGGCGCCGAGTCCGCCCGACGTCTCACGGATCCGGTCGTAGAGGGTCAGCAGGTCACCCGGCAGGTCCGCGGCCAGCGGCTGGCGGGCCCCGGTCTTGAACTCCTCGTCCTTGGTGATCTCGGCCAGCGTCTCGTCCCGGCGTCCCTCGACCTCGGTACGCCGCTGCCGGGCGGCGGTGATCCGCTCCTGGATCCCGTCGAGTACGCCCTGCGCGGTCTCCCGCTGCTCCATCAGCTCCAGCTGGGCGTCCTCCAGCTCGGTCTGCCGCCGGTTGAGCGAGACCAGCTCGTGCTGCAGCGCCTCCAGCTCCCGGGCCGGGCCGCTGCCCATGGTCAGCCGGGCCTCGTCCCGGTTCTTCCGGGTCCGGACCTGGTCGACGTCCCGCTCCAGCCGGTCGATGTCGCGGTCCAGGTCGTCGACGGCGACCTGGGCCCGGATCCGCTCGTCCTCCAGCGCGGAGAGCTCCCGGGCCAGGGTCTCCAGTTCGGCGTGCTCCGGCAGGGTACGGCGCCGGTGGGCGAGCTGGGCGAGAGCGGTGTCGATCGCCTGCAGGTCGAGCAGACGACGTTGCTCTTTCGGGTCGGCCTTCATGAGCGGGACTCCTTGTCCACGGCGGAGGCGGGGGATGCGGCGTGCACCGTCCACGGGTCGGTGTCCAGGTCGGACACCACGGTTTCGACGGGCAGGTGGGTACGCAGGTGCTCGGCGACGTCGTCCAGCCAGGGCCGCTCGGTCGCCCAGTGTGCGGCGTCGAGCAGTGCCGGGCCGCCCTCGGCGACGTACTCGCTGACCGGATGGTGCCGCAGGTCGGCGGTGAGGAAGGCGTCGGCTCCGGCCCGTCGGGCGTCCTCGAGGTAGGAGTCGCCGGCACCGCCGCTGACCGCGACGGTACGGATCATCCGCCCGGGGTCGCCGGCGGCGCGGACCCCCCAGGCGGTCGGCGGCAGCACCTCGGCGGCGTACCCGGTCAGGTCGGCCAGCGTCATCGGGGCCGGCAGTTCGCCGACCCGGCCGATGCCCCGCCCCTGGCCGGCGGCCGGGCTGCCCGGCGCGGCCGGCCGCAGCGGACGCAGCCCGGTCAGGCCGAGCCGGGCCGCCAACGCGTCGGAGACGCCGGGGTCGGCGACGTCGGCGTTGGTGTGCGCGACGTAGAGGGCGACGCCGCCACGGATCAACTGGTGCACGATCCGCCCCTTGTACGTCGTCGCCGCCACCGACGAGACGCCCCGCAGCAGCAGCGGGTGGTGCGCGACGATCAGCTCGGCGCCGTGGTCGAGCGCCTCGGCGACGGTCTCCGGCACCACGTCGACCACACAGCAGATCCGGCGTACCGGTGCGGAGGGCTCCCCGACCACCAGCCCGACCCGGTCCCACCCTTCGGCCCAGGACGGCGGATAACGCCCGTCCAGGACAGCCACGACATCGGCCACGCTGGCCGTCGGAGATCCGGATGCACCCACGGCGGCCCAGCTTACCGGCGACGAGCCGCGATCCGCGCCGCCGGTACGACCGGCCGGCCCGACCCGGGAGC
Organism: Plantactinospora sp. B24E8; assembly: GCF_039871735.1. Classification (NCBI taxonomy): domain Bacteria; kingdom Bacillati; phylum Actinomycetota; class Actinomycetes; order Micromonosporales; family Micromonosporaceae; genus Plantactinospora; species Plantactinospora sp. B24E8. The sequence goes on from NZ_JBDPMH010000005.1 coordinate 235,312, forward strand.
CGGCGGGGCCGCACCGACCAGGTCCGGGGCCGGCCGCGCCGGCCCGATCCAGGGCCGGCCGGGCCCCACCGGCCCGATCCGGAGCCCGGTCCGGCCGAGATCTGCTCGGCCGGACCGGGCCGGGACACCGCCGACCGGCACCGGTACGCGGATCAGCCCAGCTGGCCGCTGACCGAGAACCGGGTCCGCAACGCCGCCACCCCCATCTCCCAGGGAAACCGCTCGATCTGGCGTTCCCCGGTCCCGGGCGGGTGCAACGGCAGGACATGGTCGCCGAAGAGCACCGTGACGTCCCAGTCCCGCAGCCGGGCGATGCTCTCCAGGAACGCCGGATGGGCCGCCATCGCCGAGTTCGTGAACGGCATGGCCACGATCGGCAGCCCCTTGCCCAGGCCCTCCACCAGGAGGCCGAGCGCGAGCGTGTCCGCGATCCCGGCCGCCCACTTGTTCACCGTGTTCACCGTCGCCGGAGAGACGATCATCGCGTCCGCGTCGGGCAACACGTCCGGATCCCCCGGGTTCTTGTACGTCGATCGCACCGGATAACCGGTCTGCCGCGCCAGCGCCGGTACGTCGACGAACTTCGTCCCGTCCGGGGTCAGCACCACGCACACGTCCCAGCCGTCCTGTTGCGCGTGCGTCACCAGTCGTCCGACGTTGCGGGTCAGCGGCGTGCCGCAGGCGATGACGTACAGAACGCGCGCACCGGTCGATTCCACCATCACCAGGCGTACCTCCACCACGCGGTCATATTCCTACTCCCATCTGCTCAGCCAACTCCGCAATCGGCGCCGGCGGCGCACCCCGTGTGCGACGCAGCACGTTCGACATCACCTCGTGGGCGATCGGTCGGCACCGGATCTCGGACGCGGCGAGCCGGTCCCCCTCGACCAACGCCTCACCGGCCCGGTCCAGGTCGCCGATCTGGGCGAAGCCACGGGCCAGATCCAGCATGTGGTGCGCCCGCCGCTCCGGCAGCAGCGCGTGGAACCCCTCCCGCCGCACGATCTGCCGTTCGTGGGTCTCCACCGCGTGCCGGCCCTCGCCCAGTTCCACCGCGGCCGCCGCCCGGTGCAGTTCCAGGTTGGTCGGGCCGAAACTGGTCCAGTAGCGGTTGTCGTCGCCGCCGAGCCGGTCCGCCGCCTCGGCGGCCCCGTTGACCAGGTCGCGGACGGTGTTGTTGTCCCCCATCCGGGCCGCCGCCATCGCGCCCTGCAGCAGCAGCATGCCGTAGACCGAGAGCCGGTCCGGGGTGGCACCGTTGATGCCACCGGGGGCGATCCGGTTGGCGAAACTGACGTTGACCTCCAGCGCCGCCCGGGCCCGCCCCAGGGCGAGCAGCGCGTTGCCGACCCGGTAGGTGGCCACGCCGGCCAGCAGTGGGTCGTCGGCGCGCTGCGCCACCGCCATCGAACGGTCGGCGGCGAGCCAGGCGAGCTCGTACTCGCCGAGTTTGCGCAGCGCGGAGGAGGCGATCTGGTAGACCTGCCCGAGCAGGTGGGCGGCTCTCCGGGCGTCGTCACCGCCGGCCGTGCTGTCCAGCGCCTGCGCGTCGCGGAGCAGTTTGGGCAGGGCCCGGGTCAGTACGCCGTACCGGGCGTACTGGTAGGTGAGCCAGGCGTGGCTGACCGACTTCGCCATCTCCTGTAGCGACGGCGGTTCGGGGGCGGCGGTGAAGAACGAGGTCATCGAGTCGTAGCGCTCCAACGCCGACCGGATCTCCTCGACCTCGACCTCGTCGATGCAGGTCAGCCCGTCGGTCCGCCGCTCCGGCGCCTTGCCGAGCAGCAGTTGGGCGTCGAGTTGGAGGATGTCGGCGATCTCGTAGAGCACGGAGAACTTGTCGAGTCGTCGTACGCCCCGCTCGACCTTGTCCACCCAGCTCTTGGACTTGCCGAGCCGATCGGCGAAGACCTGTTGGGACATCTTGCGGCGACCACGCCAGTAGGCGACGCGGCGGCCGATCGGAAGTTCGTCCACCTCGTCCCTCCTCTCCACCTCGTCGGACAGTTCCGGCCGGCACTCCCGCGCCGGTCAAACCGTGCTGTTCTCACGTCTGTGCAGGTCGCACAGCATGTACGTCACCCGGTCGGCGGCCGCTCGTAGTTTTCGATGCGACGATCGGCCGCTTGCCCGAAAGAACGACCACGTTCGCCACCAGTGACGGGTTTCGACCCCCGTCACTGGCCGAAATCGATAAATTAGGGGGTTCACCGCGATGTGGAGGAAAGTCCGTCCGCCCTCCGTCCGCCTCGACCAGCTCGAACGGGTCCGGCTGCGCCGCGTCGCCGTGCGGTACGCCAGCCACGGCTGGACCGTCACACCCGGCGCCTGCCTGGCCCGGCACCGGTTCATCTGTGGCCGGGCGGGCTGCCCCACCACCGGCTGTCATCCCGCCCTGGAGCAGTGGGACCAGCAGGCGAGTGCCGATCCGGCCCGGGTGGCCACCTGGTGGCGCCTGCGTCCACACTCGATCCTGCTGGCGACCGGGCGGGCCTTCGACGTCCTGGAGGTCCCCGCCTATCTGGGCCGGTACGCGCTGGAACAGGTGCGGTCCCGAATGGGTCGCGGTGTCGCGGAGCGGGCCCGGGGTCCGGTCGCGGCCACCCCGGGTGGCCGGTGGATGCTGCTGGTCGGTCCCGGTGAGGCGCTACGCCCGGAACTCGACCAGTCCCTGTACGTCATCCAGCACGGCGCCGGTTCGTGGATTCCGGCCCCACCGACCCGGTTGCCGGAGGGCACGGTCCGCTGGGTGCGGTCGCCGGAGCAGACCCGTTGGCGGCTCCCCGACCCGTACAGCGTCCAGGAGTTGCTGTTGGAGGCGTTGCACGCGGTCACCCCGACGCTGCCCGAGCCGCTCTTCCCGGCCCACCTGCCGTCTCCCCGCCGCAGCTACTGACCGGTCTGGGCGGGTGGTGCCCACACTGATCGGTGTGTCGCGATCGTCCGGGTCGCCGTGGGAGGTAGCGAGAGCAGCAGGAGCGTGAGAGCGGCCCGGGACCGGGTACTCCGGCGTCGGACTGGTTGACGCCTGAGGAAAGGGCCCGCGCCATGCTCAGCAAAGAGGATCAGCGCCGCTTTGACGAGATCACGCACCATCTTCGCGTAACCGATCCGGAGTTCGTCGCCCGGTTGGGCGACCGGGCCAGAGTCCGCCGGGCCCGGCTGATACTCATCATGACCTTCGTCCTGTGGGCGACGGTGCCGGCCCTGGTCGTCCTCGGCGGTTGGCTGGCCGTCGCGATCGCTCCGGCGGTCCTGGTCGCGGCGACGCTGCTGATGTGGCAGGCCCGACGCCACCGGTGGTGAAGCGCCACGGCTGCCGGGGCGGAGAGGGTTCAGTCCCCGGTCGGGTCGAACCGGCGGTAGGCCCGGGTCAACCGTTCGACGAGCCCGGGGCCGCCGATGGCCGCGCCGGGCGGGCCGAGTTGTCGCAGTACCAGCCCCGGACCGGTCGCCAGCACCGGCGGTCGGTCCGGCAGTGGGACGGGGTTGACCCAGAACCGGTCCGCCACCTCGGCGAGTGTCGTGGCGGGCAGGTCCGCGAGCGCCATCCCGGCACCGACCGGCGACGCCAGCGCGGCGTCCGCCGACGACGGGACCGCGGGCGCCGCCGCGACCGCCCCGTCCGGGTCCGCCGCCGCGGCAGCGGTCCGACCGGTACGCCGGGCGCTCCGGCGCACCTTCCGCCCCGCCGGATCGGCACCGTGCCCCGGCAGGTCGGGTGTGGACTCGCCGGTACGGAGCGCCCGAAGCCGGGCGAGCAGTCGGCTCCGTTCCCGACCCCGCCAGTGCAGCAGCTGGAACGGGTCCGCGTCGAACGCCTCGGCGAGGAGGTAGAGGGTCGCGGCCAGGTGTTTGCACGGCACCGCGACGTCGGGACAGTTGCACCGCTGGTCGAGTTCGTCGATCGTGGCCGGGAACAGCGGCGCGCCCGCCTCGGCGAAGACCTGTTCCAGGTCCGGCGGTACGTCACCGGCGAGCAGCCGGGCGCTGAACAGCGCCTCTGCGGCGAGCAGGGTCTCGAGCCGGGCCCAGAGCGGTTCCGGGAACGGCCGGAACCGGATCGACACCGCGTACGGCCGCGGGCGGGAGCCCTGCACCACGGCGGTCACCTCGCCGGGTGCCACCTCCAGCGAGAGCACCTGTCCGGCGCGGGCGTACGACCGTCCCCGGCTGAGCCGGGTGCCGAGCGCGAACGACTCGAGTACGTCGACGAAACGGCGGGACCACCAGGACTCGCCGATCGTGCCCCGGGTGCTGCGGGCCCGTAGCCCACCGCTGACCCGTCGGGGTCGGCCGTACTCGGTGAAGGGTTGCCGCCCGCTCACTCCACCACCGCCCCGGACTCGAGGGCGAAGAGGTCGCGCAGCTGTGCGGTGGACAGTTCGGTGAGCCACTGTTCACCACTGCCGACGATCTTCGCGGCCAGTCCCCGCTTCTCGTTGATCATCGCGGCCACCTTCTCCTCCACCGTTCCGGCGCAGACGAACTTGCGTACCTGCACCGCCCGGCGTTGACCGATCCGGAACGCCCGGTCGGTCGCCTGGTCCTCCACCGCCGGATTCCACCACCTGTCGACGTGCACCACGTGGTTGGCGGCGGTCAGGGTCAGCCCGGTGCCGCCGGCCTTCAGGGAGAGCACAAAAAGGCTCGGTCCGGTCTCGTCCTGGAAGCGGGCCACCATCGTGTCCCGGTCCGCCTTGCCGACCCCGCCGTGCAGGAAGAGCACCTCCCGGCCGAACCGGGCGGCCAGGTGGGCCCGGAGCATGCCGCCGAACTCGGCGTACTGGGTGAAGAGCAGGGCCCGTTCGCCGGCGGCGAGGATCTCCTCGGTGATCTCCTCCAGTCGGGCGAGTTTGCCGGACCGGCCGGACAGTGCCGAACCGTCCCGGAGCAGTTGCGCCGGATGGTTGCAGACCTGCTTGAGCTTGGTCATCGTGGCCAGGACCAGTCCGCGCCGCTCGGTCCCCTCGCTGCTCTCGATTTTGGCCAGCATGTCGTCCACCACCGCCTGGTAGATGGAGGCCTGTTCCCGGGTCAGGTTGCAGAGCACCTCCATCTCCAGCTTCTCCGGCAGGTCGGAGATGATCGAGGAGTCGGTCTTGACCCGGCGGAGCACGAACGGGCCGGTGATCCGGCGCAGCCGGGCCGCCGCCTCGTCGTCGCCGTGCCGTTCGATCGGCTCGGCGTACCGCTTCTTGAAGGTCGTCGCGCCGCCCAGCAGGCCCGGGTTCGCGAACTCCATGATCGACCAGAGGTCGGCCAGCCGGTTCTCCACCGGCGTACCGGTGACCGCGACCCGGTGCCGGGCCGGCAGCGACCGGACCGCGACCGCCTGCCGGGTCGCCGCGTTCTTGATCGACTGTGCCTCGTCGACCACGATCCGGTGCCAGTCGACCTCGGCCAGCGCGGCGGCGTCCCGGGCCGCCAACGAGTACGTGGTCACCACCAGGTCCGCGTCCCGCACCGCCGCGGTGAACTCCGGCCCCCGCACCCGTTCCGCACCATGGTGTACGTGCACCCGCAGCTCGGGGGTGAACCGGGCCGCCTCCCGCTGCCAGTTGCCGACCAGCGACATCGGGCAGACCAGCAGGGTCGGCCCGCTGTCCGGTGGGTCCCCGGCGAGCAGGGCGAGCAGTTGCACGGTCTTGCCGAGCCCCATGTCGTCGGCGAGGATGCCGCCCAGGCCGAGTGACTGGAGGAAGGCCAGCCAGGCCAACCCGCGCCGCTGGTACGGGCGCAGCGCGCCCCGGAAGCCCTCCGGCGCGTCACGCTCGGCGAGGTGCCGCTCGGCCTGCCCGGCGAGCAGGTCGCCGAGCGGACCGTCGGCCTCCACCGCGAGCACCGGCAACGCCGCCGGATCGTCCTGGTCGGCCAGGCCGAGCCGGAGCAGGTCCCCGACGCTCAGTTCACCCGTGGTCCTCAGCAGCCGCAGCCCGGCCGCGAGCCGTTTCGGATCCAGCTCGACCCACTGGCCGCGCAGCCGTACGAGTGGGGTCTTGAGGGTGGCCAGCGCGGTGAGTTCGTCGGCGGTGAGCGGCTGGTCGCCGAGGGCGAGCTCCCAGCGGTAGTCGACCAGGGCCGCCATACCGAGGGCGCTGCGGCCGGCGACGGTGCCGGGCGCGGTCCGGGACCGGGCCCGCAACCGGGCGCCGAGCCGCGCACCGGGCCGCTGCCACCAGGAGGGCAGCAGGACCCCGAAGCCGGCCGCGTGCAGGACCGGTGCGCCGTGCCGCAGGAACCGGTGCGCGCCCTCGGTGTCCAGTTCCATCGCCTCCGGGGCGGCGGTCCGCAGCGCGTCCTCCAGCTCCGGCCAGAGTCGGCTGGCCCGGCCGAGTTCGGTCAGCAGGATCTCCTGCGGTGCGGCCAACTGTCGGGCGAGCGCCGGCAGGTCGGCCCCGGACGCCCAGATCCGGTCCGCGCCGACGATCAGGCTCGGCTCGTCGGCCGCCTGGAGCGCGAACTCGATCCGCCACGGGGTGAGCGCGAGGAGTGAGCTCGCGAGCCCTGCGGTCGCGAACGAAAGGCCAGCACCGGCGTCCGGCTCGACCGACACGACGGACTCCGGGTCGACGGACTCCGAGTCGACCCGGGAAGCCGTCCCCGGGGCGACCGGCGCGACCGTCTCCGGGTCGACCCGCGGGGCCAGCTCCGGGTCGACGTCGGGCAGCGGCAGGGCCGGTTCCACCAGTCGGAAGCAGGCCCGGACCGGGCCCCCGGCGGCGTCGCGCTGCCAGGCCCGCAGCTCCGCGTCGAGTACGCCGATCGCCTCGGGCCGGGCGGTGAAGGCACGCTGCCGGCCGGTCAGGGCCCGCAGCCAGGCCCGCACGGCGGTGTCCGCGCCGGTGGTCCGACCGGCCCCGATCAGGCGTACGCCGTCCAGGGCGCTCCGGGCGGCGGCGTCGGTGAGGGTGTCGAGTGCGTCGGCGACCGTCGCCCCCGCCGAGCCGACCGCCGGGTCGACCGCCGCGCCAGAGGCCGGCGGTGCCGGATCGACCGCCGCGGGTGGCGTGTCCGGCCCGGCTGACCGGGCCGCCGGGGGCAGCGCCATGGTCAGGGCCCGGGCCCAGCCGGCGTCCGCCCCGGTCAACAGCGGTCGCCACACCGCCTCGACGGTCTCGCCACCCGCCCCGCCGCCAGCGGTCGCCGGGCCGGGCGACGTACCGGGCCGGATGCCGTCGACGGCGCCGGTCGCGGTCGGGCGGCGCAGACCCGGCAGGGTCCGGCCGCGTCCGACCAGCTCGACGGCGAACTCCGCGAGCCGCGCCAGATGCCGCAGGGACGCTCCGGGCACCGGCCGGTCGACGTCGGTCGGCTCCCGCTCGCCGAACGCCAGCAGGAGCGGCAGCGCGTGGTCGGCGTCGTACTCCAGGGTCGGCGCCCGCCAACCGGCGAGGGTGACCGGGCCACGGCCCGGCTCGACCGGCTCGGTGCGGACCAGTTCCGGCGAGTCGGTGGGCCCACCGCTCCGGGTCGGCAGGGTGAGCAGGACGGTGCCGGTCGCCGCCTTGGCGGCGAGTTCACCGAGCGCGTCGGCCAGCCCGGAGTGGTCGGCGGCGAACGGGTGCGGCCGCTCCCGGGGTGCCCGGCCGGGCCGGCGCGGCCAGCGGGGTGGCAGGGCGGAGTCCTCGGCCCACACCGCGAGCCGGCCAGCGCCCCGCCACACTCCGTGCACCACCAGCACGAACAGGTCCTCTCTCCACCACACCAGCCACTCGGCGGGTCCTTTCTAGCACCCGGCCGGGACAGGCCGCCCCGGCCCGCCGACGACAACGGACAGCGGGTCCGGCGGTGGCTGCTTTTCGTCCGGTCCAGTCGCGAATCGAACAGTTCGGCCCGGCGAGCCGTACTACCGGACAAGATGACGATAGTTATGGATGCGTCGCATCCTGACGCGAGGTGGTGACCATGGACTTTCCCATCGTGCAGCGGACCACCCCGGGGCGCTACCTGCTCCGCGACCTGCTCTGCTGCGGTCCCTGCGACGGACTGCTGATCCCGTCGTTCTCGTCGAGCGGACGCCGGTACTACGGCTGTCCGAAACGGCGCTGTCCGCGCCCGTGGATACCGGCCGAGCAGACCGAGCAGCTGGTCTGGGCACACGTCACCCAACGGTACGGGGAAGCGGCCCGGGACGTACCGCACGACCAGCGGCCGGCGATCCTGGCCGCGGTGCTCGCCCGGGTCAGCGTCGGACTGGGCGTCGCCGACCTCGAGTACCACTGGCGCTGAGTTCGGCTGCGCCCGGGCGCCGACGACGGCAGGATGGGCGCATGGAGGTCACCACGGAAATCCCGCTGGTCGGCGGCGTCGCCGACGGCGACACGGTGATCGTCGACCTCGACGTACACGGCCGGCCGCCGCTCACCCACCACCACCTGGTCGACGGCGGACTGGCCCGGGCGGAGATCTACGAGTTGGAGGCGACCCGGGACGAGGGACCGCCCTGGGTCTACCGGTGGCGCGGACCGGCCTCCTGACCCAGGGCGGAACAGCCCGGCTACGGTAATGCCCGGCTACCGTCGGCGGACCAGCCGGACCGTGGCGATGCTGCCGAGGGCCAGTGCGCCGAGCAGCACCGCCCAGATGACGGTGGAGCTGAGCCCGGCACCGAACTCCGCGTTGGCCTTGGCCACCGCGACCAGTCCCTCGTCCTGCGGCGCGGGCAGGGCGATCGGCGGCAGCTCCGCGTAGCGGACCAGGCCGGTGCTCTCCAGCAGCGTCATGTGGTTCATGACAAACCCGTTGGCCTGCTCGGCGAGCGTGCGAACGACGTCGTTGCGGGTACTGGAGCGGACCACGCCGATCACCGGGAAGATGTTGCCGTGCGCGGCCCGCAGCCGGTCCACGAAGATCCGGTCGAACCGGTCCCCGGTGGCGCCCTTCATCTCGTCGAGCCAGCCCTTCTGCTGGGCGCTCGGCTCGGTGGGCAGTTGGACGCCGAGCTTGTTGGCCGCCTCGACGACCAGCCGGTCCAGTTCGTCGTGCTGGGCGGCGATCTCCGCCCCGACCTTGCGGACCTCCTCCTTGCTGCCCTTCTCGGCCGCCATCGTGCCAGCCGGCATCTCCCAGAGTCCGGCCAGCCGTACGCCGTTGAGCAGCGTCATGTCCGCCGCTCCGAGCTGGGTGGGCCCGGCCGGGGCGGCCAGTCCCGCCGCCGGCAGTGTGAGCAGCCCAGCAACAAAGCCGACCAGTACGGTGGCCGTCCAACGCGTTGCCTTCACTGCAGATCGGGCCGTGGCCACGTCCTCATCCTCCCCGGGTGACGCGATGTAACAAGTGCGATTTCGGCCCGAACCGTATTGCCGAATGGGATTCTGAGTCAATCTCCGGACGCGGGAGATAGCGAAGCTTAGGCCACATTTAAAGGAAACCTATGCCGGCCGGCCGGGCGCCGCCACGACCGGCCGGACCGGGCCACAGGGGCGGCGCCCGGACCGGTCGGGCCGGCGTGGCGGCGGCGACGGGTCAGCGTGAGGGCCACTCCTCGCCGAAGTCGACCGACCCGAAGCCGGGCCGGACCGGCATCGACGCCACCGGCCGGTTCGCGGCGTCGTAGACCCGGACCGTGCTGACCTCCTCGGCGCCCGGTTCCAGCCGGCCGACGCCACCGTCGAGTGGCCCCTCGGCGACCACGCGCTTCCCGGCACCGAGCAGTTCGACCCGGGTCGCCGCGGCCGGGCCGACCACCAGCACACCCGTCGGCGTGGCCGGCCGGCCTGACGGGTCGGCCGGCGCATCGGTCGGGTCGGCCGGGATCTGGGCGACCACCAGGTCGGGGCGCCCGACGGCCTTCCGCCACAGCGCCGGAAGCACGAGCGATCCTCCGCCGGACGGGATCCTGACCGACTCGGTCCGCCCCGTCCCCACCTGAAGCAGCGCCGCGCAACCGCCACCGGCGGCACAGGACGTGACGAGCAGGGCCGGCGGGGTGTCGGCGGACGCGCCGGGAATCCGGCCGTGCCACCTGACCTGTACCGGTCCGACCGCCAGCCCCGCGTAGGTGAGTTCCTCGGTCAGCGCGCGGGCGGCGTTCGCGGCGGCGGTCGGGTCGACACCGTCCGGGGTACCCGGCGGCACGGCCGTGGCATCCGGTCGGGGGTGGGACCGGGTGACCCCGGGCACGGTGTCGTACCGTACGACGCCGTCGCAGCGGAACCGCCATCGCTCGCCGACCTGCTCAGGGCCCGCCACCACGTATCCGTCGCCGCCGGTCGGCCGCCACTCGCGGCGTACCGTTCCGTCGGCGGTCAGCTGTCCGTTCGAGGTGGACTCGACCTGGCAACCTGCCGGGCCGAGCGCCAGGGTGACGTCGTCGGAGGCGTGCTGGCCGCCCCGGGCGATGTTGACGAACGACTCGAACGGAAGCGTGTCGATCGGCGTGCCGGTCTTGTCGAGCAGACCCCGTACCGACGCGCCGGGATCGCCGATCGCCGTCCGGAGCACCGCGTGCTCGTCGTCGGCGAAAACGACCACCACCACTCGCGCGGTGGGCAGGTCGTGCGCGAAGAGTACCCGTACCGCGTCCAGTGTCGGGTCGACCCGCAGTTCCGCCCGGGCGGCCCGGTAGCCGCGGGTGATGGACTCGATCAGTTGGTGGTCGCCGGCCAGGTTGCCCCGGAGCGGCGAGTCCAGCAGCCGCCGGGCCAGCGGGTCGGCGACCGGGGCCGGCGGCTGGATCTCCACCTGGTCGGCCGGGTCGGCCTCGCCCCCGCGGACCGTTCCGCCGAACAACGGGACCACCGCGACCAGCGCCGCCAGGGCCGCCGCGCCGGTGGTCAGCGCCTGCCGCCGCCGGCGTCGCCGGGCCCGCTCGAGCAACCGACGGTACGGCTCGGGGCGCGACACCACGGGGTCGGCGAGCCGGGCCAGTCCGTCCCTGAGTTCCTGGGTCATCAAACGTTCCTTCCGGAGATCGTGTCGGCCGGCAGACGCTGGTTCCCGAACTGGCGGGCGGTCGACGGCGGGAGTGGGGTACGCGCGGGAGCGGGCGCCGGCCCGGAAGCGGAAGCCGGAGCGGGTAACGGCGTGGCGTCCGGGGCGGGTGGCGGCAGTACGGTCCGCAGCCGGGCCAGCCCCCGGGACGCCTGACTCTTGACCGTGCCGACCGAGCAGCCGAGCAGTTCCGCGATCTGGGCCTCGGACAGGTCCTCCCAGTAGCGCAGCACCAATACCGCCCGCATCCGGGCCGGTAGGCCGTTCAGCGCGCCGAGCAGTTCGTCGCGTACCACCACGCCGTCGGCGACGTCCCGGGTCTGCGGCTCACGTCCGCGTCCCCAGTCGCCGATCACTCCGGTGAGCAGTTCCCGGGAGCCGATCCGCCGCCACCGGCTCAGCCGCTCGTTGACCATGATCCGGCGTACGTACGCCATCGGTTCCTGCACGTCCCGCCACCGGCGCATCGCCCGGATCAGGGCACTCTGCACCAGGTCCTCGGCGGCGTGCGTCGACCCGGTGAGCAGGTACGCGGTCCGTAACAGGTCGGTATATCGGACCTCCACGAACTCACGGAATCCGTCCTCCGCCACATGCTCCTCCGGGTCGGTCGGGGTTGTTCGACAGGAAACAGACCCGGCGGTGAAGGAAAAAGTTGAAAGAGGGGCGGAGAAATTCCGAAAGAAGCCGTCCCGGGACGGGACGACGGAGACCGTCTCCCGACGGGAGGGGTGCGGCGGGGCGCCGGTGAGCGGGCGCCTCCACCCCCACGTCCGCACTGGTGGGCGCGGCAGGTTTCGAACCTGCGACCCCTCGCTTGTAAGGCGAGTGCTCTCCCACTGAGCTACGCGCCCGGAACGCCCGTACGGGCTACCGGCGGCGGCAAGCTTACCCTGCCGGACCCGCCCGTGGTCGAACCAGTTCCCGGATCGCGGCGGCCGGGGTCACCCGCGCCCGGCGAACCGGCCGGGCGGGACCGGCGTCGCCCGCGACGGGCCGGGCGGATCGCGGCGGCCGGGGTCACGTCCCGGTGTGGCGGGACGCTCGCCCGTCAGGCCACTACGGCAGCCAGTGCCTTGCGCCAGGCCGCCTGGTCGCGGCGTTCACCGGGCCCGTTCAGCTCGGCGAAGCGGACCGTGCCGGCCTTGTCGATCACGAACGTGCCCCGGTGGGCGACGCCGGTGGTCTCGTTGAGGACCCCGTACGCCCGGGCCACCGCCCCGTGCGGCCAGAAGTCGGCCAGCAGCGGGAACCCGAAACCCTCCCGGTCGGCCCACACCTTGTGGGAGAAGACCGAGTCGACGCTGACCGTCAGAACCTGCACCTCGTCGTTCTGGTACTCGTCGAGGTTGTCGCGCACCTCGGTCAGCTCGCCCTGGCAGGTGCCGGTGAAGGCCAGCGGATAGAAGACGAGCAGCACGGCCCGGCGGTCCCGGAAGTCGGTCAGCCGGACCTCCTGGTTGTTCTGGTCCTTCAGCACGAAGTCCGGTGCCTGCGCACCCACCTCGAGCAGCATCTGGCGTCTCCTTCCGATCGTGGCCACACCGAGCTGGCCAGTTACCGTCGCACCACCGCGGCGTACCGCCTCCCCTGGCGCCCTTACCGGCACCACCGGCGGGGAGGGCGGCACCCGTTGCCGTGGCCCGCGCTACTTCTTGGCCTTGGCGCCACGGCGGAGGACCAGCCGGGCGGCGCTCCAGTCCTTGCCGGCGTTGACCGTCGACGTCTGCTGCAGGCCGGCGGTGGGCGCCGACTCACTGATCTCGCTCGGCTCGACGTGTCCGTCCCGTCCGGCCTTCGGCGTCAGCAGCCACACCACCCCGTTGTCGGCCAGCGGCCCCAGGGCGTCGGTGAGCAGCTCGAACAGATCACCGTCGCCGTCCCGGTACCAGAGCAGCACCGCGTCGACGACCTCGTCGGTGTCCTCGTCCACCAGCTCTCCGCAGCGATCGGTCAGGGCGTCGCGGAGGTCGTGGTCGACGTCGTCGTCGTACCCCATCTCCATGACGACCATCCCCGGCTCGATGCCGAACCGGTCCGCCAGACTCCGTACTCCGTCGGCGGCCTGACCAGCGGTCGCGCTCACTGTCACGTGCCTCCTCATCTCCCTGCCAGCGGCATCCCTGTGACGCCGATGACGCAAAGTCCACACAGTTGTCCGGCCGCGCGCAAGTGGCGCACCGAGTCGAAGGGAATTTACCGTGCCAGCAGCGTACGGGCACCCTGGGTAATGGCCTCCTCGGAGACGAGAACCCGACGGGCGGCCGGGCCCAACGGGACGAAAGTGTCGATAGCGGCGATTCTACGAGCAGACCCGACAAAACCGGCATCAACCAGCGCCGCCACCACCCCCTCGCCGACCCCTCCCGACCGGCGTGTCTCGTCCACGACCAGCACCCGGCCGGTCGCCTGGGCCTCCCGGATGATGTCCGCGACCGGCAGCGGGGCGAGCCAGCGCAGGTCCAGCACCCGGGTGCCGATATCCTCCTCGGCCAGCTTCGCCGCGGCCCGCAGCGACATCCGAACACCATTACCGAAAGTGATGATGGTGATGTCCTCGGCCGAGCCGACCCCGTACACCCGGCCCCGGCCGATCGGGACGTGGCCGGCCGACCAGCCGCCCGGTCCGGCGTACGGGGCGAGCCACTCGCCGTCGCCCTCGGCGTACAGGTCCCGGGTGTGGTAGAGCGCGATCGGCTCCAGGAAGACGCAGACACTGCCGTCGACCGCCGCGCTGGCCAGGCAGGACCGCAGCATCGGCGCGGCGTCGTCGGCCCGCGCCGGCACCGCCAGCACCAGCCCGGGCACATCCCGGAGTACGGCAAGCGAGTTGTCGTTGTGGAAGTGCCCGCCGAACCCCTCCTGGTACGCCAGCCCGGCGATCCGCACCACCATCGGGTTGCGGTAGGCCCCCCGGGAGAAGTACTGCATCGTCGCCGCCTCGCCGCGCAACTGGTCCTCGGCGTTGTGCAGGTACGCCAGATACTGGATCTCCGGCACCGGCAGCATCCCGCCGAGCCCGGCACCGAGCCCGAGGCCGAGGATCGAGGTCTCGTCCAACAGCGTGTCGAAGACCCGGGGGGCGCCGAACCGCTCCCGCAGCCCCTTGGTCACCCCGTACACCCCGCCCTTGACCGCCACGTCCTCGCCGAAGACCGTCATCTGCGGATAGTCGATCAGCCCGTCGGCCAGCGCCGCGTTGATCGTCTGGGCGAGGGTGAGCGGCCCATCGTTCTCCGGGAGCCTGTCGCCGAAGGCGGCGGCCCGGGCGGCGGCGCCCGGCCCGGCGGCCCGGTTGGCGGCCTCGGTGACCGCCCGGGCGACCCGCACCGGTCGGCGCGGGGCGAGCGGCGCGACGATGTCGGCGGGATTGTCCAGCTTCGGCTCGCCGATCACCTCCTCGGCGACCTTGCGCACCTGCCAGCCGATCTCGTCGTACCGGGTGATCAGCTCCTCCGGGGTGGCGAGTCCGGACTCGACGAGCAGTCGGGCGGTGGTGACCACCGGGTCCCGGGCCAGGTCCCGGTTGATCTCGGCGGTGCTCCGGTACGCGACCTCCGCGTCCGCCCCCGCGTGTCCCATCAGCCGTACCGTCGACAGGTGCAGTACGGCGGGCCGCCGGTGCCGGCGTACCCAGGCCGCCGCCTCGACCGCCGCCTCGTACGCCTCGACCAGGTCGCAGCCGTCGCCGGAGAAGTACCGGATCCCCGGCTTGGCCCGCAGTGTGTTCGCCACCCAGCCGTCCGGCGACTTCACGCTGATGCCGAGCCCGTTGTCCTCGCAGACGAAGAGCACCGGGATGCGCAGCCCGGTGTGGTCGCACCAGCCGGCGGTGTTGAACGCGGCGACCGCCGTGGCGTGGTTGACCGAGGCGTCCCCGAACGAGCAGACCACGATCGCGTCGGCCGGCCAGGACGGGTCGACGTCGCCGCCCCGGGCCGGTCCGCCGGCCGGTCGGCGGCCGGTCGGCTGGGCCCGGCCGTCGGCCCGGCGGCGCTGCCGTTCGATGGCGAACCCGAGTCCGACCGCCCGGGGAAGGTGGGAGGCGATGGTGGAGGTGGTCGGCACGATCGCCAGCGCCGAGTTGCCGAAGACCTTGTGCCGGCCGCCGGCGACCGGCTCGTCGGCGGAGGCCACCACGCCGCGCAGCACGTCGCGGGCGGCGCCCAGCAGCGCGTCCGGCGGGGCGTCCGGATCGCCGGTCTCGTCGTCGGTCCGGCGCGGGCCGCTGCCGCCGCCGTTCTCCTGCCCGCGCAGCGCCTCGGCGACCCGTTCGGCGATGCCGACCCGGTGGGCGAGACGCCCGCCGTCCGCCCCGGCTTCGGCGGGGTCACGCGACGCGTCGGCCTGGCCGGCGCGGGCGCAGTAGAACGCGCCGGACCGGTAGTGCAGCAGCGCCGGGTCGGTCGCCCGGACGGCGAGTGCCACCGCCGCGTTCCCCTCGTGACCCGAGGAGCCGATCGTGTAGTAGCCCTCGCCGAAGCTCCGTAGCCACCGCGCGGCGAGATCCAGGTGCCGGCTGACCAGTTGGGCGTCGAACAGTTCCCGGGCCCGGGCCCCGTCGAGGGTGCCGCCGTCGCGCAGCGGCTCCTCCGGCGCCCGTCGGGTCGCCGGCGCCACGAGGGCGCCGACCGCCTCCCGGAACCGTTCGTCGAGATCTTGGGGGGTGGTCACGTCGCACAGCATTACCGACCACGGCCGTCCCTGACCACTCGACACGACGCCCGGGCGGGCAGGGCAACCACACATCGTCCACCAGCGACCGCGCAGCGTCAGAGCTGATCGCGGTTCACCGTCGTCCGGACCGGTCACCCGTCCGGGCGACGGTTCCGGACCGCGTGACCGGCGAGTGTGGCGGCGACCAGGAGCACCACGACGAGCACCGCGACCGTGCCGCCCAGCCCGGCGGTCGGATTCCCGTCCTGTGGTCCGCTCGTCGACAGGTAGACACCGCCGAGGCCGGCCACCCCGAGCGCGCTGGCCAGCAACGTACCGGTCGACACCAGTGCGGAGAGCGCCGCGCCGGCGTCGGCCGGGATCCGGGCCGCGATCCGGGTCACCAGCGGGCTGAACCCGGCGGCGTGCCCGGCCCCGGCGCCGCAGAGCAGCAGGCTGGCGATGACCCACGGCCAGTCCTCCCGGGAGACCAGGGCCAACGCGCCGGCGGCCGCCGCGAACAGCAGCGGACCGGCGACCGGGAGCCGGTCGGCCGGCCACCCGGACAACCGGGGTGCGAGCAGCCCGCAGACCGCAAAACCCACCGTGTACGGCACAAAGGCGAGCCCGGCGAGCAGCGGTGGATACCCGGTGCCGTCCTGCAGACGCAGGACGAGCCCGAAGACCAGCCCGGCGTACCCGCCCATCACCAGGCAGCAGGCCAACAGTCCGGAGCGGACCCCGGGGTGGGTCAGCACCCGCAGGTCGAGCAGCGGCGAGCCGCCCCGGGTGGCCATCCGCCGCTGGCGCGTGGCGAAGCCGGCGAGGCCGGCCGCGCCGACGGCGAACGACAGCAGCCAGAGCCAACCGGGCCAGCCGAGTTCCCGGCCGAGGACCAGCGGTGACACGATCGCCGCCATCGCCGCGCCGAGCATTGTCACGCTGGCGAGGTCCAGTCGGTCCGATCGGTCGGACGGCGTCCGCGCCGGCTCCTCCACGGGCAGGAAGCGGCCCGCCACGACCAGCAACGCGACCCCGATCGGCACGTTCACCAGGAACACGGCCCGCCAGCCGAGCCCGGCCGGGTCGAGGGTGATCAGCGCCCCGCCGAGAATCTGACCGGCGGCCACACCGAGGGCCAGCACCATCGAGTACCGGCCGATCGCCCGGGACCGGGCCGGTCCGGAGAGGTGCTGGTGGATCATCGACAGCACCTGGGGCACCATCAGCGCCCCGGTCAATCCCTGTCCGACCCGGGCCGCCAGCAGGGTCACCGGCTCCGGCGCGACGCCGCAGCAGAGCGACGCGGCGGTGAAACCGGCCAACCCGAGCCGGAAGATCCGGGCGTGCCCGTACCGCTGACCCAGGCGGGCGCCGGTGACCACCAGCACCGCGAAGGCCAGGGTGTAAGCCGCGAGCAGCAACTGCTGCTCGGCGCCACTGGCGCCCAGGTCGGCCCGGATCGTCGAGGCGGCCACCGCGACTATCGAACCGTCCATCGTCGCCATCGCCTGTCCGATCAGCAGCACCGCCAGCATCGGCCCGGTCCGGACCAGGCCGGACCGGTCGGGCGCCGCGACCGTCGCCGGCGCAGGTGTCTCCGTCATGCCGGAGACTCTCCGGCCCGCCCCCGGCCGACGTCTTGAACAATCTTGCGGCGGCCCGCGTCCGAACCCCGTTGGCGGGCCACCGCCGGCCGGCCTAGCCTGACCGGCGTGCGCACCACGACTGTGCTGGTCGACCAGCCCGACTTCCGGATCTGCGCGGTGCGCTGCCACGACGACCACACCGGCTGGTCCGCGCCGGAGCCCGTCGACCGGTACGAGTTGGTGCTGGTCCGCGCCGGAGGGTTCCGCCGCCGGGGACGGACCGGGGAGGCGCTGCTCGACCAGACGCTGGGCTATCTGGCGCACCCGCACGACGAGGCGAGTTTCGCCCATCCGCATGGCGGGGACGACTGCACCGCACTGACGATCTCGACGGCGCTCTGGCACGAGTTGCTCGACGCACGGCCGGTTCCGGAAACGGTCTACGTCGACGCCGAACTCGATCTCGCCCACCGGCTGCTCCGTCGGGCCGGCAGCGGTCCCGACCCGGAGTTCGCGGCGGCGGAGCGGTTGGTGGCCCTGCTCGTGCGGGCAACGGGCGTCCCCCCGGCCGCCGGCACACCGGGAAACGCGGCGCGGGACCGTCGGGTCGTCGAGGCCGCCCGGGAGGCACTGCACGACGGAGAGCCGGCCGCGACCGGACTGGTACCGCTGGCCCGGCTGCTGGACGTCTCGCCGTACCGGCTCAGCCGGTCCTTCCGGCAGCTGGTCGGGGTGCCGCTGACCCGGTACCGCAACCGGCTGCGGGTCGGCCGGGCCCTCGACCGGCTCGAACAGGGCACCGACAGCCTGGCCGCGCTCGCCGCCGACCTCGGCTTCGCGGACCAGGCCCACCTCACCCGGACGGTACGGGCGCAGCTCGGCCGGACCCCCGCCGAACTGCGCCGGCTGCTGCGCCCGTCATCGCCCAGCACCACCGGACCGTCCTGACCGACTGCCGCCGACCTCGACCGACCGTCGCCTTTGGCCTGACCGACTGTCGTCATCGCGCCATCCAACCGTCGCCGAAGGCCCGGCCGACCGCACGACCGTCCCTTCACCGGTTGTTCGGCCGACGGCTATCGCCACGCTCCGTTCCCGGCACCGGTGCCGACCAACGTGCTTGCCAGTCTGTCCACCGGATCTTGGGAGATCTCGATGGCCCTGTCCCGCCGTACCCTTCTGGCCACCAGTGCCGCGGTCGGCGCCGCCGGCGCGCTGACCGCCCTGCCCACCGCGGCCGCCGCCGCCCGACCGCTGCGCACCGACCCGTTCACCCTCGGGGTCGCCTCCGGCGACCCGGACGCCGACGGTTTTGTGCTCTGGACCCGACTCGCGGTCGAGCCGCTGGCCGAGGACGGCATGGGCGGCATGCCGGACCGCACCGTGCCGGTCCGCTGGGAGGTCGCCGCCGACGAACGGTTCCGGCACGTGGTACGCCGGGGCACGGCGCTGGCCCGCCCGCAGACCGGGCACAGTGTGCACGTCGAACTCGACGGACTGTCCCCGGGACGTGAGTACTTCTACCGGTTCCACGCCGAGAAGCACACCTCGCCGGTCGGCCGGACCCGCACCGCCCCGGCGCCGTGGGCGCTCGGTGGCACCCTCACCATGGCCTTCGCCTCCTGCTCCCAGTACGAGCACGGCTACTTCACCGCCTACCGGCGGCTCGCCGAGGAGGAGCCGGACCTCGTCCTGCACCTCGGCGACTACCAGTACGAGTACACGAGGGACAGCTACACGATCCCGGGCGGCAACATCCGGGACCACGAGGGTCCGGAGACCGTGACGCTGGCCAACTACCGGCAGCGGCACGCGCAGTACAAGACCGACGCCGACCTGCAGGCCGCACATGCCGCCGCGCCCTGGCTGGTGGTCTGGGACGACCACGAACTGGACAACAACTGGGCCGACGAGGTGTACGAGAAGCCCGACATCCCGCAGCCGGACTTCCTGGCCCGGCGGAAGGCCGCGTTCCAGGCGTACTACGAGAACATGCCGTTGCGTCGCACCTCCGTACCGCGCGGCATCGACATGCAGCTCTACCGGCGGATCCGGTGGGGCCGGCTGGCGAACTTCCACATGCTCGACACCCGGCAGTACCGCGACGACCAGGCCTGCGGCGACGGCTACCAGGACTGCCCGGCCGCCCTCGACCCGGCCCGCTCGATCACCGGGCCGGAGCAGGAGCGCTGGCTGCTGGACGGTTTCCACCGCTCGGACGCCCGCTGGGACATCCTCGGCCAGCAGGTCTTCTTCGCCCAGCGGGACAACAACGCCGGCCCGGCGACGGTCACCAGCATGGACTCCTGGGACGGCTACGTCGCCTCCCGGGACCGGATCACCCGGGGCTGGCTGAACGCCGGGGTCCGCAACCCGGTGGTCCTCACCGGCGACGTGCACGCGCACTGGGCCAGTGAGCTGAAGCTCGACTACGCCGACCCGACCTCACGGACGGTCGGCACCGAACTGGTCTGCTCCTCGATCTCCACCACCGGCAACGGCGCGGACTCGAACCCCGCCGACCACTCGTTCCTGAAGATCAACCCGCACCTGAAGTTCTACAACAACCAGCGCGGCTACGTCCTGACGAAGATCAGGGCCGACGAACTCGCGGTCGACTTCAAGGTGCTGCCGTACGTCACCACGCCGGACGCGCCGGTGCACACCCGGGCGTCGTTCGTGGTCGAGGACCGGGCACCGGGCCTGCACCAGACGTACGACCGGCCGCTCGACCCGCCCGCGTCCGCCGCCACCCGGACCGGAAGCGCCCCGGCCGTCGACCCGGTTGCCCAGGAGACCGTCCGGCCCTGAGCCGAACCCGCGGTTCCGGCGGGCGTGCCCGCGCGCCGGAACCCACCCACGGTGCCGGCCGACCCGGTTCGGGTCCGGGTCGGCCGGCACCGGCCGTCCAGGGGGATCCTGGCGACTACTCGCGCCAGCCGGTCAGGTCGACGCCCTTGGCCAGTTCCACCCGCAGGCCGAACAGAATCGCCCGGGACCCGCCCGGGGGCAGTTCCAGCCGCCAGCGCAGCTCGCCCAGGTCACCCCGCTCGGTCGGGGCCGGGTCGAGCCGCAGCTCGCGCACGGTGATCCCCTCGCCGCGCGAGACCGGCAACTGGTCGAGCACGGTGATCCGGGCCGGCCGGGGTGTGTGGTTGGCCAGGGTGGTCCGGTACTCCACCTCCCGGCGCCGGGTCGACCCGAGGGTGGCCTTCGTGTCCGTGCGGCGGACCAGCTCGCGCTTGACCCGGATCCGGTCGTCCAGGCCGAGCGCCAACTCGACCTCCTCCCCCGGCGCCCAGGTCGGCAGCTTCGTGGCGCCGACGAAGTCGTTGCCGTGGAACACCGACGCCGAGCCGGGCAGCAGGGTGTGGTCGGAGCTGTTGGTCACCGTCGCCCGCAGGTGCACGTCCGGGGTACGCACCGGCGCGGTGACGTAGTCGAGGGTGGACCCGAGTTCGAGCACCGCGACGACCGCCCGGTGCGTACCGCCGTCGGCCGGCACCGCCACCGGACGGGCCGGCTGGTAGGTGGCCGCCGCCACGCCCTGCTCCAGGGTCGCGGTCGGCTGGGCGACCGGTGCCGGTGGCCGGGGCGCGGATCCGGGGCGCCCCGGTCCACCCGGCCCGCCTGACGGTGCGGCGGCGGCGAACGCGCGTACCGGTCCGCCGCCCCGGGCGGCCTCCTTCGCCATCCAGGCCGTCGGGTCCGCCTGGTCCAGATACCACGGGCTCAGTTCCGGCAGGTTGGTGCCGGTGGTCGGCCGGGCGGTGGAGAGCAGCAGCTCACATTCCGGCCAGTCCTCACCGGTACGTTGACTGACCTGCCCGAACCAGGTGAGGGTCAGGGTCTCGTCGACCAGACGCAGGTCGTACGAGGAGGTCCAGCCCGCCCCGTCGACCACGTACGACAGCTCGAGTCGGACCTCGACGGTGGCCTCCGGGCCGGGTTCGCCGGCACCGTCGGGTTCGACCTGGACGACCACCTCGGCGGTGAGCCGGTCCGGCTGCCGCTTGCCGGGCAGCGCGGCGAGTTCCCGGTCGACGGCGGCCAGCCGCTCCTGGACCTCGTCACGCCGCCGGGTCAGGTCCCGCCGCCGGGCCTGACTCGCGGCGGTCTGCTCGGCCACCGCGTCGGTGAAGCCGAGGACGTCGCCCGGCGTCGCGTCGCCGCCGGCCAGGGCCCGGGCGTACGTGCCGCCGGCCCGCTGGGCGAGCTGGGTCAGGAACTCCGTACGGCGGGTCTCGACGGTCTCCGCGTCGGCCAGCTCGGCGATCTCGGCGGTCAGCTCACGGCGCCGCCGCTCCAGCTCGACCGCGCCCGGCTCGGCGCTCCGGGGTCGCACGTCGGTCGCCACGTCCACGCCGAGCACGCTCGCCGGCCCACGACCGCCGACCCGCAGCGAGTCCCGCCGCAGGCCGAGCGGAAGCGGGCCGATCCGTACCCGGTGCTCGCCGGCGGGCAGCCGGAGGTCGGCCCGGCGGGTGACCCGGGCCCGGTCCGGAAAGACGGTGACGGCGACGATCGGCGCCTCGATCGGGGAGGGTGTCATCCGCGCGAGGCTAGCCGATCCGGGCCACCCGTTCCGGGTGGCCCGGATCGGGTGGCGCTCCCGTCCAGCCGGCCGGCCGTCAGCCGGCGAGGAAGGAGAAGCGGACCTGGCGGGTGGAGTTGTCGCCGTTCGGGTCGACCAGGCAGATCGACTGCCAGGTGCCGAGGGCGAGCCGCCCGCCGAGCACCGGCAGGGTCGCGTACGGCGCCACGAAGGCCGGCAGCACGTGGTCCCGCCCGTGCCCGGGCGAGCCGTGCCGGTGCCGCCAGCGGTCGTCGGTGGGCAGTACGTCGTCGAGCGCGGTCAGCAGGTCGTCGTCGGAGCCGGCGCCGGTCTCGATGATGGCCAGGCCGGCGGTGGCGTGCGGCACGAAGACGTGCAGCAGCCCGTCGCCCCGGCCGGCGAGGAACCGTTCGGCCTCCTGGGTGATGTCCCGGACCACCGGACGGGAACCGGTCCGGATGGTGATCACCTCACTGTCCATGTGCCCAGTCTGCCGCACCGGCCGTCCGTCCCATTCATGAACGCCTGCCTGGTCCGTGTCCGAGAACGACGTGTTGCCGGAAAGTTACCCCCTGGTACCTGTGTCGAGCATCGCCTCTGGCGGGTCTAGACGTGACGGACACCGGCACAAGGAGGCAGGATGGCGCTAGAGACCTATCCCACACACAACCTAGGGAACGCCTGTGGCCACGGAACGCAAGCGCCCGGTGATCAGCGACGGCCTGCCGAGCCAGCTTCCGGACATCGACCCCGAAGAAACAAGCGAGTGGGTCGAGTCACTCGACGGTGTCATCGACGAACGCGGCGCCAAACGCGCACGGTACGTCATGCTGCGCCTGCTGGAGCGGGCCAGGGAACGCCAGGTGGGGGTCCCACCCCTGACCACCACCGACTACATCAACACCATCCCCCCGGAGCGGGAACCCTGGTTCCCCGGGGACGAGCACATCGAGCGGCGGATCCGGGCATACATCCGGTGGAACGCGGCGATGCTCGTGCACCGGGCCCAGCGGCCGGAGATCGGCGTCGGCGGCCACATCTCCACGTACGCCAGCTCGGCGTCGCTCTACGAGGTGGGCTTCAACCACTTCTTCCGGGGCAAGAACCACCCGGGTGGTGGGGACCAGATCTTCTACCAGGGTCACGGCTCCCCCGGCATGTACGCCCGGGCGTACCTGGAGGGCCGGCTGAGCGAGCACCAGCTCGACGGTTTCCGGCAGGAGCTCTCGCATCCCGGCGGCGGGCTGCCGTCGTACCCGCACCCGCGGCTGATGCCGGACTTCTGGGAGTTCCCGACCGTCTCGATGGGTCTCGGCGGGCTCAATGCGATCTACCAGGCGCGGTTCAACCGCTACCTGCACCACCGGGGCATCAAGGACACCTCGCAGCAGCACGTGTGGGCGTTCCTCGGTGACGGTGAGATGGACGAGCCGGAGTCGCTCGGCGCGATCGGCGCGGCGGCCCGCGAGGAGCTCGACAACCTCACCTTCGTGATCAACTGCAACCTGCAGCGGCTGGACGGCCCGGTCCGGGGCAACGGCAAGGTCATGCAGGAGCTGGAGGCGTTCTTCCGGGGCGCCGGCTGGAACGTCATCAAGGTGGTCTGGGGCCGGGAGTGGGACCCGCTGCTCGCCGCGGACACCGACGGCGCGCTGGTCAACCTGATGAACACCACGCCGGACGGCGACTACCAGACCTACAAGGCGGAGTCCGGGGCATACGTCCGGGAGCACTTCTTCGGCCGCGACCCGCGCACCCGCAAGCTCGTCGAGGGGATGACCGACGACGAGATCTGGAACCTCAAGCGGGGTGGGCACGACTACCGCAAGCTGTACGCGGCGTACAAGGCGGCGATGGAGCACACCGGCCAGCCGACCGTCATCCTGGCGAAGACGATCAAGGGCTGGACGCTGGGTTCGAGCTTCGAGGGCCGCAACGCGACCCACCAGATGAAGAAGCTCACGCTCAGCGACCTGAAGAGCTTCCGTGACCGGCTCTACCTCGACATCCCGGACTCGGCGCTGGAGGACAACCCCTACCTGCCGCCGTACTACCACCCGGGCGAGAAGTCCGAGGAGATGGAGTACCTGCGCGAGCGGCGCCAGCAGCTCGGCGGTTACCTGCCGACCCGGCGGACCGAGTGGGCGCCGCTGCCGGTGCCGGGCAAGGAGCGCTTCGCCGACGTCAAGAAGGGCTCCGGCAAGCAGAAGGTCGCCACCACGATGGCCTTCGTCCGGCTGCTCAAGGACGTGATGAAGGACCGGGAGTTCGGCAAGCGGTTCGTGCCGATCATCCCGGACGAGGCCCGTACCTTCGGCATGGACTCGCTCTTCCCGACCCAGAAGATCTACTCGCCGCACGGCCAGCGGTACACCTCGGTCGACCGGGAGCTGTTCCTGTCGTACAAGGAGGCCACCACCGGGCAGATCCTGCACGAGGGGATCAACGAGGCCGGCTCGGTCGCCTCGTTCACCGCCGCCGGTACGTCGTACGCGACGCACGGCGAGCCGATGATCCCGCTGTACATCTTCTACTCGATGTTCGGCTTCCAGCGCACCGGTGACGCGTTCTGGGCGGCCGCCGACCAGATGGCCCGGGGCTTCGTGCTCGGCGCCACCGCCGGCCGGACCACCCTGAACGGTGAGGGTCTGCAGCACGAGGACGGCCACTCGCACCTGATCGCCGCGACCAACCCGGCCGTGGTGGCGTACGACCCGGCGTTCGCGTTCGAGATCGCGCACATCTTCGAACACGGCCTGCACCGGATGTACGGCGACAAGCCGGAGAACGTCTTCTACTACCTCACCGTCTACAACGAGCCGATCCTGCAGCCGGCCGAGCCGGCGAACGTGGACGTGGCGGGGCTACTCAAGGGGATCTACCGGTACTCGCCGGCCCCGGCGGTCTCCGGCGGCAAGGGCGGCTCCGCGCCGCGCGCCAACATCCTCGCCTCCGGCACCGGCATGCAGTGGGCGCTGAAGGCGCAGCAGTTGCTGGCCGACGAGTGGGGGGTGGCGGCCGACGTCTGGTCGGTCACCTCCTGGACCGAGCTGCGCCGGGACGCGGTGGAGTGCGAGGAGTACAACCTCCTGCACCCCGGCGACGAGCCCCGGGTGCCGTACATCCAGCAGAAGCTGGCCGGGTCGGACGGTCCGGTGATCGCGGTCAGCGACTGGATGCGCGCGGTGCCGGACCTGGTCTCGCGCTGGATCCCCGGTGCCTACACCTCGCTGGGTACCGACGGCTTCGGCCTGTCGGACACCCGGCACGCGCTGCGTCGGCACTTCCACGTCGACGCCGAGTCGGTGGCCGTGGCCACGCTGCGTCAGCTGGCGCTGGGCGGGGTCGTACCGCCGTCGGTACCGGCCGAGGCGGCGAAGAAGTACGCGATCGACGACGTCGCGGCGGCCCCGGTGGGCGAGACCGGCGGGGACTCCTGACCGGCTGGGTCACGACGAGTGACAGGACGAGGGGGCGGGTGGCGTCGGACGCCACCCGCCCCCACGGCTCTGCCCGGGACCTCCAGGGCGCCGGCGCCGCCGGCGGGCGGACCGGCGGCGGTACGGGCGCAGGCTCGGCACCGGGCGGCTCAACCGACCGTGGCGAGGCCGGTGAGCCGGGCGAGGGAGCCCTCGAGGTCGGCGCCGACCCGGCGCATGCCCCAGCGCAGCAGGGCGCCGCTGACCGGGCCGGCGGGCCAGCGCACCATGATCAGTCGGACCGTCGTGCCGTCCTCCTCCGGGGCCAGCTCGACGTAGATCTCGGTCCGCGCCTCGGCCCGCGCGCCCGCTCCCTCGGCCCGCTCACGCCAGGCGATCAGGGTCGGTTCCTGGTACGCGATGACCTCCGCGTCCAACGCGCGGCCGGCGGCGTGCACCTTCTGCCGCCGGCCGATGCCCTCCCCGGAGAGCACCTCTGCCTGACGTACCCCGGCCAGCCACTCCGGCAGGTGCTCGGCCCGCTGGACCAGGTCCCACACCGCCTCGATCGGCGCCGCCACCCGCGTGCTGCGTTCGATGAGCATCATCCTTCAGTCGCCTCCATTGCGGACAACCTGGTAACCATCGGCAGCTTATTGAGGATTACGGGGTAAAACGGACGTCTTGCCGGCGACACGCCGGAATGAACTACCTCGGTGTGGTTTCTGGCGCTTGAGACCGATTCGCCGGAACCGGCGCGGCGCCTCCGGCGTGGCGGGCGCGGCACCTGCCCTGGGCGGGTGCGGCACCTCGCGCCGAGGCGGGTGCGGACCGGAAACCTGGTGGCGGGCGCCCCCGGCCGGCTGACTAGGCTGGCACCGTGACGGTACGCGTACGCTTTGCCCCTTCCCCGACTGGAATGTTCCACGTCGGCGGTGCCCGCTCGGCCCTGCAGAACTGGATCTTCGCCAAGCAGCAGGGAGGTGTCTTCGTCCTACGGATCGAGGACACCGACGCGGCCCGCAACCGACCCGAGTGGACCGAGGGGATCCTCTCCGCGCTGGACTGGATCGGGATCGAACGCGGCACGTACGAGGGTCCGCACTTCCAGTCGGCCAACGCCGGTGAACACCGGAACGCCGCCAGCCGGCTGCACGCCGAGGGACGGGCGTACTACTGCGACTGCACCCGGGAGGCGATCCAGGCTCGGACCGGCTCGCAGTACCAGGGCTACGACGGCTTCTGCCGGGACCGTGACCTGGCGCCGGGTGAGGGACGGGCGCTGCGGTTCCGTACCCCGGACGAGGGCGAGACCGTGGTGGTCGACCTGATCCGCGGCGAGCCGACCTTCGAGAACAAGCTCATCGAGGACTTCGTGATCGCCCGGGGCGACGGCTCGGCCGTCTTCCTGCTGGCCAACGTGGTCGACGACCTCACCATGGGCATCACCCACGTGATCCGGGCCGAGGAGCACCTGCCGAACACCCCCAAGCAGCAGCTGCTCTGGGACGCCCTCGGGGTCAAGCCGCCGATCTGGGCCCACGTGCCGGTGGTGGTCAACGAGAAGCGCCAGAAGCTCTCCAAGCGCCGCGACAAGGTCGCCCTCGAGGCGTACCGGGACGAGGGCTACCTGGCCGACGCGATGCGCAACTACCTGATGCTGCTCGGCTGGGCACCCTCCGGCGACCGGGAGATCGTGCCCTGGTCCGTGATCGAGTCGGAGTTCCGGCTGACCGAGGTGAACCCGTCACCGGCGTTCTTCGACGAGAAGAAGCTGCGGGCCTTCAACGGCGAGTACATCCGGGCCCTGCCGGTCGACGACTTCGTCGCCGCCTGCCAGCCGTGGCTCACCGGCACCGACACCGTCGCCCCGCCGCCCTGGCAGCCGGCCGAGTTCGACCCGGCCGCCTTCGCCGCCGTGGCACCGCTGGCCCAGACCCGGATCGCGGTGCTCAGCGAGATCGTGCCGAACGTCGACTTCCTCTTCCTGGACTCGCCGCTGATCGACGAGGCGGCGTGGGCGAAGGCGATGAAGGAGGGCGCGGCCGAACTCCTGGACGAGACGATCGCCGCCTTCGAGGCACTCGCCGACTGGTCGGCCGAGCCGATCAAGGCCGCGCTGGAGGAGGTCGGCACCCGTCGGGGTCTCAAGCTCGGCAAGGCCCAGGCACCGGTCCGGGTGGCGATCACCGGACGGGGCGTCGGCCTGCCGTTGTTCGAGTCGATGGCCGTACTCGGTCGGGACCGGTCGCTGACCCGGCTGCGGGCCGCCCGTACCCGGCTGATCTGACCGAAGGACCGCGCCCGGTCCGCCGCCCGGCGGGCCGGGTGTCGACGGCCGGCCTGTCACGGCGCAGTCGGCCGGCCTGTCACGGCACAGCCGGCCGAGCCCGGATCAGTCGGTCGGCCTGTCACGGGTCGGGCGACGACGGAGCAGCAGGCCGCCGGTGAGCGCGGCGAGCACCACCCCGGCGCCGAGCACCCAGGGCCACCACGGCGTTCCACCATCCTCCCCCGACGTCGGCGTGACCGGGGCGGCCACCGGCGTGCCGGACGGGTCCGCCGACGGGCTGGCCGACACCGTCGGGGCGGCGGCCGTCGAGGACGCCGGTCCGGTGGTCGGCGGGGCGGTCGGCGCGGCCGCCACGGTCAGGGTGAACTCGACGTCCCCCCTGATCGGGTGCCCGTCGCCGGAGGCGACCTCGTACCGGACCAGGTAGCGCCCGGCGGCGACCGGCCGGACCGGCACGGTGACCCGGGATCCGGAGAAGGCGGGCCTACCGACGGTCACCGGGTTGTCGTCTGGCCCGGTGACGGTGACCCGCGTGGTGCCGGGATCGAGCCGGGCCAGGAAGCTCAGCCGTACGTGCTTCGGCGCGCTGTCGAGGCGGGCCCCGTCACGCGGGTCGCTGCCGGTCAGGGAGTTGTGCGCGGCCGCCGGCCCGGCCGGCAGAAGTACGCAGAGCGCCACCACCACGACGCTCAGCACCAGTGTCCCGAAACGGGTGACCCCGGACCGCATGGTCGCCTCCGTCCGCTACGATTCGCCCTACCGATCAATGGCTCGACTCCTCAGTCGACCCTGGATCGCAGATAGTTTCAATAACTGCTCGTTCAGGTGCAACCGAGCGGCGTTCTGCGGAGTCTACGTAGTGAAGACGGCGGGTCCATCCGGGACAGTGTCGTCTTCCCACCGACCAACCAGCGCGTGACCTGCATCATGGCCACCATCGAGACGGGGCGAGGAGGTCAGCGATGGCCGGAAGGGTGAACCGTCGGCTCATCGGGGTTGTCACGCTGTTGCTGGCGACCGGTGGCTGGCTGGGTGCGGGCAGCGCCGCGTACGCCAAGCCGGCGCCGAAACCCACCTCGATCGTGATCACCGGCAAGGACCTGGCGAACCCGTTGACGGTACGGGCGGACGCCAGTCCCGACCTGTTCGCGGCGGTGCTCGACCAGGTCAGCTGGCTCAAGGGCGACGGGCAGACCACCGCACCGAAGGCGGCCGACCTGGGGCCGAAGTACACCCTCGTGGTGCACGTCGACGACGCCGCCAAGCAGACCTTCGATCTCTACCCGCTGGCCAAGGGCGGCCCCCGTGCCTTCCGGCCGGCGAAGCAGCCGGACAAGAGCCGGCCCGGCGCGGCCTGGTTCTTCGGCCGGTTGACCATGACCGAGACGCTGTTGGCGGCCGGTGCCCCACTCCCCGAGCCGGAGGTCAGTGTGGTCGGCGGTGGCGTCGGCGGCGGTGAGCGGGTGATCCCGGACGAGGCGATCGGCCCCGAGAAGGACGTCAACCGGCTGCTCGGCGACCTCCGTCACCTGATCCTGCTCAACGGCGCCGTGCTGCTGTCGATCACCGCCGGACTGGCCGGAATCGCACTCCTGGTCCGTCGCCGGACCCGCTGACCGGCGGTCAGCACCACCGGCGCGGAGGCCGGTCCCGGCGTACCCGTCGGTGGGAGGGCCGGACCGCGCCGTGCCGGTGGGCCCCGGCCCACCCCGGCCGATCCGTCTGACAGCCGGACCGGCGCTGCTCCTCCGGCGCCGGTACGTCCTCGGCCGGATCGGCAGTCGTCCCCGGTGCCCCGGCGGTCCCGTTGGCCGCGCCCCGTGCCCCGGCGGTCCCGTTCACCGGGCCCGCCGGTGACGGCTCGGCGAGGTTGTCCCCGTCCCGTCCAGCGGAACGGGGGCGGGGAATCAGTCTCGACCGCTGCGGCGCCTGTTCGGTCGCGCCGACCGGCGTCGGTGGCCCGGCCGCGTCGGGATGGTCGACGTCCGTACCGACCGGGTCGGTCCCGGGCCGGACCGGTTTGCCGTCGCGCGGGGCCGTCGGGAGCCCGGCACCGGCGCCGCAGACCCAGCGGAGCCGGCCGGCCGGACCGAGCGGCGGCTCGTCCCCGCCCAACAGCGAGTTCGGCTCCTCCTCGGCACAGCCCTGTCCGGCGTCCTGCGCCATCCAAGCCTCCTCACGCTCGCCGCTGCCCGGGCGGTTCGCCCGGCATCGGCGTCGGACGCCGAGGGCTCCGGCCGGGGACCGGGTGGGGCGTCCACGTCGCCGGGACCTTGTCACCGTACTGGTCGGAGCCGACGGACTCGACGCCACCGTCGACAGAACCTGAGCATTCCAACCCGAATGGGCGCGGCCGGGCGGCCCGCTTCCCTGGTCTGTACATCCTTTGACGGATGCGGGCCGGGATCGCTTCGTCGTCCGGACCGAGGGGACGGCCCGGACGATGTGATGGGATCGGAACGTGGCGGCCTGGCGGAACCTGGAACGCGGGACGATGTCCCGGGACATCGTACTGGCGTCCGCCTCGTACCTGGGCGGACTACTCCTGCTGGCGGTGTACCACCCACTCAACGAGGGGATCCTCGACCCGCCGGCCGGGGTATCCCTCGCCCTGCTCACGACGACCTCCGTGGCGGTCGCACTGCGCCGGGTGGCGACCCGGACCGGTCTGACCCTCGGCACCGTCGCCTTCCTCATCGACCTGGCCTGCGGCTCGTCCCTGGCCACCACCCTCGTCTACACCCAGGTGCTCTTCGACGCCTGCGTGTACGGCCCACCCCGGATGTGGCGCTGGCTGCTCTGGATCAACATCGCCCTCACCGGGCTGGCCGCGGCGCTCGGCATGATCTTCCTCGGCCCGTGGTCCTGGCACGGCCTCGCCCTGGCCGTGCCGGTGGCGCTGATCGGGGTACTGCCGGTGGTCAGCGGGATCGGTGTGCGGCAGTACCGCGACCAGGCCGCCGCCGAGCGGGCCCGGGCCGAGCAGACCGCCCGGCTGGCCGAGCTCGACCGCCGCCAGGCGGTGGCCGCGGAGCGCAGTCGGATGGCCCGGGAACTGCACGACGTCGTCGCGAACCACCTGAGCGCGGTCGCCATCCACGCCACCGCCGTGCTCTCCGTCAGCAGCCTGGACCGGGCCCAGGTGGAACAGGCGCTGCGGGTGATCCGGGAGAACAGTGTGCAGGGGCTCGCCGAGATGCGGCAGATGATCGGCCTGCTCCGCGAGCCGGCCGAGAGTGCCGAAACGGGGGCTGACCGGGACGTACCGGCGCCGCTGGCCGTGGACGGGCCGGTCCGGCCCCGGCTCGCCGAGGTGGACCGGCTGGTCGACCAGGCCCGGGGTGCCGGCCTGCCGCTGCGGTTCGAGACGCTCGGCGAACCCGAGCCGCTGCCGGTCGGGGTGGACCTGGCCGCGTACCGGATCGTCCAGGAGGCGCTGACCAACGCGCTCAAGCACGGTACGGGGCCGGCAACCCTGACCGTCGCCCACCGGCCCGGGTCGGTCCGGCTCACCATCGAGAACCGGCTGGCCCGCGGGGCCACCGGCGCTCCGGGTGCCGACCGGACACCGGCCGGGACGGGGCTGCCGGGCGCCGGAGCCGGCCTGATCGGGATGCGGGAACGGGTCGCCCTGTTGCACGGCCGGTTCACCGCCGGCCCCTGCGACCACGGCTGGCGGGTGAGCGCCGAACTGCCGGTAGCCGAGCGGACCCACCGAACCCACCCGTACCCGTCGAGCGCACCGGCGTGACCGGCGAGCCGGACCAGCACGGAGGACCCCATCAGCGCCAGTGACAACCGGGCCGCCCCACCCGTCCGGGTGGTGGTCGCCGACGACCAGGAGGCGGTACGGGCCGGTCTCGTCCTGATCCTCGCCGGTGCGCCGGGACTGACGGTGGTCGGGCAGGCCGCCGACGGTGAGGAGGCGGTCGCGCTCTGCCGTCGGCTGCGGCCGGACGTCGCCGTGCTCGACGTCCGGATGCCCCGGCTGGACGGCGTCTCCGCGACCCGGGAGATCGTCACCGAGGGACTCGCCGACGTCCTGGTACTGACCACCTTCGACCTCGACGAGTACGTCTTCGGCGCGCTACGGGCCGGAGCGGCCGGTTTCCTGCTCAAGGACACCGACGCCGAGGGACTGGTCGAGGCGGTGCGTACGGTGGCCCGGGGTGAGGGTTTCATCGCCCCGGCGGTCACCCGTCGCCTGATCACGGCCTTCGCGGCCACCGCACCGGTCGTCCCGGCGGCCGGCCGGGCGGCGGTCGCCGAACTCACCCCCCGGGAACGGGACGTGCTGGCCTGCCTCGGGCTCGGTCTCTCCAACCAGCAGATCGCCGACCGGCTGGTGATGGCGGAGAGCACCACCAAGACCCACGTCAGCCGGATCCTCGGCAAACTCGGTCTGCGGAGCCGGGTGCAGGCAGCCATCCTCGCCCAGGAACTGCACCTGCCCGAGCCGTGACCGGAGACGTACCGGTCGGCCCGGTCGCCACCGGCGGTCAGGCTGCGGGACGGGCCGCCACCCGGCGATCCGCGTCGGCGGCCGGCCGGGCCGCGACCAGCCGGGCGACCAGCGGCACGACGGCGAGGGCCAACAGCCAGCCGCCGAGCACGTCGGTCGGCCAGTGCACCACCAGCGCCACCCGGGTCAGCCCGACCAGGACCCCGAAGACCACGGCCAGCCCGACGGTCAGCGCCCGGCCCGCCGGGCCCAGCCCCGACCAGAGCAGGAGTACGACGACCAGCGCGGCCGCCGCCGCGTTGCTGGTGTGCCCGCTCGGGAAGCCGTTGCTGGTCACCACCACGAAGCCGTCGACCGGCCGGGGATGGTACACCAGCCAGTGCATCAGCGCCCAGAGCACCGGCACCAGCACGGTCACCGCCACACAGAACGCCGCCGGCCGGCGGTCGCCCCGGACCGCCAGAGCCAGCCCGGTCACCAGGCCGGCGGCCACGAACGGCACGGTGGCGGCGACGTCGGTCGCCACCCGGAACACGGCGACGAGGTCGGGCCGGCGCTCGCCGTACTCCCGGAAAACGTCGCTGACCGCGAGGTCGACGCGGTCCAACGGCGCCCAGCCGGCGACGGTGAGGGCCAGCAGGAGCAGGAACCCGGCGGCGGCGGACAGCGGTACGACCAGGGATGGACGGGCGACCATCGGAGCATGATGCCACGCACCGGGTGGTGGCCGCCGGGTTCCGACGTGGCAGGCTGGGTCGGTGGGCAACGAGGCGGGGGACGGCGAGCTGGCGGCGACGCTGCGCCAGATCGAGCGGGCGGCGGGCGCCCTCGCCACGGCGAGCGTGGCCCGGATGGACGAGACACTGCCGTGGTTCCGTGAGCTTCCCGCCGAGCAGCGGTCCTGGGTCATGCTGGTCGCCCAGGCCGGGGTGCGGTCGCTTGTCGAGTGGCTGCGGTCCCGGCCGGCCAGTACGGACGCCGGTGCGCCGGACAGTCCGCAGGAGGTCTCCGACGAGGTCTTCGCCGCGGCGCCCCGGGCCCTGGCCCGGTCGATCAGCCTGCAGCAGACGGTGGCGCTGATCAAGGTCACCATCGACGTCGTGGAGCAGCAGGTCCCGCACCTGGCCGCGCCGGGCGAGGAGCGGCTGCTGCACGAGGCGGTGCTGAAGTTCTCCCGGGAGATCGCGTTCGCCGCGGCCCGGGTCTACGCCCGGGCCGCCGAGTCACGCGGGTCCTGGGACGCCCGGCTGCAGGCGCTGCTGGTCGACGCGCTGCTCCGGGGCGACTCACCGGACGTGCTGGCCAGTCGGGCGGCGGCGCTGGGCTGGTCGGACGCGCCGCCGGTGGCGGTGGCGGTCGGCCGCTCACCGGGTGGGGAGGTGACCGCGGTGCTGCACACGATCTACCGGGTCACCCGGCGGCTCGGGCTGGAGATGATCGGCGGGGTGCACGGCGACCGGCTCGTCGTGGTACTCGGCGGGGTCGGTGACCCGCTGGCCGCCACCGAGAAACTGCTCGCCGGCTTCGGTCCCGGTCCGGTGGTGGTGGGGCCGGCGGTGCCGAGCCTGGACGCGGCGACCGACTCGGCGCGGGCCGCGCTGGCCGGTTTCCGGGCCGCGCCCGCCTGGCCGGCGGCGCCCCGGCCGGTGGCCGCCGCCGACCTGCTGCCGGAACGGACGCTGGCCGGGGACCCCGAGGCGCGCCGGATGCTCCGGCAGGAGGCGTACGCGGCCCTGGTCCGGGCCGGCGGGGAACTCCTGGAGACGCTGGACGCGTTCTTCGCCGCCAACGGGGTGCTGGAGAGCGCGGCCCGTACACTCTTCGTGCACCCGAACACCGTCCGGTACCGGCTGCGCCGGGTGGCGGACGTGACGGGTTTCTCACCGCTGACCGCCCGGGACGCGTTCGCGCTGCGGATGGCGTTGACGATCGGACGCCTCGACCCGTCCGCGCCGGTGGGTCCCACGCACGGACATTAGGTGCCGTTCAGGACAGACATCCCGGGAAGTCCATGACCACCATGGATTTTTGTAGGTAACTCACAAAGCTGGTAGTGCGGATTGGTACATCACGGCAAGCACGTCCGAGCGGATGATCCAGCAGAGTCGTAACCGTGCTCGCCGTACTCTCCCCCGGCCAGGGTTCCCAGAAGCCGGGCTTCCTGACCCCGTGGCTCGACCTGCCCGGCGCCGAGGCGCGCCTGCGCTGGTTCTCCGCGCTCGCCGGCGTCGACCTCGTCCGGCTCGGCACCGAGGGCGACGCCGACGAGATCCGGGACACCGCCCGGACCCAGCCGCTGCTGGTCGCCGCCGCGCTGCTCGCCGCCGAACAGCTTCCGGCGTACGACGTGACGGTCACCGCCGGACACAGCGTCGGTGAACTCGCCGCGGCCGCCCTGGCCGGCGTACTGACCCCGGAGAGCGCGGTCACCCTGGCCGGCGTACGCGGCCGGGAGATGGCCGCCGCCTGCGCCCTCGAACCGACCGGCATGTCCGCCGTGCTCGGCGGCGACCAGGCCGAGGTGCTGGCCGCCATCGAGGCACACGGACTGCACCCGGCCAACTTCAACGGCGCCGGCCAGATCGTCGTCGCCGGGGCGGTCGAGCGGATGGCCACGTTCGCCGCCGAACCGCCGAAGGGCAGCCGGGTCATCACCCTGCAGGTCGCCGGCGCCTTCCACACCCCGTACATGACCCCGGCCGAGCAGGCCCTGGCCACGGTCGCCGCCGGGATCACCCCGACCGACCCGGCCCGGATCCTGCTCTCCAACGCCGACGGCGTCGCCGTCGCCCACGGACGGGAGATGGTGCAGCGCCTGGTCCGCCAGGTCACCGCTCCGGTCCGCTGGGACCTGTGCGTCCGTACCCTGGCCGACCTCGGGGTCACCGCCGTCATCGAGCTTCCGCCGGCGGGCACCCTCGCCGGGCTGATCAAGCGGGAGCTCAAGGGCAGCGGCGCCGTACCGGAGATCGTCACCCTGAACACCCCGGACGACCTCGCCGCCGCCCGCGACCTGATCGCCCGGCACGGCGCCCCGGCCAGTTCCGGACCGACCGCCCGCTTCCGGGTCGTGGTCGCCGATGATCCCGGCACCTTCACCCCGGCCGACGACCTGACCGAGGGCAACACGGTCAACTCCGGGCAGGTCATCGGCCACGTCAGCACCCGGCAGGGCACGGTCGAGGTCACCGCGCACGCCGCCGGGGTGCTCACCGAATGGCTCGCCCACCACAACGACCCGGTCGCCCCGGGCCAGCCCCTCGCCCGCATCGGAGGACAGCTCTCATGACCGGTCAGTGCGACACCAGGAACCGCCGGACGGTGAGCCGGTGAGCCGGATTCTCGCCCTCGGGCACTACCAGCCGTCCCGGGTGCTCACCAACGACGACCTCGCCCAGATGGTGGAGACCAACGACACCTGGATCCGGGAGCGGGTCGGCATCGTCACCCGGCGGATCGCCGACACCGAGACCGTCTCCGACATGGCCGCCGCCGCGGCCGACAAGGCGCTGGCCAACTCCGGCCTGAGCCCCGCCGACATCGACCTCGTCGTCGTCGCCACCTGCAGCTCGGTGGACCGCAGCCCGAACGTGGCCTGCCGGGTCGCCGCCAAGCTCGGGATCAACGCCCCGGGCGCGTACGACATCAACACCGCCTGCTCCGGCTTCTCGTACGCGCTCGGCACCGTCGACCACGCCCTGCAGGCCGGCGCGGCCCGCAACGCCATCGTGATCGGCGCCGAGAAGCTCTCCGACTTCACCGACTGGACCGACCGGTCGACGTGCATCCTCTTCGGCGACGCGGCCGGGGCCGCGGTGGTCACCGCCACCGGCCCGGACGAGCCGAGCGGGATCGGCCCGGTGCTCTGGGGCTCCGTCCCGGAACGCAGCGACGCGGTCCGGATCGAGGGCTGGCGCCCGTACATCCAGCAGGAGGGGCAGTCGGTCTTCCGGTGGGCCACCACCGCCCTGGCCCCGCTCGCCCTGCAGGCCTGCGAACGGGCCGGTGTGGCGCCGGAGGAGATCGCCGCCTTCGTACCGCACCAGGCCAACCTCCGGATCATCGAGGGGATCGCCAAACGGCTCGGCATGCCGAACGCGGTGATCGCCAAGGACATCGTCGAATCCGGCAACACCTCGGCGGCGAGCGTGCCGCTGGCCCTGTCCAAGCTGGTCGAGCGGCGGGAGGTGCCGTCCGGCGCCCCGGTGCTGCTCTTCGGCTTCGGCGGCGGCCTCACCTACGCCGGACAGGTCGTCCGCTGCCCCTGACCCCCCGGCCGTGGCGGCACCCCGTCCGGCCGGCCCCGGCGGACAGGTCCGCCGTCGCACCATCCATCCAGGAGAGGAAAGAACCACAATGACCCGTGACGAGATCACCGCAGGCCTCGCCGAGATCCTCGAAGAGGTCGCCGGCGTGAGCCCGGACGACGTCGCCGAGGAGAAGTCGTTCACCGACGACCTCGACGTCGACTCGCTCTCCATGGTGGAGGTCGTCGTCGCCGCCGAGGAGAAGTTCGGCGTGAAGATCCCGGACAACGACGTGCAGAACCTGAAGACCGTCGGTGACGCGGTCTCCTACATCGAGGCCCAGTCCTGATCATGAGTCGTCCCGACGTCGTCGTCACCGGGCTCGGCGCGACGACCCCGCTCGGCGGGGACGTCGCGTCGACCTGGGAAGCCATGTTGGCCGGCCGCTCCGGGGTGGGTCCGCTCACCCAGGAGTGGGCGGCGCAACTTCCCGTCCGGATCGCCGCCGAACTCGCGGTCGAGCCGTCCGAGAAACTCGACCGGGTCAAGCTGCGCCGGTTGGACCGCTCGGAGGCGATCGCCCTGGTCGCCGCCCACGAGGCGTGGGCGGACTCCGGGCTGGCCGCCGCACCGCCCGACCCGGAGCGGCTCGGCGTCAGCTTCGGCTCCGGAATCGGCGGGGCGCAGACCCTGCTCGCCCAGGACGACATCCTGGAGGCGTCCGGCCCACGGCGGGTCTCCCCGCACACGGTGCCGATGCTGATGCCGAACGGGCCGGCCGCCTGGGTCGGGCTGGAGCTGGGTGCCCAGGCCGGGGTGCACTCGATGGCCAGCGCCTGCGCCACCGGGGCCGAGGCGATCGCACTCGGTCTCGACATGATCCGTTCCGGCCGGGCCGACGTGGTGCTGGCCGGCGGCACCGAGGCCGTCGTACACCCGCTGCCGATCGCCGGGTTCGCCTCGATGCGGGCCATGTCGACCCGCAACGACGACCCGGAACGGGCCTCCCGACCGTGGGACAAGGGCCGCGACGGGTTCGTTCTCGGCGAGGGAGCCGGGGCGGTCGTGCTGGAACGGGCCGACCACGCCGCCGCGCGCGGCGCCCGGGTCTACGCCCGACTGGCCGGCGCCGCACTCACCTCCGACGGCTACGACATCGTGCAGCCGCACCCGGAGGGCCGGGGCGTCATCCGGGCGATCAACATGGCGATCGCCGACGCGGGCATCGCCCGCTCGGACATCGTCCACGTCAACGCCCACGCCACCTCGACCCCGGTCGGGGACATGGCGGAGATCGTCGCCCTGCGGACCGCGCTCGGCGACCACCCGGTGGTGACCGCCACCAAGTCGATGACCGGTCACCTGCTCGGTGCCGCCGGGGCTCTGGAGTCCATCGCCACCATCCTGGCCATCCGGGACGGCGTGGTGCCGCCGACGATCAACCTCGACGACCCCGACGACGCCCTCGACCTCGACGTGGCCGCCCACAAGGCGCGTCAGATGGACGTGCCGGCCGCGTTGAACAACGGCTTCGGATTCGGTGGTCACAACGCGGTGCTCGTCTTCGCCCGGGCCTGACCCCCGCCGAGCGGCGCTGCCGCACCGCACCACCCCTGTAACGATGCGATGTGGAAAGGGGCCCTTCCGGTACGGAAACGACCGGCAGGGCCCCTTCCCCACAGTCTGGCGGACCCGCGAGGAGTGACGCGTGGAAGCGACCGAGATCCGCAAGCTCGCGGCGCTCGAGGACACCCACTGGTGGTACCGCGAACGTCGGGCGCTGCTGGCCCGGGCGCTGCGTCGACTCGCCGCCGAGGGTCGGCACCCCGGCCCGGCCCTCGACATCGGCGCGGCCGGCGGCGGCAACACCCGGGTGCTCCGGGCCCACGGCTGGCAGCCCGTCGCCCTCGAGTACAGCGCGGACGGGGCCGCCATCGCCCTGGAACGTGGACTGCCGGTGATCCGGGCCGACGCCCGGCACCTGCCGCTCCCCTCGGCCAGCCTCGACCTGGTGGTGGCGTTCGACATCCTCGAACACTTCGACGAGGACCAGCTGGCGGCGGCGGAGATCCGGCGTACGCTCGCCCCGGGCGGGACCGCGCTGATCGCCGTACCCTGCGACATGCGACTCTGGTCGGCGCACGACGTCGCGGTCGGGCACGTCCGCCGGTACGACCGCGCCGGCCTGACCGCGCTGGTCGAG
Organism: Plantactinospora sp. B24E8; assembly: GCF_039871735.1. NCBI lineage: Bacteria > Bacillati > Actinomycetota > Actinomycetes > Micromonosporales > Micromonosporaceae > Plantactinospora > Plantactinospora sp. B24E8. Next base: position 273,674 of record NZ_JBDPMH010000005.1, read on the forward strand.
AAGGCCGGTCTGGTGGTCGACGAGCTGTGGAGTTGGAACGTCCTGCTGCGGCCGGTGGCCGCCTGGCGGCGGCGCCGTTCCACCGGCAGTGACCTGGACGATCTGCCCGGTCTGGTGAACCTCGGGCTCCGGGCGGTGATCACCGCCGAGCGTTACCTGCCGGTCCGGGCGCTGCCCGGGGTGTCGCTGATGCTGCGGGCGCACCGCCCGGCGGAGGACGGGACCGGACCGGTACGGTCTTAGCTCTGGATCACACCCGATCGGGAGGGTCAGATGCTGGCAGCGGCCAAGAACCTGCTCGGCCACGTTTCGCTCTACGTCGCGGTGCAGCGCGGTCTGGGCGCCGACCGGCTGCGCTACCGCTGTCTGGACGAACTGGGTCTCGCCGACGGCGACACGGTGATCGACGTCGGCTGCGGTCCGGCGTACTACTTCGAACGGCTGCCGAAGGTCCGCTACTACGGCTTCGACACCTCGCCGCGCTACATCGAGTACGCCCAGCGGCGCTGGGGCGGCGACCGGGCGGAGTTCCGCTGCGAGGTCTTCGGCGAGGAGCATTTGGCGCAGATCCCGCCGGCGAACGCGGTGCTGCTCCTGGGCCTGCTGCACCACCTGTCCGACGAGGACTCCCGGCACCTGCTCCGGGTGGCCGGTCGGGCGCTGGCCCCCGGCGGTCGGGTGATCGCCGTCGACACCTGTTTCGAGCCCCGGCAGGGTCGGGTCTCCCGGTGGATGTCGGAGAACGACCGGGGTGAGCACGTCCGGGAGCCGGAGGGTTTTGTCGCGCTCGCCCGGGAGTCGTTCGCGGACGTCGACGGTGAGATCATCGACGACGCCACCCGCATCCCGTCGAGTTTCTGGCTGATGCGGATGCGCGACCCGGTGCTGACCAACCAGCCGGGCTGACCCCCGGCACCGGTCCACCGGCCCGGTCGATCCCGACCCGCCGGCCCGGCAGCCGGGCCCGGGCTGACCCGCCCGGAACCACCATCCCTCCGCAGGACAAGGGTGCACATGACCGGACAACCGACCAACTGGGCCGGCAACATCACCTTTGCGGCGGCCCGGCTGCACCGCCCGGCGTCCGTGGCCGAGCTCCAGGCCGTGGTCGCGGCGAGCGACCGGGTACGCCCGCTCGGCACCGGACACTCCTTCAACCGGATCGCCGACACCAGCGGAGACCTGGTCTCGGTCGCCGGCCTGCCGTCGACGGTCGAGATCGACCACGGACGGTCCCAGGTCACCGTGGCGGCCGGGCTGCGCTACGGCGAGTTCGTCGCCCGGCTGCACGAGGCCGGTTTCGCGCTGCACAACCTCGGCTCGCTGCCGCACATCTCGGTCGCCGGCGCGGTCGCCACCGCCACCCACGGTTCCGGGCTGACCAACGGCAACCTCGCCACCGCCGTCGCCGCCCTGGAGCTGGTCACCGCCGACGGCGAGCTGCGGACGCTGACCCGCGACGACGACGACTTCCCCGGCGCGGTGGTCGGGCTCGGCGCGCTCGGTGTGGTCACCCGGCTCACCCTGGACCTCGTCCCGACCTTCGAGGTCTCCCAGTACGTCCACGACAACCTGCCCTGGCACCGGATCGCCTCCGACCAGGAGGAACTACTCGGCGCCGGCTACAGCGTCAGTCTCTTCACCGACTGGACCGGCCCGCGGGTGAACCAGGTCTGGGTGAAGCGCCGGACCGACGTCGGCGGGGAGCCCCCGCAGCCACGCTGGCTCGACGCGACCCTGGCCGACGGGCCCCGGCACCCCGTTCCGGGGATGTCGGCGGTGCACTGCACGGAACAGCTGGGTGTGCCCGGCCCCTGGCACGCCCGGCTGCCGCACTTCCGGTTGGAGTTCACCCCGAGCAGCGGCGAGGAGCTGCAGTCGGAGTACTTCGTCGACCGGCGGCACCTGGTCGAGGCGCTGGCCGCGCTGGAGGAGATCGGCGACCGGATCGCCGCCGTACTGCAGATCTCGGAGATCCGTACGGTCGCCGCCGACGAACTGTGGCTGAGTCCGGCGTACCGGCGGGACAGTGTGGCGCTGCACTTCACCTGGATCGCCGACACCGGTGCCGTACTGCCGGTGCTGGACGCGATCGAGCAGCGGCTGGCGCCGTACGACGCCCGCCCGCACTGGGGCAAGCTGTTCGGCGTACCGCCGGAGGTGCTGCGCGAACGTTACGACCGGTACGCCGACTTCGTCGCGCTGGCCCGTCGGTACGACCCGACCGGCAAGCTCCGCAACGACCTGCTGGACACCTACTTCCCCGACCCTCGGGAACTCCGTTAGCTGCACGGTCGCTGGCGCGCCGGGCGGCAGGTCCGGATAACGGTTGGCGGTCCGGCGGCCCGGTGCGGCAGGGTGAACCGTGATCACCATTCAACGAGTGCGTGTGCGGTGGAGTGCGGCAGCACGTGGGGCGCCGGAGGCGAACGCCCGGCGGGGTCTGGGTAGCCCGGTGACGCTCCCGCCGTCGATGCCAACCGCTGAGGTGGTCATTCATGAGGTACTCGCAGCTGAGGCGGCCCGGTACGTGCGTCATGCCGACGTAGTCGGTGGCGGTCTTGATCGAGCCCGTGACCTCGGCCTCTGGCTGTCCCTGGAGGGCGGGGCGTTGGTCGTCGACCGGTTGCCGGGCGGGGCCGCCTACCCGCGGCAGAGCGGCCCCGCCCGTCTCTTCTCGCTCAAGCCCGGGGAGATCGGCCGGTACCGGGCGAACTTCCGGTTCACCGTCACCACCTGCGCCTGCGATCCGAGCTGGTACTACGAGGACTGGCTGGTACTCGTCGCGAATGGCGAGATGCGGGCCGACGGGTTCGTCTCATGCGAGCCCGACCATGATGTCGACCATCGAGTCCACCTTTACGGCGGGTCGAGAGGGCGGGGCCGACGGTAACCGCGTCGCCGACGTACCTCCCTGGCGGGTGCCATCGAAACGCGGGGTCACGTCCGCGCCGATCGTATCCCCGTCTCGTGACGGGGTTACCGTTCGACGTAGGCGGCGAGGTTTGCCAGCGAGGACGCGAGCCCAGCCGCGTGATCTTCCGCGGAGATGCCAACGGGGACGTCGTCGGCCCGGAAGTCCACGCGCGTCCTGTCCTCGGTTGCGGTCACCGTCCAGGTCATCGTCATGGTGCCCGCATAGTCGGGATCGTCGGCGACGAAGTTGACGGCCACCTCGCCCTCACGGCTGCCGGTCGGCGCCTGGGGTGACAAGCTGAACCCCACGCTGGTGAATGTCCCGGACGTTGCAGGTGATCACCGAGAGGTAGCGGCATGGCAAAGCTGATCTACGTGACCAACGTGTCGCTTGACGGCTACATCGAGGACGAACGCGGCGTCTTCGCCTGGTTCCCACCCGACGACGAGGTATTCGCGTTCACCACCGACCTTCTGCGCTCGGTGGGCACGCTCCTCTACGGGCGGCGCCTGTACGAGTCGATGGCCGTCTGGGAGACCGACGCCGCGCTGGCCGCGCGGTCCGAGCTCATGGCCGACTTCGCGAGCGTGTGGCAGGCGGCGGACAAAGTCGTCTACTCCACGAGCCTTGCCACGGTGTCGACCGCCGACACCCGACTCGAACGCCGTTTCGACCCCACCGCGGTACGCGAACTGAAGGCCGCAGCCAGCAGCGATCTCACCGTAGGAGGTGCGAACCTCGCGACGCAGGCCTTCCAGGCCGGGCTGGTCGACGAGTGCCAGCTGTTCGTCTGGCCGGTGGTCGTCGGCGGAGGCAAGCCAGGGCTGCCGAACGGCATGCGCGCCGACCTTGAGCTCCTCGATGAGCGCCGGTTCCGCAACGGTGTCGTACACCTCCGCTACCGCCCTGTCGGGCAGTGAACAGCGGCCCTGTCCGACCGCCGGCGATGGTGCCTGACAGGCGGGGCGCCGGGATGCCGCCGGTCAGCGGAGCTGGTAGACCGCCATCCGGCCGTTGTCGTAGCGGAGCGCGGCGAGTCGACGCAGTTCCAGCGACTCCCGGCCGACCTGCCGGTCCACCACCAGCCAGCGGACGTCGTACCGGTCGCGCAGTTCGCGCAGTCCGGCCTCGGTCGGCGCGCTGATCGCGGCATCGTTGCGGCGCAGCAGCTCCTGGTCCCAGAACGGGGTGTACGCGCCGAGCGCCGCCACCCGGGGCGCGAAGCTCCAGCCCTCGACCAGCACCCGACGTTCGGCGTAGGCGCTGAGCCAGAACGAGCGGGCGTCACACCAGCCGTTGGTGACGACGAGGCAGTGCGCGTTCGTCGCCAGTACGTCACCCGGGGCGCTGTGCTCCCGGGTCCACCGGGCCGCGTCGACCCGCGACTTCGGCAGTGGCACGTTCGTGTACGCGCCGCCGTTCGGGGAACGGGCCGACTTTGCCATGTCCATCACCAGCCCGGGTGCGCCGACGACCAGGACCGCGGTGAGCAGCAGCAGCCCGCCCCGGCCCCGCAGGGCGGCGATGCCCTGGGTCGCCGGACGCCACACGCCGACCGCGAGCACCATCAGCAGCGCCAGTCCGCCGGCCCACCAGAGCAGCGGGCGAAGCGAGTCGAACAGCGACGTGTTCGGTGGCGGGGTGGCGTACCGGAGCTGGAACAGCACCAGCACGGTCGCGAAGCCGAGGGCGGCGAGCCCGACCGTCCAGCGGGCCCGGGACGTCAGCCGGGCCCGGTCGGCGACCAGGACGTATCCCCACGCGGAGAGGACCACGGCGAAGCTGAAGCCGGCCCGGGTGAAGTACTGCTGGGCGCCGCCGGGCTGGTCGAGGACCAGGAAGAGCGCCGGTCCGGCGAGGGTGCCGCCGAGCAGGAACCACTGCACCGGTTCGAGGCGTCCCCGACGCCGCAGCAGCAGCGGTACGACGCCGGCCACCCGCAGCTGCATGTTGACCAGAAAGGCGCCGAGCACGGCGGCCACGGCGAGCGGGCCGGCCCAGCCCGGCCGGTCCGACGGAATCGTCCAGTACGGTTCCAGGCCGCCGAACGGCGCGGCCTTGATGCCGTACGCCTGGAAGCGGTAGAGCACGGCGGTGGCGAAGAGTTGTGCGGTGCCGGTGAGCAGGCCGGCGACGACCACCGCCCACGGGATGCGTCGGGTCGTGACGAGCAGCGCGACCGCGGTCACCGCGAGGGCGAGCCCGACGACCGGCAGGGAGCTGGCCTTCGCCCCGCTGGAGGCGAGCATCAGCAGCGCGGCGAGGACCACCGCCCCGGCCCGGGGCAGTGGTGGGACCGGTCGGTCGGCACGCCGGTCGACCACGTCGGCGAGTACGGCGACCAGCGCGATCAGCAGCACCCAGCTGTAGATCATCGACATGCCGTGCCAGATCACGAAGGAGGCCTGGGTGCCGAACGGCATGTTCACCGGGTCGGTGAAGTTGGTTTCGCCGATGACGAAGAAGAGCACCGCGGCGATCGCGCCGACGTACGGCCGCCCGCTGACCCGCCAGCCGAGCACGGCGGTGAGGACGATCGCCGCCGCGCAGAGCGCCGGGATGGCCAGCCGTAGTGCCACCACCGGCAGGTCGATCTGCCCGATCAGGCTGGTGGCGGCCATGTGCGCGTAGCCGAACCAGTGGTAGTCGAGCGGTTCGGCGGCGACCTGCGGCACGTGCAGCGGGAACTGGTGCTTCGCCTCGCCGGCCAGGGAGAGCTGGTAGGCCAGGTCGAGGTACTGCCGGGTCCCGTCGGAGGTGGGCAGCACGGGGTTGCGTTGCAGGAAGGTGACCGACAGGTAGGTGGTGAAGAATCCGACCGCGCCGGCGACCGTCCAGGACCAGCCGACCGGGGCCCGGCTCGGATAGTCCCGGACCAGCCAGTGTCGACGCAGGCCCGGTACGCCGAGGAAGAGTCCGACCACCATCGTCGGCCAGAGCCACAGCCAGCCGCCGACGTCGAGCGCCGCGAAGACCGCCCAGGCCGGCAGTTCGAGGACCAGCCCGACGGCGGCCCCCATCGTGATGTCCTCGACCAGGGTGTGCGGGCGGCGCCGCAGCGCCCGGTAGACCAGGGTGCCGGGCAGGATCAGTGCCCAGAGCAGGTAGCCCGCGTACCGGAGCAGGTCGAGCGGGCTGGTGTCGGCCGCGAGCAGCGCCACCGCGACGTAGCCGACCGCCGCGCCGAGCGGGGCCCAGCGGCGCAGCGCGGGCGGGACGAGGGGCGGCGCGGGCCGGGTCGGGCGGGCGACCTCCCGGAGGGTCGCGGTCATCCCCCCGTCCTCGTGCCGGCCCGACCACGCCGGGGCGGTGCGGCGCCGTCGTGGGTGGCCGACGTGGCACCCCCACCGGTACGGGCCGCCGGTGCGCCGAACGACTCCTCCAGCGGTTCGTTCACCGGCTCGGCGGACGGCACCCGCTCGACCGCATCCACCGGTTCGGCAATCGCCACCGGCTCGACCGACGGCACCGGGTCTGCCGACGCCACCGGCTCGGGCAGGTCAGCGGTGTCGGAGCTGACGAAGTAGGCCGGCCGTCCCTGCACCGCGGCGTAGATCCGGCCGACGTACTCGCCGAGCAGCCCGAGACAGAGCAGTTGCACCGCGCCGAGGAAGAGGATCGCCACGTAGAGCGAGGCCCACCCGGCCACGGTCGAGTCGCGTAGGTAGGCGACGAACGCGAAGACCACCATCAGCGCGCAGAGCAGCATGCCGCCGACCCCGAGCCAGGTCGCCACCCGCAGCGGTACCGCCGAGAAACTGGTGATGCTGTCGGTGGCCAGCCGGACCATCCGGGACAGCGAGTACTTCGTGCTGCCGGCCGCCCGCTGCTCGCGGACGTACGGCACCTCGGCGCTGGGGAAACCCAGCCACGGCACCACCAGCCGGAGCACCAGGCGGCGTTCCGGCAGCTCGCGCAGCGCCTCCACGGTGGCCCGGCTGAGCAGCCGGAAGTCACCGGCCTGGGCGGGCACGGTGTTGCCGACCAGCCGGCGCACCAGCCGGTAATAGAGGCCGGCGGTGGACCGCTTGAAGGTCGAGTCGGTGGAACGGTCGCTGCGCACGCCGTAGACGATGTCCAACGCCCGCTCCCGGGCCAGGGTCAGCATCTCGACCAGGACCTCGGGCGGATCCTGCAGGTCGGCGTCGATGCTGGCGACGTAGCCGCCCCGGGCCCGGAACAGGCCGGCGGTCAGGGCCGCCTGGTGCCCGCTGTTGCGCCGCAGCCGGACGACCCGCAGCTGCGGCCAACTCCGACGCAGGCCGGCGAGGACAACCGGGGTGGCGTCGGTGCTGCCGTCGTCGACGGCGACCACCTCGTACGGTTCGTCGAGGCCGTCGAGGACCGGGCGGAGCCGCCGGGCCAGCAGCGGCAGCACACTCTCCTCGTTGAAGATCGGCACGACCACGGAGAGGCTCGGAGTCCGGCTAGTCACCGCCCGTGACACCCCCCGTTTGATTGACCTTGCCCCTCGGCCTGCGGAACGCTACCAGCAGCGTCGGTGACCGAGGTCACCAGCGGCGACACCGGTCAACCCGCCGGGCAGGTGGACCGGGGTAGCCCGGACACCGGCACCGGTGAGCGTCCGGTCGGTTTCGCCTTTCCGGCGAGCACCTCCGCCAGCGCCGTCATCGACGCGGCCGTCGACGAGTACGTCGCCAGCAGCACCTTGGACCGGGCCTGCCCGAGCAGGTACGGGGTGTCCATCCCGACGGTAACCGCGGCGTCGCCGCGCAGGTCGCCGACGCCGTCGCCGTACCCGACCAGGTGCACCACCGCGCCGCCGGAGGGGACCACCTCGACCCCGGCCCGGGTCAGCGCCTCGGTCAGCAGGTTCCGGGTGCGCTCCCGCCCGCCGGAGGAGGTCACCGTCACCGGCCCGGTCACCGCTGCCGCCGTACAACTGCCGCGCAGCACGGTCACCGCGGCGGCCGCCACCTGACGGGCCGCCTCCTGGTGTTCCGGGCTGTTCAGCGTGCCCAGCTCCGGCGCGGTACGACCGGCGAGCCGGAACTTCAGGGTCAGCACCCGGGTCACCGCCTCCACCAGTCGCTCCCGGCGCAGCGAGCCGTCCCGCAGGGCGGCCAGCAGACCGTCGTACGCCTCGGTCACGTTCGACGGCATCAGCACGAGGTCGTTGCCGGCGTTGATCGCCCGGACCACCGCCTTGCCGGTCGGCTGGTCGGTGACGGCGGCCATGTTCATCGCGTCCGTGACCAGTACCCCGGTGAAGCCGAGCTCGCCCCGGAGCACGTCGGTGAGGAGTTTGCGGGAGAAGGTCGCCGGCACCCCCGGATCCATCGCCTGCACGTCGAGGTGGCCGCTCATCACCATCCAGGCCCCGGCGTCGATGCCGGCGGAGAACGGCGGCAGCGCGTTCGCCCGCAGTTTCTGCTCGTCCTGGCGGACCACCGGCAGTCCCTGGTGCGAGTCGGCCGCGGTCTGGCCGTGTCCGGGGAAGTGTTTGAGGGTCGCGGCGACCCCGGCCCCCTGCAGGCCCCGGACCGCCGCGCCGACCTGGGCCGCCGCCGCCTTCGGATCCGAGCCGTACGACCGGGAGCCGATCACGGTGCTCCGGCCGTCGGAGAGTACGTCGGCGCTCGGCGCGAAGTCGACGTTGACCCCGAGCGCGGCGAGTTCGCTGCCGGCGGCCCGCCAGGCCGTCTCGGTGAGCGGCGGCTCGCCGGCCGCGCCGAGCGCCATCGCGCTGGGCAGGTTGGTCACGCCGGCGGAGATCCGGGTCACCACACCGAACTCCTGGTCGATCCCGACCAGCATCGGCACGGCACCGGCGGCGAGTGTGCCGGCCGCCTCCTGCAGCCCTCCGGTCAGCTTCCGTACCTGCTCGGGGCTGTCGACGTTGGTGGTCGGCTGGTTGCGGCCGGTCGGGTCGTCGGCGGAGAACCCGACCAGGATCAGCCCACCCAACCGGTACTTGGCGACCATCTCGGCGGGGGTGTCCACCCCGGCCAGCTTCTGGTTGCCGGCCGCCGACCCGGCGGAGACCCGGGTCGCCGAGTCGCCGTACGCGTAGGGCATCAGGACCTGGCCGACCAGGTCCTCGTCGCCGAGCCGGGCGACCAGTTCGGCGGCCCGGGCCGCCGGGTCGGCGGCCGGCGGCGTGCCCGGCGGCGCCGGGGTCGACGACGCGGAGGGGCCGGGCCCGGCGGTGCGGCCGGCCGGGCCGGCGCAGGCGGTGGAGACGAGCAGGGCGGTCACGGTGGCGAGTACGAGCGGAAGCTGTCGGAGGGGATTCGACACGTCGGCTATCCCATCAGGCCGCCATCGGGCGGGCAACTCGACCGCCGACCCGTTGCCGAGGGGGCGGGCCACCGGTCGGACCGTGGATCACCCGGCCGACGCGGGCGGGCACATCCGACACAGAAGAGACATACTGCTCAGAACCGGGCTGAATCGCGCCGGACCGGGACGCACCGACCGACCGCGGGCCGCCCCGGTCGCGGCCCGGGCGGCGGAGGTCAACCGACCCGGGTCAGCAGCGTCACCGGCGCGCCGTCCCCGGCAAAGCGGTAGGGCTCGAGTTCGGCGTCCCAGGCGGTGCCCATCGCCTTGTCGAGCGCGTGCGCCAGCGCCTCGGGGGCCCGCGCCGAGGCCATGATCGACCGAAGCCGGTCCTCGCCGATCTGGATGTCGCCGGCGGCCCCGGTGGTGGCCCGGAAAAGCCCTCGACCGGGCACGTACATGAACCGCTCGCCGTCGACCCCCGGACTCGGTTCCTCGGTGATCTCGAAGCGGATCATCGGCCACTGTCTCAGCGCAGCAGCCAGTTCGGCACCCGTCCCGGGCCGGCCGGACCACCCGCACTCCGCCCGACGCGCGCCGGGATCGACGGGCTGGGCTGTCCAGTGCAGGGTGACCGGCGCGGTCAGGACGCGCGCGATCGCCCACTCGACGTGCTGACACACGGCGAGTGGGGTCGAGTGGACGTATACGACGCCACGCGTTGGCACGGTGACCTCCCGGAGAGCGAGGTGCGTCTTCCCCTACGACCTCGGATCACCGACGCGGACCACCGCGCAATGCTGAGACACATGATGACGGTTGTGACGGATGGTACGCCAGGGATTCGGAAAACTGCCCCGGGGGAATAGCCGTACCGGCGTAGGTAGTTGGACCCCACGTCAGCGGCGGTAGCCGACCAGCCAACACCGCTGTCGTGTAAAATTTGCCGGGCGGCGTCCACTGATGGCGGAGCCGGCCAGCACGACATGAATCCGGCGGGTGGGCTCGCAGCCCGGTCCGCCAACTGTCCCCTCGGACTTTCCCGTCCTCCCGTACGTCATGCAAGGAGTACCTCCGTGGCGAGCAACACCTCCAAGACCGCGCGCGCATCCGTCCGGGCCGGGCAAGCAGGGCAAGGTGGCGCCCTGAGCGTGCTCGGCGAGTTCAAGTACCTGATCCCGCTGAACGGCGGCAAGCACGCCTACGTGCGGAACCTGCTCAACGGCAAGACCACGCACCTGCGCACCGACTCCGACGCCTTCGTCGAGGAGATCCGGGCGCTGGCCGGCGCCGGGCACGCCGTCAAGATCCGCGCCGAGCTGACCAACCTGGCCGCCGCGTACCCGAGCGACGGGTGGGACCGCTGCGAGAAGCGGCTCGTCGAGGCCGGCGTCTTCGAGGCCTGAGCACCCTTCCGGGCGCTCGTGGCCCGGACGCCCGCTCACCGCACGTACCTCCGGTAACGCCCCCGGCACGACTCCGTGCCGGGGGCGTTCGCCGTGCCCGTCGGGCGGCCCGCTCCGGGGCGGCGTGGTTCCGGGTTCAGCGCCCCGGCGGTACGGGTAATCCCCCGTGCACCCCGACCCGATGCGAGGTGACCATGCCCAACCCCGTCGTGGTTTCCCTGCCGGACGGCGTACGACTGCACGCCGAGAGCTGCGGCCCCGAGGACGCGCCGCTCACCGTGCTGCTGCTGCACGGCTGGACCCTCGACCGGCGGATCTGGCACCGCCAGGTGACCGCGTTACGGGACACCTTCGGCGACGCCGTCCGGGTGATCAGCTACGACGCCCGGGGCCACGGCCGGTCCGGTCCGACCACGCTGCGTACCGCGACCCTCGCCCAGCTCGGCGACGACCTCGCCGAGGTGGTGTCCCAGCTGGTCCCGCACGGCCGGGTGGTGCTGGTCGGCCACTCGATGGGCGGGATGACCGTGATGGAGTACGCCCACCGCCACGCCGACGACTTCGCCCACCGGGTCGCCGGTCTGGTCCTCGTCTCCACCACCGCAGAGGGACACACCCACACCGGCTACGGGGTGGCACCGCAACTCGCCCGGCTGATCCGGGTCGCGGAGACCGCCGGCGCCGGCCTGCTGGCCCGGTGCGGCGGCTGGCGTACCCCCCGCCCCCTGCTGGAACTGCTCCGCCCCACCCTGCGCTGGCTGCTCTTCGGCGACGTCTGCGACCCGGCCGACATCCGGCTCACCACCGCCGCGGTGGCCCGTGCCTCGCTCGTCTCGATCGGCGGGTTCCGCCCGTCCATCGGGGCACAGCGCCGGCTGGAGACCCTCGCGGCACTGACCGGGATGCCGGTCGCGGTCCTGGTCGGCGACCGGGACCGGCTCACCCCGCCACCGTGCGCACGCGCGATCGTCGAGGCGCTGCCGTCGACCGACCTGACCGTCTGCCCCGGTGCCGGTCACATGCTGATGCTGGAACGCGCCGAGGTCGTCGCCACCGCCCTGCTCGCGGTGACCGAACGGGCCGGCGCCGCCGACGCGGTGGTCGGTGGGCGAGCGGGCGGGGCGTACCCTCGCTAGCTGGCACTCACGCCGGGGGGAGGTGCCGGGTCCGGCCTGCCGGGACCGGACACCCCGGCCGGACCTCGATCTCCCGGGAGCATGCGCGTTGACCGACCAGACCACCCTGCGGCAGGAGATCGAGGCCGAGCAACGGCACCTCGACCGGGTGTACGCCCGGCTGGCGCAGCTGCGCCGCTCCGCCGCCCGGGCGGAACGGGAGGGGTACCAGATCGCCCGGGTCGGCAACTTCGGTGCGCTTGTCGAACGCGACGCGATGGTCTTCCACGCCGCCCGGCGGCGGCACACCCTCGACGCCGAACACGAGGGCCTGGTCTTCGGCCGGCTCGACCTGCGGACCGGCCAGGTGCTGCACGTCGGCCGGCTCGGCGTCCGAGGTGAGCGCTCCGAACCCCTGGTGATCGACTGGCGGGCCCCGGCCGCCGCCGCGTTCTACCAGGCCACCGCGGCGGATCCGCAGGGTGTCGTACGCCGTCGGATGATCTCGTCGAGCGGCGAGCGGGTGACCCGGATCGAGGACGACCTGCTCGACCCGGCGGCGGCCCCGCCCGGGATGCGGGTGGTCGGCGACGGCGCCCTGCTCGCCACGCTCTCCCGGACCACCGGGCGCGGCATGCGGGACATCGTCGCGACCATCCAGCGGGAACAGGACGAGGCGATCCGCTCCCCCGCCGGTGGGGTCACCATCGTCTCCGGCGGTCCGGGCACCGGCAAGACCGCCGTCGCCCTGCACCGGGCCGCCTACCTGCTCTACTCCGACCGCAACCGGTTCGCCGGCGGCGGTGTCCTGGTGGTCGGGCCGTCCGCCGTTTTTGTCGACTACATCGCCTCGGTACTCCCCTCCCTCGGCGAGAACGCCGCCACGCTGCACTCGCTCGGCTCCCTCGTCGACGGGGTGACGGCCACCCGTACCGATCCGGGCCCGGTCGCGGCCGTGAAGGGCTCGCTGCGGATGCGCAAGGTGCTGCAACGGGCGGTCCGCGACCAGGTACCGGACGCCCCCGACGAACTGCGGCTGCTCTACCGGGGCGAACTGCTCCGGCTCACCGGCACCGAACTGGAACGGATCCGGCAGCGGGCGCTGCCGCCGGGCGCCCGGCGCAACGAGGTACGCCGGGCCGGCTTCGACGGGATCTTCGACGCGCTCTGGGCCCAGGCCCGGGAACTGCGGGTCGGTCGGCTGCCGGAGCAGCGGGCCTTCGAGGACGAGATCGCCGAACGGCCCGAGTTCCGGGACTTCCTCCGCGCCTGGTGGCCCCGGCTGCACCCGACCCACGTGCTGGCCTGGCTGACCCGGCCGGACCGGCTCCGCCGGTACGCCGCCGGGATCCTCTCGAACGCCGAGATCCGGCTGCTGGCCGGGGCGCACCGGACGCTGCCGGTCGACGGGCCGAGCATCGCCGACGTGGCGCTCCTCGACGAACTCGACGAACTGCTCGGCCGACCGCCGCGGCCGGCCGCCAAGCGGCGTGACCCGTTCCACGTGGCCGGTGGGATCCGCGAGGTGACGACGTACGCCGACCGGCAGCGGGCCGCCCGGGCGAACCGGGACGCCGAACGGTCCGCCGACTACCGCGAGTACGCACACGTGGTGGTCGACGAGTCGCAGGACGTCTCGCCGATGCAGTGGCGGATGCTGGGCCGGCGGGGCCGGCTCGCCTCCTGGACGGTGGTCGGCGACCCGGCCCAGACCGCCTGGACGGGTGACCCGGCCGAGTTGGCCCGGGCCCGGGACAAGGCGCTCGGCCGCCGCCCCCGGCACGAGTACACCCTGACCACCAACTACCGGAACTCGGCGGAGATCTTCGCGGTGGCCGCCTCGGTGATCCGGGAGATCTCCCCCGACCTGCCGCTGCCGGTCGCGGTGCGGCGGACCGGGGTGGAACCGGTACGGCTCACCGTGCCCGCCGCCGACCTGCCGGACGCGGTCCGGGAGGCGACCGCCAAACTCCTCACCGAGGTCGAGGGCACGGTCGGGGTGATCACCCCCGTCCCGCGTCGCGACGAGGTGGCCGGCTGGCTCGACGCCGACCCGCGTCTGCAGGTCGTCGACAGCCTCCAGGCCAAGGGCATGGAGTACGACGGCGTCCTGCTGGTCGGATCCGACGAGATCCGGGCCGACTCCCCGGCCGGGGTACGGACCCTCTACGTCGCGCTCTCCCGGGCCACCCAGCGCCTCGTCACCCTCGACCCGGCCGCCTGACGGGCGGTGTCCGCGCAACCGGCCGGCTTCGGAGGTGCGACGTGCGCCTCAACGACGAAACCACCATCAAGGTGACCGACGGTGACGGGGACGGGTCTCCAAGGCGCTGGCAGCTGTTCAGGTAGAGATGAGACCCGGCCGTCATCGGCCGGGCCTCGTCTCGTGGCCGTGCTATCCGTAGTTGTACATGCCGGCGAAGGGGTCGGGCTCGCCGGTCCACGGGTCCACCCCGGACCGCAACCGGCGCAGGTACTCCGTCCGGGTCAGGAAGGTGGCGCCGCCGCGGCCGAAGAGTCCGACGTCACCCAGCGGACAGGTGGGGAACTCCCCTTCGAGGTGGCCGACGAGAAACTCGACCATGCCGCAGTCGTAGCGGCGCCAGATGCTCTCGCCGCGGTTGTAGAGCAGCACCGGCCATTGCTCGGGGTCCGGATCGGATGCGTCCCAGCACAGGTGGTCGCCGCTGCTGTCCACGCCCCACATGATCAGCCGTGGGGTCGTGCCCTCGAGGTCACGCTCCTTACGCGACTCCTGCCACAGGACCCGGGCGAACGCCGTACCGGCACGCATGTCGGCGTCATCCCCGTCGGGTGGTTCGACCCAGGGCTCCGGTGTGCCGATCACCAGGTAGTCCTCGATCATTCCCGCTCCGTAGACCGCCATGAAGCGCTGGTACGCGGCCGGAAAAGGTCTACCCCAGGAATCGGTGATCTCGTCCCAGTCGACCGCCGTGTCGCTCTCCGTCACGGGCGGCATGAGGCGCAACAGCGCCTCCAACTCCGCCGGTTCAGGCATCACGTCTCCTCAGCTCGGCGATCAATCCATGGCCCCAGTTGGTACGACCAGGGCCTGGCTCAACACCCACCAGAGCACGACCCGCCAATGTCATCCCGCTCAATGCCCCGATCCGCAGACCAGGTGACCTTTGCCTTCGAGAAGGTGTTCCGGATGTACCCGGGCAAGATCGCCCCTCGGACTCTTCTGCGGGTGTTCGCCTGCCTCGCACGGCGTCTGATTATCCGATCCTTCATATCAGTCCGGTTCCACGATCTCGGGCCATAGGCCCCGCGTCGATCTGTAGTCCCGCTTCCGAAACCCGACAGGCAGGCATGGATTGCGGCAGGCAGGGCTGGCATGATCCAGACGTGCGGAGGACCCTCGTCCTGATCGGACTCGTAGCCTCGTTGACTGCCTGCGCCTCGTGCAGCGTTGGCACCCAGAACGAGCGCTACCGGATAAGTTCCCCCTCGATGGAGCCGACGATCGCGGAGGGTTCGACCGTCACCGCCGAGGTGGTGAAGCCCGGCGCGTACCAACCGCGCACCGGTGACGTCGTGGTGTTCGAAGTACCGGACACCTGGAGACCCGCCGAGCAGGAGCCGCCACGGATCTACCGAGTGGTGGCGGTGCCCGGCGACACCGTCAGCTGCTGCGACGATCAGGACCGGATCATCCGTAACGGCACGCCGCAGGACGAGCCCTACATCAGGACAGGGGACGGCCTGCCGCCGGACTTCCAGGCCGTCACCGTGCCGCCGGGAACGGTCTACCTCCTCGGCGACAACCGAGGCGTAGCCAACGACTCCTCGCAGAACGGGCCACTGCCGACAGCAAACGTGATCGGCGTCGTCAAGCTCTGAGCAGGAAGGCATCACGATCCGACGCCAACGGCCGGCCCGAAGGGGGCCGGCCGTTGGCGGTACGTACGTCAGCTCTCGCGGTTCGGGCTGGTGTAAGCCTCCCACTCCTCAGGACTCGGCGGCCACGGCGCCCAGTACGGCAGGTAGAAGGCCCGTCGCGGGGGATCCGCGACCGTGAAGGGTTTGAACTCCGGGTCCGCGAGCATCCGGTAGACGAACTCGGTCGTCGACATGTCGAACCGGTGCCACGGCTCGCCGCCCTCCTTCCGGGCGACCACCGGCCACCGGTCCGAATCCACGGAACTGCCAGCGAGCCAGAAATACTCCCCCTCGGTTACGTCGGAACCCCACTGAATCAGTCCCGACCCCTTGTCAGGCGCATAGACCCCATAGGGGGCGAACATTTCAGCGAAAATCGCATTCTCGCCTTCCCGCTGCCTGTCCCTGGCCCAGGTACGAAGCAGTGGGCGTTCGTCGTGCTCGTCCGTCAGCCGCATCAGGCTCAGATACCCCGAGAACGACCCCGGCACGAACCGCCGGGTCAACTCCTTGAAGTCGGCAGGCAGCGCGACGCCGAGTTCCGTCTCCACCTGCTCCCATCCGGAACCCTCGGGATCGTGGCGCCAGCCGGTCACCTCGATGATCCGGTCCACCCAACTCATCTTGTTCCTCTGCCTTCGAAAGTCACGGCACATTTAGGACGACGGTGTCGACGATCACCTGGCCGCTGGCTGTCCAAGCCTTCATCGTGATGCTATCGGGGATCGGGTTGCTACCCGTGTAGTTGGGTATCGACATGTAGAACACTGTGTTGTTCTCGGTAGCAGCCGCGATCTGGCTCTCGTATCCTTGCATGACCCTTCGGTTGGCGTCGGGATACATTGGCACCAGATTGCGAAGGTCGTACCCGCTGCCACCGAGCTGGCGACCGAGCAGATGGCCTCGGTCGAGGCCCTTCCTGCTGCCCTTCGGGAAGGTGTCCGCGAAGCCCGGCTTGTCTGAAGGCCAGGGCGCGGGCGAGCCGATGATCATAGTGTCAGGAATGCCCGGCTTCTGTAGGTTCCCATTCTGGTCGACGTAGTTGAATCCGGTGTGGCTGAGGCACGCCATGGCTCCCCTCGCCCTACCGTGGGCGTCGAGTGGCAGATAGTAGGTCCAGTTCTGCCCGCCCTCGTCACAGTCGTGCCGCGTTCTGGGGACGGCCACATCGCCCGGATTCCACTCGACCTGCCGTTCGGGAGTGGTGAGCAGGCCCAGTTCGTAGTTGGGCTTGTCGCCGACCGGGCTTTCGCTCTGGGTGCTCCCCGCAGGTTTGGCATCCAGGAAGATGTCGGCGAAAATCCGGATGAAGGTCAGGGCCGGGTTGCCCCGCGACTTCGTGATGCTCTTGCCGACCCCCTTAACGGCGTCGACGATGTCGTCGATGATTCCGAGGTGGCCATCGATCTCGACGCTGCTGATCGGGTTGCCACCGCCGAAGGCGTACCGGTTGGCGTTCCAGGGGTCGAAGCCGAGGTTCAGGTCGGACAACGCGCCGTTGTAACTGTCGCGAGACAGGAACCGGTTCAGGTCCGGACTGTAGTCACGGAAGCCCATGTCGTAGTCGCCGGACGCCTGGTCCCAGCGCTTCCCGTTGAAGCGGTAGGCGTTGTACGGCTCCTTCGTCGGGTCCGCCGCGTCCGGCTTGTCGATACCGGTGAACTCGGCCTCGTTGTTCTTGCCGTACGCCGTGTAGCCGTACGTGGCCTTGGTGTCACCGGTCTCGTCGGTCAACTGCTCGACGTCGGTGTGCGGGTTGTACCCGTAGTAGGCATCCTCCTCGGTCCCGTCGTCCTTGTGCGTGACCTGGGACAGCCGTTCTCCCCACGGGGAGTGCTGGTACGACTTCGCGAGCTTGCCGGCGACCTCCTCGTCCAGCACCTCGGTGGAGAGCCCGAGGTAGTTGAACGTGGTGGTCTTCTCCTCGGCACCGCCGGCGTCCGTGGTCTTGGTGGTCGTCCGGTCCAGCGGGTCGAAGGTGTATTTCGTGACCGACGTACCTGTGGAATTCTTCGTCCGCTTCTCGACCGTGTGGTCGAAGCCGTCGTAGACGTTGCGTTCGATCACGGTGCCGGCGGACGTGACCGTGTCCAACCGACCGAACGGGTCGTAGTTGTACGACGACTTCACCCCGCCGGTCTCCGCCGTGAGGAGACGGTTCCGGTCGTAGTTGTACGCCGTCGTGGTGCCGCTGACGGTCTGGCTGATGACGTTGTTGTTGGCGTCGTGGACGTAGCTCTCGGTGCCCGGCGTGTCACCGGCCTTGGTCACCGACACCAGCCGGTCACGTGGGTCGTACGTGTGCTCGGTGGTGTTGAAGATGTAGGCGGACGCATTGTCCGCGCGCATTTTCTTGTTGACGTCCCTGGTGCGGTTGCCGTTCAGGTCGTAGTACATGGAGTGCTCGGAGACGACCACCCCGTTCGGCTTCTTCTCGACCTGATATTTGAGCTTACCGTCGAGGTAGTACGAGTAATCGACGGTGTTGCCGTTGCCCTTGGTCTCCCTCAGCTTCTCGCCGCGGTCGGTGTACGTGTACCTGGTCACCTTCGCGTCCGGGTCGCCGTCGAACTTCCCGTTGGTGACCGTCGACACCAGATCCCGCGGGTCGTATCCGTACGCGGCGTACTGCTTGTCGTGCTCGACCGTCAACGGCGCGCCGTTCTCGTTGTACTCGAACGACGTGGTGTTCTTTACGGTCCCGTCCAGGAACTCCTCGACCTTTTCGACCTGGTTGAGTCCGTTGTAGGTGACCGCGTACTCGTCCACCCGGGAGCCGGGGCTGGCGTCGCTGATCGTGGTCAGGTTGCCGTTCGGGTCGTACTCGTAGCGGTAGTCCTGCTTTTCGTCGTCCGCCTCGCCGGCGTTGTTCCGGACCAGCTTGACCGCGTCGGCGACGACCGTCCCGCCAGCCTGGTCGGACAGCGACACCTTGTGGCTGTTACCTTCGGCGAAGCTGTACGAGCCGAGGCTGACCCAGGCGCCAGCGTTGACGGTCTGGTTGACCGTCCGCGCCGCGTCACCACCGCCGTGGCTGACCGTGTACTTCGCGTTCGTGGCCGCACCCGGCACCGTCGGATAGCGGGCGAAGACCTCGTACGTGCCCGGCTGCGGCACGTTCAACTGCCAGGTGAAGGTGTTCGCGCCGGTCCCCGCCGGCCGGGTGACGTAGTTCGTGCCGTACTTGTTGCCGGCCGTGGTGGCCGCGGTCCAGGTGCCGACGGCGGTGGTGTTGTGGAAATCGGAATTGTCGACCAGCACCACCTGCTTGCCGACCGGCACGCCGTCGTCCGCCCGGGACCTCAGCTTGCCGTCCGGGTAGTAAGTCCAGGTCATCGTGCGGTTCGCCGACGAGTTCGAAGGGTCCTCACCGGCCGGCGTCAGGGTCCGGCTGGTCTGGGCGCCGAGTTCGTTGTAGTCGTACGAGGTGACGATGCCCCAGGGGTCGCTGCTGGTCTTCGTCCAGCCGTTGTCGAAGTACGTGTAGGTGGTGTTGTTGCGGGTGGACTCCCCTGCCGACGGCGGCGCCGACAGGACCTTGAGCCGGCCCACCTCGTCGTACTCGTAGGTGGTGACGTCCGCCGTCTTGTAGCGCGAGTCCTGCTCGTCGTACGCGGTACGGCTTTCCTTGACCCGGTTCAGCTTGTCGTAGACCTTGACCGTGGTGAAGTCGTCCGGGTCGTCCGTGGTGTCCACACCCCGCGGGCTGATCACCTTGGTCTGGTTGCCGACCTCGTCGTACCGGTACTCCGTGATGCGGTAGGTGATGGTGCCCGCCTCGTTCTTGTGCGGGACCTTCACCCGACTCGGCTTGCCCCGGGGGTCGAGCTCTGCCTCGGTGATGTTGCCGAGCTGGTCGGTGGTGGTGGTGACGAGGCCGTCCCGGTCGTAGGTCTGGCGGGTCGACTTGCCAGCGGCGTCCGTGGTCTTGATGAGCCGGTGCGCCTTGTCGTACTCGCGCAGCGTGGTGTAGTCGAGCGGGTCAGCCGTGGCGTTCTTCCGCCGGTCGACCACCTTCCGGACGTTGCCCACGTTGTCGTACTCGTACGTGATCGTCTCGCCCTTGGCGTTGGTGACGCTGGTGAGCTGGTAGATCTCGTCGTAGCCGTTCGTGGTGGTGTAGTCGCCCTCGTCAGGGGTGAGGTTGCCCTTCGGCTCGGTCACGGTCAGCAGGTGCCCGGCCTTGTCGTAGGTGTAGGAGGTCTTCCGCTCCGGATCACCCGCGACGTTGACCGGGGCCAGCGAGTGCTCGAGCTGGTCGGCCTCGTCGTACGACGCCTTCAGCACGGCACCGTTCGGGGCGTACGACTCGTAGACGTTGTCGTTCTCGTCGTACAACGGAGCGGGTGTCGTGATCCACTCGTCGGCGTCCTGGTTCTTGGCCACCTTCCGCTCGAGCGGACGACCGAAGGTGTCGTACGTCTGGGTGGTGTCGTGGTCCAGCGCGTCGGTGACCTTGAGCACGTTGCCGCGCTCGTCGTAGACGAACTCGGTGGCCCGGGTCTCCGCGTCGGTGATGGTCTGCGGATAGCCGTTCGGGTCGAAGCGGCTGTTGGCCGTGATGTTGCCGTTGGCGTCCGCGACGGTGAGCAGCTGCCCCCAGTCGTCGTAACCGTAGGACGTCCGGTAGTCGGTGGGGTCTGCGGTGGTGTTGCCCATCGGGTCGACAACCCAGGACAGGTCACCGTCGGTCTCGTAGCCGAAGGTCCACTTTCGGCCCTCGGGGCTGGTTTTTTCGATCAGGTCGGCGACGTATCCGTTGAGCTGACGCTGGTAGGTCAGCACCATCCCTGAGGTGCCGTTGGCGACCGCCTCGGCGTCCTTGATCTCGGTCGGATAACCGGTCTTCGGATCGAAGCTCCAGCTCGAGACCGCACCGTTGTCCTCGCGCAACTGGGTGACGTTGTGATCGTCGTCCCAGGTCAGGGTCATCGTCTGGTCTTTTGCGTTGGTGGTCTGGTGTGCCCGGCCGTAGGCGTCCATCAGGTACGTCGTCGCGCGGTTCTCCGCGTCGGTCACCACCGTCTGGACGGTGTCTTCCTGCGGCCCGTCCGGATCGGTGTAGGCGAAGTCGGTCGGGTGGTCGAGCCGGTCGGTGTACGTCTTCGTCCGCCAGTGGAACTTCGGGTCGTCCTGCGGCGGCGAGTAGTACGCCAGCTTGGTGGCGTTGTCCCGGGGATCGGTGACCTTGACCAGCTTGACGTTCTTGTTGCCCTGGGTCATGTCGTAGACGAACTTGAACACCTTCGGGTCGCCGTTGGTCGAGCCGGCGCCGTCGATCAGCTCACCCAGCAGGCCCTTGTCCGTGTACGTGAACGTGAGTTTGCGGCCCGAGATGTCGGTGATCTGCGAGACGTGGTCGATGATGTGCGGGTTGGTCAGGTTCGACGCCGACTCTTTCGTCCAGTTGGTGTCGTCGATGTGGAAGTAGTCGTCACCCTTGGCGTAGTAGTCGATGGTCAGCGTGCGCCGGCCGGTCGGGTCGGTCAGGTACTTGAGGAACTTGGTCGGCTTGTTGTTCGACTTCCGCTCCTCGTACGTGAACAGCAGCTCGTTGAGGTTGTTGTCGACCACCGCCGACAGGTAGCCGTCGCAGTCGTAGAAGAACTTCGTCCGGTCCGGCCGGGTCAGCTGCCAGGCCCGCGACTCCTCCGTCTTGTTGCCGCAGGTCACCAGCCGTTGCAGGTACAGGTGCACGCCCTTCGGGCTCACCCACTGCCCGGCGGTCGGGTCCCAGGTGAACCAGTGACTCGTCCCGTCGCCGTCGGTCAGGGTGACCTTGGTCGGGTTCGGGTTCGGGTGGAATTCCAGCGGCGTGCCCAGCCGCATCAGCGAGGACGCCTGCAACGACCAGCCATACCCGGCGACCGTGTCGGTGGTGTCCAGCGAGTTGTACGCCAGCCGGACGAAGGTCGACAGGCCCCGGGACGGGTTGCTGAACGCGTCGTACGACCACACTGTGTTGCCGGCGTACAGGTTGTTCATCAGGGTGCCGCCGGCGCCGGTGTTCTTCCCGACGTACGAGTAGAACTTCTCCAGCCCGAGCTGGTTCGAGGTCGGCTCCGCCACCGCCACGATCTGGTCCAGCGAATCGATCGGCACCGTGTCCGAGAGCCACTCGGTGGTGCCCTTCTTGTGCAGCTCCCACTTCAGGACGTAGTCGGTGCGTTTGTTCCCCTCGGTGCTCGGCGGCGGCGTCTTCACCTGCGCCGACACCGTTACCGCCTCCCCGGCACCGACGTCCTTGCCGAGCGGGGTCACCGCCTGGTTGGCCGGGTCGTCCAGCGGAATGCCGTCGGCCCGGGCCCACCGGTACGACAACTCCCACTGCGCCGCCGACCAGGTCCCGGTGGTCGGGTTCGACACCGTCACCGGCACCGTGTAGGTGCTGGCCGGCGCCAGCTCCCGTGGCGTCTCCGGGGCGTGGTACGTCTGCGCCGCGGTCGGCGTGATGTAGGTGACCACCAGCTTCGGCCGCAACTGCGGCTCCGCCGCCTCGCTGGACAGGAACAGCGTCCGCTCCGCCGGGCTGGTCTCGTTCGCCAGCCTTACCAGGAAGCCGTGGTTGGTCGTGGTACCGGAGACCCAGCGCTGCACGACGTCCTTGACGTACCAGATCCGCCACGCCGGGTCGTCGGTGTTGCCGGTGACCGTGTCCGGCACCGCCGGGTCGTAGTTCCCGCCCTTGGTCCATGGGACGCCGGTGGCGGCGTTGTCCCAGGAGGCGCTCGCCTCGTCGAACGCCTGGTTGAGCGCGTGCACCTGGTACGTCGCGTTCGCCGGGTTCGGCGTGGTCACCGACCACAGGTCGAACTCGGCCTCCAGCACCTGGGCGTTGTCCGGGATCGAGGACACTCCGGGGAACCGGACGACGCTGCGGGCCGTGCCGTAGGTGCCGGAGTTGTTCCCCACCATCAGCCACGGGTTGCCGGCCAGTACGTCGTGCCCGGTCGACGGCTGGGCCGAGGTCAGCGTGGTGTCCGGGGCCTCGCCCTGGAGCACCTGTACGGTCCGACCCGCCCGGGGCAGCCGGACGATCTGGGTCGGCGCCGGGATCAGCGTGCCGTCCCGGGTCTTCACCGCGACCATGTAGTAGTAGACCTGCCCGAACGGGTCCTCCGAGTCGACCGGGGTCGGCGTCGCGGTGGTGTCGGTGAACGTCGTCGTCCCGTCCGGGACCGGCGCCACCAGGGTCGCCGCCGACGGCGTGTAGGTCTGGAACACCGAGCGGTGCACCTGGTACTCGACGATGTCGCTACCGGCGTAGTCCGACCAGCTCAGCTCCGCCCCGGTGGAATGGATCGTCGTCGGCGACTCCAGGGTCACCCCGGGCCGGCCGTAGTTAACGATCAGCTTGGGGCTGTTCTCGTTCTCGCCGTTGTAGGCGTACTCCGCCGCCTCGTACCGCGGGCCGCCCCGGCCCAGGGTCGCCTCGTCCGCCGCCTTGAGCATGAACCCGTGGTTGGCGGTGCCGGTCAACCAGGACTGCACCACGTTGGTCACCGGGAACCGGTGCCAGACGCTCGACTCGTCGGCCTTCTTCACCGCGCCGGCCTTGGTGAACCGCACCGCGTCGGCGATCACCGCGACCGAGTTGGAGACTCCGGCGTCGCCCAGGATCACCCGGCCGGTGGTGCCGGCGGTGAATCCGAACGTGCCCAGGGTTGCCCAGTGCGCGACCCCCGGCACCTGCTGGTTGACGCTCTTCGGGGTGGTGCCGGCGCTGTGCACGACCTGGTACGGCGCCGCGGTCGACCGGTCCGTCGCCGTTACGTAGTGCGCGTCCACCGTGTACGTTCCGGCTTCCGGCAAGGTCGGGATCCAGGTGAACGTCTCACCGGAGACCGTGTTCTTGTTGTATTTGTACGTGCCGTTGACGGCATACCGGGTGTAGTCGGTGTTACCCGACGCCGGCCAGTCCCCGCCGATCGCCGTCTTCGTGGTGTCCTGGTCATCGACCGTGACCACCGTCGCCGCCCCGGTCCCCATACTCGTGTTGACCGAGTTCCAGTTCACCGTCGACTCGGTCCACGGCGCCGTCACCTGCCGCGCCTCCATCGGCACGTCGTACGCGTTGGTGGTGTGCTCTTGGTCGAAGTACATCTCCAGCGACGCGGAGGCGATGGTGGTGTTCTGCGGGATACCGGTCAGGTCGAACCTGACCAGGCTGCGGGCCCGGGACGACGTCGTGGTCCCCACCGACAGCCGCCAGTTGCCGTCGTAGTTGCCGGTCGGATCGTCCGAGGTGATCATCGCGTCCGCCGACTCCGACGGGGTCGGCTGAATCTTGATCGTCGGGTCGACCGTCACCGGGAAGACCCGGGCCGGGTCGGCCAACCATGCCGGGTCGGCCGAGACCGTCAGCGTCGGCGCCGTCCCCGAGGTGTCCAGCCGCTGGGTGACCCGGTCGCTCCACGCCTTCCCGTACGGCGATTCCGCGTCATCTCGGGAGTCGAACATGAACGGCGCCGGCATCACCAGCAGCACCTGACCGCTGTCCGGGTCCCGGAACTCGATCGCCTGGTCGTCGCGCTGTGACACCGACAACCGCCCCGGGTCCAACCGGAACGTCATCGAGGTGGCCGCCGAGGGGCGGTTCAGAATGATCGACTCCTTCAGCGCCTCTCCCAGCACCTGGTAGGAGACGTCGACCCCGTCGACCAGATCGCGGTAGGTGACCGTGTCACCGTCCACCGTGGGCGTGACCTTACGTCCGGCACCGGCCAGGCCGAGCCGGATCCGCTCACCACCCAACTCGAACCGGACCAGGTCGTCGCTGCGCCCACCGAACCGGCTGGCGAAGGTGTTGCTGGTGTTCGCGTACCCGCCGTCGTCGGCCGGACGGAGGTTCGTGTCGATCGGCAGAAAGCGGCCCGACCCGCCCTGGTAGAACCGGGCCGCCGTCGACACCTCCGCCTGGATCTGCCCGTCGGACATCTCGAAGAACCGCGTCGTCGCCGACCGCCGATCGGTCAACTCGCGAACCCGCTTCGCCGGCTTCACCTCGCGGCCGGCCGGCGCCGCCTGATCCACCGCCAGGCCCGGGCTCACCGGCTCTGGGCGCTCCCGGCGCGGCCCGGCGCCGACCAGACTCCGCGCCACATCACCCAGCCGCGAAAGCCAGCCGCTGTCATCACCGCCGGTACCGGCGGCCCCGGTCCGCGCTGCCTGCCCCGACGGCACGGACTCCACCCCGCCGAGCGTGACCACCAGGGCCAGCACCAGGACGGTGGCCAGCACCCCGCGCAGCTTTCCCATCAGCCCTCACCCTCCGCACCGACGCAGACACGTCGGGCCGACGGTAGAAGCCGGAGATACCTTCGCCGCTATCGCCGACATACTCGCCGGGACGTATCGACCCGATCGCGCCCGCCGGCGCTCGTCGCTCCCGGGCGTGACCAGGTAGGACAGGGCCGGGCACGACACGGCCGGGCAAGGCGGCCCGGTTCCCCGGCCGTACCGGGGGGCGCGCGAAGGCTCAGCCGGCCTGCAGGGTGCGGACGGCGGCGGACCGGATCGAGGGGTCCCGACCGGACCGGGGACGGGGTACCACCGCAGGTTGCGTCACCGGGCCGGATCGCGCCGCCAGCTCCACGGCGTACTCCGCGACGAACGGCAGCAACCGGTACCCGCCCCGCGCCTCGCCCCGGGCCAACTGCGCGTCGACCAGACCCTCCAGTGCCCGCCAGGCCCGGAACGCCGGTACGTCGAGCCGCGCCGCGACCTGCGCCGGCAGCACCGGGGATGGCAGCTCGCCGAGCAGCCGGAACACCTGCCCGGTCAGCTCGTCGGCCGCCCGTACCGCGTGGTAGCCAGCAGCGACACTGTCCCGGACCGACAGATCCCCGTACATCAGCACGTCGAGCCGGTGCCGTTCGTCGGCGAGCTGCTCGGTCAGCAGTGCGACTGCCCACTCGGGTCGGCCGGCGAGCTGCGCCCCGGCCACCCGCAACGCCAGTGGCAGCCCGGCACAGCGCCGGACCAGTTCGGCGGTGGCCTCGGGTTCGGCGTCCAGCCGGGCCGCCCCGACAAGGCTGGCGAGCAGCGCGTACCCCTCGGGCGGGGCCAGCGGCCGCACCGACACATGTCGTACGCCGTCCAGGGTGTGCAGCCGACCCCGGCAGGTGACGATCACCGCGCAGCCCGGTTCGGCCGGCACCAGCGGACGCACCTGGGCGGCATGCTCGGCATCGTCGACGACCAGCAGCACCCGACGCCGGGCCAGCACGGATCGGTACCGGCCGGTCAACTCGTCGAGCCCGTCGAACGGCTCCGCAGCCGGCACGTCGAGCGCCCGGAGCGCTCTCGCCACCACCTCGACGGGCGTAATGGCCGCAGCAGCGGCCTGGTGCCGCCGTAGGTCGATGAAGACCTGGCCGTCGGGAAACTCGGCCGCCGTGAGCCGCGCCACCCGGACCACCAACGCGGACCTTCCGCTGCCGCCAGGACCGGACAGCGCCACGGTGGTGGGCACCCGCCCCGCCCCCCGTACGGCCGTGAGCAGTTCGGCGACCTCGGCGTCCCGGCCGACCAGTTCCACCCCGTCCGGAGGCAGCTCCCGCGGCGCCTCGACTGCCAGGCGAAGCTCCGGCCCACCGAACGTGGTCACGATCCGGTCCCGGGTCAGGTTCAGGCTCGGCGCCCGGTCGAGCACCGCCCGGTGCAGCGCCGACAGCTCCGGACCGGGCGCCACCCCGAGCTGCTCGTCCAGGACCCGCCGAACCTCCTGGTACGCGCCCAGCGCCGCCGCCGCGTCCCCGCTCCGATAGAGAGCGAGCATCAACTGGCCCCAGGCGCGTTCCCGCAACGGATCGTGGTGCAGGTGTTGCCGTAGTACCGGAACGACCTCGAGGTGTTCACCCTGCCGCAGCCGCGCCTCCACCAGATCCTCGACCACGGGCAGACGCTGCTCGTCGAGGCTGGCCAGCCGGGCCTCGACGGCGGTACCACCGGGCAACCCGTCACCGGCCCGGCCCCGCCACAACTGCAGCGCCGAGGTGAGGCAGGACACGGCCAGCTGCGGGTCGTCCGCCGCGAGCGCGTCGCGGCCCGCTTCGGCCAACCGCCGGAACTCGTCGACGTCCAGCTCTCCCGGCGCCAGCCGTAGCCGGTACCCGCCGCGCTCCGCGACGAGGCGGTCGCCGAGGATCTGCCGCAGCGCTGCGGCATGGCTGCGCAGATTGGCGATCGCCGAGCGGGGTGGCGGACCCGCCCAGACCATCTCGGAGAGCCGGCCGAGCGAGACGGAGCGGTTGGCCTCCAGCGCCAGCGCCACGAGCATGACCTGCCGCTTCGCCGCGCCCAGGGCCGCGGGCCGACCGTCACCGTACAGCTGTACCGCGCCGAGCAACCGGACCTCGACCCGCATGCTCAGCATCCCCGCCGAATGGTGATCACTCGCCGACGCTAAGTGACAGTGATCATGGTTTCAAGATACCCATCCACGTTTGTCGCAGTGATGAATGTCTTCCAGATACGACGGCGAGTCGCGTAACGCCGCAGCGTGCCGCACCGCTCCCCACGGGGCCGGCGGCCCGGGCACCGACCCGGTACGGGCACGCCGGCGGTCGACCGGCGTACCCGTACCGTTACCGGTTCAGGGACGCGGGACCGCCACCACGGCGTACGGCGTCTCCGGGGTCGGGGTGGTGGTGAACCGGGCGTTCGGCAGGTAGAGCCGGTTGCCGTACGCGGCCACCGTGGTCGGTACGTCGAACCCGGGGTCGGTCACCCGCTCGACCACCCGCCCGCTCCGTCCGCTCCGGTCCAGCCGCAGCACGGTGAGGGTGTTCAGCCGATTCTGCACCACGTGGAGCGTCCGGCCGTCGAGCAACAGTCCGTCGCCGTTGGTGAGCAGTTCACCGCCGAGGTCGACGGTACGACCCACCCCGGTCACCGGGTCGACCCGGAACAGCAGCCCGGTGCCGGACTGGACGACGAGCAGCGCCTTTCCGTCCGGGGTCGGGGCGATGCCGTTGGCGTTGATCCCGGTCCCGTAGACGATGTCCCCGCCGAGCGGTACCCGGCTTACCTGGTCGGCGGCGGGCAGTTCTCCGCCCCGGCCCAACGGCACCCGGTACAGCACCGGGTTGGTGGAGTCGGTGAACCAGGCCGACCCGCCGGTCAGCACCACGTCGTTGACGAAGCTGGCCTGGTCGGTGAAGCGGTAGCTGGCCAACACGCGTCCGGTACGGGTGTCGATCACCCGACCGTCCCCACCACTGCCACCGGCGACGAAGAGCCGTCCCCGGTTGTCCACCTTCATACCCAGCGAGGGGGTACCCGGGCCGGGGTTGATCACCTCGCCGCGACCGGTGAGCAGGTTGGCCCGGTAGATCGCCCCGGTGGCCCGGGAGCCGAGGTAGGCGAACGGCACGGCACCGATCGCGATCCCCTCGGGCTGGAAACCGGCCGGCAGGTCGAGGGTGCGCGGCGCGAGTGGTCCCCACCGGGTCGGGGTGGCGCCGGCCCGGTCGGCGGGCGCGGCCGTGGCCGCCGGAGCTGCGGTGGCGACCAGCGCCGTGGTCAGGGTCAGGGTGACGGCGAACAGGACGGGGGTACGGCGGCGGCGACGCATGTCTTCGGCTCCCTCCACTGCCCGACGACGGTCACCGACCACCGGAACCGGCCGAGGCGACCGAGACCCGCCAGGCATCGACAATCCTCCACTGAGATCGGGTTCGATGATGCCAGGTGTCCGGCTGTCCGCATCTCGACAGGGCGCTCCCCCGGCCACCCGGCCCCCGCCACACTGGCCGGATGCGTCCCGTCTGCCCGCCGCCGGGCGTCGGCCCGACACCGTCGTACCCCGTCCCCACGGCAGGGATGGTGCGGACGCCGTCGCGCGCCGAGCCACCGCCGAGGGTGGGTCCGGCCCGGTTGCTCCGCCGCCGCCCCGGTCAGACGGGGTGGCGGTGAGACGTCCACTGCCGCTGCTGGCCCTGGCCGGGCTGCGGACGCACGCGGTACGGCTCACGCTGACCGGGTTCGCGGTGGTCGTGGCGGTCGGGTTCCTGGCCGGCAGCCTGGTGTACGGCGACACCGCCCGGTCGGCGTTCTACACCGACCTGGCGCGGTCGGCCCGGAACGTGGACGTGCTGGTCGAGCCGGCCACCGGACTCGTCGCCCCGGCGACCCTGGACCGGGTCCGGGCCGTCGACGGGGTGGCCGAGGCGGACGGGCGGGTGGTCGCCTGGCTCGGCGTACTCGACCGCAACGGCCGGCTGCTGACCAGTCGGGAACACATCGGGTACGCCCTCTCGGTGCCGACCGCCCCGGCCCTGGCCCCGTACGACGTGGCGGCCGGCCGGCTGCCCCGTACCCCGGGTGAGGTCGCCCTGGACCGGTCCACCGTGGCGGGGGCCGACTTCGAGGTCGACGGCCCGGTCGCCGTGCTGGACCGGGCCGGCACCCCGCACCGGCTACGTCTGGTCGGCGTCCTCGACCTGGGGGTGAACCGGCTCTTCGGCGGCTCCCCGGTCGCCGCGCTGACCGACGCCGACCTCGCCACCCTCACCGGCACCGTCGACTACGCGCAGGTGGTGGTCCGGGCCGCCGACGGTGTCGATCCGGCGACCCTGCGGGACCGGGTCACCGCCGTGGTCGGCCCCGGCCACCAGGTGCTGTCCGGGGCCGCCTTCCGCGACCGGCTGGCCCGGCAGGCGGCCAAGTACGTCGACGGCTTCCTCGCCGTCCTCCTCGGGTTCGGGCTGGTCTCGCTCACCGTGTCGGCGTTTGTCATCTACAACACCTTCGCGATGCTGGCCGCGCAGCGGGTCCGGGAGTCGAGCCTGCTGCGCTGTGTCGGCGCGTCCCGCCGGCAGGTGACCGGCGCCGTACTCCTGGAGGCGACCGCCCTCGGCCTGCTCGCCTCGGTCGGCGGGCTGCTGGCGAGCCTGCTGGTCGGCTACGGACTGATCCGGGGGCGGGAACTGGTCGCCTCGGACATCCCGCTGCACGCGCCGGTGGTCCGCTGGCCCACGGTCGCGGTCGCGCTCGGCTTCGGTGTGCTGGTGTCGGTGCTGGCCGCGCTCGTACCGGCGGTGGAAGCCGGTCGGGTGACCCCACTGGCCGCGTTGCGGGACTCCGACGCCGTCGAGGCCGGTGCCGGGTCGGCCCGACGTCGGCGTACCCGGGTCGTGGTCTCCGCGATCGTCGGCGCGGGCGGGGTGCTGACGGTGCTGGCCGGGCTGCCGCTGGGCTTCCCCGGCCTGCCGCTGGTCCTCGGCGGCGGCATGGTCGCCCTGCTCGGCACGGTGCTGGCGGCGCCGCTGCTGGTCACCCGGGCGGTCCGGCTGGTCGGCTGGCTGCCGGCCCGGCTCTTCGGCCCGGTGGCACGGCTGGCCGTCGCCAACGCCCGCCGTAACCCTCGCCGGACGGCGGCGACCAGCAGCGCGCTGATGATCGGCGTGGCGCTGATGGCGATGTTCGGCGTCCTGCTGGCCACCGCGCGGCAGCAGGCCGGCCGGGAGCTGACCGAGAACTTCCCGGTGGAGTTCGTGCTGGACACGGTCCGGTTGGACGGCGACCCGACGGCGGTACGCGGCCCGTTGCCGGCCGGGCTGGCGCAGCGGCTCCGGGCCGATCCGGCGTTCGCCACGGTGGCCGAGCTACGGCAGGCGCCGGCGCCGCTGGACGCCCGGATCCGGGTCTGGGCGGTGCCGCCGGGGCAGTTGGTGGGACCGATCCGGCCGGAGGTGACCGCCGGCGACCTGGACCGGCTCGGCCCCGGTACGGTGGCGCTCAGCCGCCAACTGGCGACCGAGCGGCGTCTCGGCCTGGGTGACCGGATCGGGCTGGGCCTGGGACCGGCGGACCCGCTGACCGTGGTCGCGCTCTACGACGACGCCCCGACCGACGGCGCCGCCCTGCTCGACTGGGCGACGTACACCGCCGGCCTCGGGGTGGCGGCACCGGACCGGCTGCTCGTCGACCTCGCCCCCGGGGTGTCGACGGCGACCGGCCGGCAGACCCTGGACACGCTGCTGCACGATCATCCGGCGGTCCGGGTCCGGGCGCTCGCCGAGCAGGCCGACGCGCTCGCCACCACCCTCGACGAACTGCTCGGGATCTTCGCCGCCCTGCTCGGCATGTCGGTGTTGATCGCGGTGCTCGGCATCGGCAACACCCTCGCGCTGTCGGTCTTCGAGCGTCGACACGAGTCGGCCCTGCTCCGGGCGCTCGGCCTGGCCCGCCGGCAGCTGACCGCCCTGCTGCTGGTCGAGGCGTCGCTGATCACCGCGGTCGGCGCGCTGGCCGGGCTCGTCCTCGGGGTCGCCCTCGGCTGGGCGGCGGCGCTCGGGCTGATCAACGCGTACGGGCACGGCCGGCCGGTCGTCCCGGTCGGTCAGCTCGCCCTCTGCGTCGCCCTCGCCGGCGCGGCGGCGATCCTGGCCAGCCTGCCGTCCGCCCGGCACGCCACCCGGCGGTGAGGGTGGTCCCCTTCTGACACCCGCCGGCCTCGCCGCCGCCGGGCACCGGTCGAGCCGGCGTCCACGGCCTGGCCGGCCAGCCAGACATATCGCAATGTCAGCATATGTCAGATCATGCCGGGCACAGCGGGGAAGGTGTGGACGTGGGAGCAGGACATGACCACGGCGGTGCGCTGACCCGCGCGGCGCAGCGGCACCGGGGGCGGCTGTGGGCCGCCTTCGCACTGCTCGCCGTGCTGATGGCGATCGAGGCGGCGACCGCGCTGCTGACCGGGTCGCTCGCGCTGCTCTCCGACGCCGGACACATGTTCACCGACGTACTCGGGATCGGGATGGCACTGGCCGCGATCACCGCGGCCGGCCGGGCGGCGGCCGACCCGCAACGGACCTTCGGGCTCTACCGCCTGGAGGTGCTGGCCGCGCTCGCCAACGCGGTCCTGCTCGCCGGCGTCGCGCTCTACGTCCTGGTCGAGGCGGTACGCCGGTTCGGCGACCCGCCCGAGGTCGCGGCCGGTCCGATGCTGGCGGTGGCGGTACTCGGCCTGCTGGCCAACCTCGCCGCGTTCGGCCTGTTGCGGGCCGGGGCGCGGGAGAGCATCAACCTGCGGGGCGCGTACCTGGAGGTGCTTGCCGACCTGCTCAACTCGGCGGGCGTGATCGTCGCCGCAGTGCTGATCATCACCACCGGCTGGCGGTGGGCCGACCCGATCGTGGCGCTGGCGGTCGGGCTCTTCATCCTGCCCCGCACCTGGCGACTCGGCCGTACGGCGGTCCGCATCCTGGTCCAGGCCGCTCCCGAACACCTCGACGTCGCGGCGGTGCGGGCCCGGCTGGCGGCCGTGCCCGGGGTCTGCGACGTCCACGATCTGCACGTGTGGACGCTCACCTCGGGGATGGAGGTCGCCTCCGCCCACCTGACCCTGGACGCGGGGGCGGAGGTCGCCAGCGTGCTCGCCGCCGCCCACGCGGCGCTGGACGAGGACTTTCACATCTCACACGCCACGCTGCAGGTGGAGCCCCGCACCGCGCCCGGCGCCTGCGGGCCCACCGACTGGTGAACGCTGCTGGCCCGGCGCCCGGTGGTGCGGCCCTCCGGGTACCACGCCATGGCGCGCGACACGCCTACCGGGAGTAGTTAGCGGGACCTTAAATCTGGTCCGACAATCGGCCGAGTATGTCCGATTAGTTCACCCAGAAACCGCACAATCGGGGCGACCACTTCGGCAACGGCATGTGTCACCCGACAGCAACTGCCGGTAGGCTCAGCCCCGGCCTCCGCCGGAGGAGTACCCACCGGACCGTGGAGACCGCCGCCTAATCGCCATGCGCGAGCCGGGGAACCAGGTACCAGGGGTGCATCCGCGCCAGCGGTAGGGATCTTCCGTCCCGAACCCGTCAGCTAACCCGGTCGGCGACTGACGGAAGGACACTGTCATGCCGTTCCTGGCATCCGCCAGCAGCACCACCCGCCCGGCCAACCGGGCGGTTCCGGGATCCGGCCGCCGATCGGCCGCCCGACTGGCCGTCGTCATGACCGCGCTGGTCGCCCTGGGCGCACTCGTCGTGACGCTCGGCGGCTCCCCCGCCACCGCGGCCCCCGCCCCACTCGGTTACGCACCCGGTGACATCGACGAGGGGGGCAGCGACGACCTCCGCGACCAGCTCGAGAAGGCAAGCAAGGGGTACGTCGACGCCAAGGCCAAACTGGACCGCTCGGTCAAGCGGCAGAAGGAGCTGAACGAGCAGCTCGGCAGACTGCGGACCGAGGTGACGGCCCGCAGCCAGCAGGTCGCCGAGATGGCCGGCATGGCGTACCGGACAGGCCGACTCGGCCAGGTGTCCGCCCTGCTCAGCAGCGGTTCCCCGGCCAGCCTGCTGGACCGGGCCGCCGCACTGGACAAGGTGGCCGCCAACGAGAACCGCGCCCTGCGCGACCTGCGGGCGACCCTCGACGCCGAGGTCGAGGCCAAGGCCGAACTCGACCGGGAGGTGCGCGAGCAGCGCAAACAGGTCGAGGTGATGGAGACCCGCAAGAAGCAGGCCGAGCGGGCGCTCGCCGCGGCGAACAGCGGCGGGCCCGGTTCGGGGGTCAGCGGTGGCAACTCCGCCTCGGCGCGGCCGGCGCCCCGCAACTCCGACGGCTCCTGGCCGCCGGAGTCGTGCAGCGTCGACGACCCGACGCCGGCCGACGGGTGCATCACACCACGCACCCTGCACGCGCTCAACCAGGCCAAAGCGGCCGGCTTCACCCGGTACGTCTCCTGCTACCGCAGTGGTGGCAGCGGCGAGCATCCGAAGGGCCGGGCGTGCGACTTCGCCGCCCAGAAGAACGGATTCGGCGGCGTCGCCACCGGGGGCGACCGGACGTACGGCAACAACCTGGCGGCGTACTTCGTCCGCAACGCCGACCGGCTCGGGGTGCTGTACGTGATCTGGTTCAAACAGATCTGGCTGCCGAGCAGTGGTTGGCGGGCCTACAACGGGGGTGGTGACCCGTCGAGTGACCACACCAACCACGTACACCTGTCCATGAACTGACGACCGCACGTCCACGAAACCACCCGCCGGCACCGCCCGCCACCCCTGGGCAGTGCCGGCGGGTCGTTTTCGCGGGCGCCAGAGCGCAGGCGCCGGAATACGACGAGGTTGCCCGGTCGGTCAGCAGCCGATCCGGGCCGAGCCGAGCGCCACGTCGTCGAACCAGAGCGTGTCGGCACCCTCGCCGTAGCTCTCCCAACCGAGCCGCAGATCGGTCAGGTTCGGCCGCCAGTTGGCCCGGTTGTGCCACTGCCCGTCGATGTCGTGGGTGGGCGTGCCGTCCGCGGTCAGGCCGGTCACCGCCGTACCGTCGACCCAGGTCTGCAGCCGGCCCTGGGTGCCGTCGACCAGGAACTCGACGCAGGTCCACCGGTTGACCGGCAGCGGCAGGCTGAGCGCTACGCCGTTCGGACTCTGCTCGGGCAGCGTGGCGTCGTCGGAGGCGCGGTTCCACTGCAGGGCGCCGTTCTGGCCGCCCATCCGCAGGTCACGGTTGCCGTCGTTGGCGTCGCGCATGGCCAGGAACGTCACGTGCTGGGTCGGCAGTGCGGTGGTGTGCCGGACCCAGAACCGGGCGTACCGGACTTGTCCGGCGCCGCTCAGGTCCCGGTTGGACCGGACGAAGACGTGGTTGCAGTAGCCGGCGGTACCGCTGATCCGTACCGACCGGCTGCCCTGGTGCGCGGTCGTGCCGTCGATCGAGGCGGTGCCGCCGCCCTGACAGTCGGGATAGTTCAGGCTCCAGTCGCCCGACGGTGTCGTACCCGTCTGGTTCTCGAAACCGTCACAGAGCACGGCGGCGCCGCAGCCGGTCGTCGGCGGCGGGGTGGTCGGTGGTGGTGTCGTCGGCGGCGGGGTGGTCGGCGGCGGGGTGGTCGGTGGTGGCGTGGTCGGTGGTGGGGTCACGGTCGGTGGGGGCGTGGGTGTGCCTGTCGGCGGCGTGGTCGGCTCGGCGCCGTTGCACGGTACGCCGTTCAGGGCGAACCCGGTCGGCGCCGCGGAGCTCGCCGAGTACGTGCCCTGCACGCCGAACTCGGTCGAGCCGCCGGCCGGAAGCGATCCGTTCCAGGCCGCGTTCCGGGCGGTCACGCTCGCCCCGCTCTGGGTGACCTGCGCGTTCCAGCTGTTGGTGATCCGCTGGTCGCCACCGTAGGTCCAGGTCACGGTCCAGCCGTTGACCGCGGTGTCCCCGGCGGTGACCCGGACGGCGGCGGTGAAGCCACCGGTCCACTGGTTGACCTGGTAGTCGACCAGGCAGCCGGCGGCGGCCCGGGCGGTGGAGCCGGGGAGCACGCTGGCCACCGCGACGGTGCCGAGCGCGAGCGCGGTCACCACCGCCCCGGCCACGGACGCACGACGATGCGGTACGGAGATCCTCATGGGGATTCCTCTCAGGGGCTGCCGGACGCGCACGACAGCGCGCCGGCGATGCTGCTGCTACGACGACGGTCGACACACCTCGTCGGGTGCGGCCGTCCGACGCCTCCCGCGATCGGCTCCCCGCGATCGGCCGGGTTCCGGCGGCTCCGGCGGGTGGTCCCGGTCAGCCCGTACCTGGTCGCCCGCCGACGCCGCCCGGGTGCCGGGCCCGGCTCAGCATAGAGACGGATATCTATATATGCAACCGGGGTGTACCCGACCGGGACGACCCCCGACCCCAGGACACCTCAGCGCCGGGCCGGAAGCGGCGGGACAATGCCCGGCATGACCGTGACCCGTTCGCTCCTGCTCTTCCTGCTCGTCGCCGTCGCCGAGATCGGCGGGGCCTGGCTGGTCTGGCAGGGCGTACGCGAGCAGCGTGGTCTGCTCTTCGCCGCCGCCGGGGTGCTCGCCCTGGCCGGGTACGGCTTCGTCGCCGCCTTCCAGCCCGATCCGCACTTCGGCCGGGTGCTCGCCGCGTACGGGGGCGTCTTCGTGGCCGGCTCACTCGGCTGGGCGGTCCTGCTGGACGGGTTCCGACCGGATCGCTACGACCTCGTCGGCGCGGCCGTCTGCCTGGTCGGCGTCGCGATCATCATGTACGCCCCGCGCGGCTGACCCCGTCCGCGCCGCTTCTCGGCAACCAGGCAGGGGCGGAACCCCTACGACCGCAGGGCGGCGGACGGACGCCGTCACGCCTGCAGGGCGGCAGGCAGGCGCTCGGCGAGGGCCAGGTGCGCGGCCCGGGCCTGGCGGAACGCGTACCCGAAGAGCGGGGTGGGCGCGGTGAGGGTGATCTCGACGTCGATCCGCACCTGGCCGTCGGGTTCCCGGCTCAACCGGGTGTGGTTGTGCACCGTGGCGGTGGCGGACCCGGACGATCAGCGGGTGCAGCACCGCCTGACGCTCCACGTCGGCGAGCAGGTCCCGGGCGTCGGCCGGCTCGCAGCGGGCCCGGGCGGTGTACCGGAACGAGCCTGTCCGCGCCACCGCTCGCCTCCCGACGTATCGATCGTGGGACCCGTCGATCCTGCCAGGCCGCGCGGCGGCGGGGCAATCCGTGTCGACGATGTCCGGGGATCACCAGAGGCACCAGATGGATTAAAACTGTCGAAGAGGGTATCTAACGGGCATGAACGGACACGTCATGGTCTTCGCGCCGGCGCCGCAGCTCACGGTCACCATCGACCAACCGGCGGACGAGACCGAGATCCACCTCCACCCCGGCGGTCAGGGCGTCTGGCAGGCCCGCATGATCAAGTGCCTCGGCACTCCCGTGGTGCTCTGCGCCGGCCTCGGCGGCGAGATCGGCCAGGTGCTCGAACCGCTGCTGGCGAGCGAGGGCGTCGATCTTCGGGTGATCCACCGGGAGTCCAGCAGCGGCGGGTACGTGCACGACCGACGCAACGGCAGCCGGGACGAGATCGCCTCCGTACCCGGGCACCCACTCAGCCGGCACGAGCTGGACGAGCTCTACAACCTGGCGCTCGGCGAAGGGCTGGGCAGTCCGGTCAGCGTACTCAGCGGCCCCGGCCACCCCGCCCTGGTGGCCCCCGACATCTACCGCCGGCTCGCCGCCGACCTGGGACGCAACGGCAGCCGGGTGGTCGCCGACCTCTCCGGTCCGCACCTGGCCGCCGTGCTGGACAGCGGCCTGCACCTGCTGAAGGTCAGCCACGAGGAACTGCTCCGGGACGGCTGGGCGGCCGACGACAGCGAGGACGAGCTCGTCCGGATGCTGCGGGCGCTGCACGCCAACGGTGCCGAGTCGGTGGTGGTCAGCCGGGCCGAGAAACCTGCCCTGGTACTGATCGACGGCGAGGTCTACGAGATCGCCATGCCCCGGCTCGAGGTCGCCGACGCCCGCGGTGCGGGCGACTCGATGACCGCCGGGGTCGCCGCGGTACTGGCCCAGGGCGGCGACCTGGAACTGGCCGTCCGGACCGGCGCCGCGGCCGGTGCCCTGAACGTCACCCGACACGGTCTCGGCACCGGGCGGCCGGACGCGATCGCCGGCCTCGTCGACCGGGTACGACTGGCGCCGGTGGGCACCGATCGGCACGACCGGCTGACCCCGGACGAGCTGGCCCACCGGACGACGACGTCATGACACTCCGGGTTCTGATCACGAACGACGACGGCATCGCCGCCCCGGGACTGCACTGGCTGGCCCGTACGGCGGCGGCCCGGGGCCACGACGTGGTGATCGCCGCACCCCGGGAGGAGGCCAGCGGCGCCAGTGCGGCGATGAGCGCCGTGGAGCGGGACGGCCGGGTGCTGGTCGAGGAGCACCACCTCGAGGACCTGCCGGGCATCGAGGCGTACGCGGTCGCCGGCTCGCCCGGTCTGATCACCCTGATCGCCATCCACGGCGCCTTCGGGCCGGCACCGGCGGTGGTGCTCTCCGGGGTCAACCGGGGCGCCAACGCCGGCCGGGCGGTGCTCCACTCGGGCACGGTCGGCGCGGCGTTCACCGCGGCGGCGAACGGCTGCCACGGCATGGCGGTGTCGCTCGACGTACTGGCCGCGCACGAGGCGACCGCGGGCAGCGGCGGTGCGGCGATGGCGGTCACCCATCCGGACCGGGACGAGCGGCGGCACTGGGCGACCGCGGCCCGGGTGGCACTGGACCTGCTGCCCCGGTTGACCTCCGGGCCGCGACACAGCGTGCTGAACGTCAACAGTCCGGACCTGCCCTACGAACGGCTACGCGGGGTCCGCCGGGGCTCCCTGGCCGGCTTCGGGCAGGTGCAGATGACCGTCGCGGAGGCGGGTCGGGGCTTCGTCCGTACCGCGTTGGAGGAGTCCGGCCAGCGGGTGGAGCCGGGTACCGACGTGGCCTGGCTGGCCGAGGGTTACGCCTCGGTGACGGCGATCCGGGCGATCACCGAGACGTCCGATGTGGACCTTTCCGACCTGGCCGTGCCGAGCTGACCAGCGGCCCGGCAACGGCGCCGACCATCGGGGTGGGTCACCACGGCACGCGTCACCGTCCGACAGGGCCGCCGGTACGGGTGGTGGGGTGAGCCGGTCCGGCACAGGTTCGGGCCGGACCGGGATGAGGGATGGGAACGTCCGGAACGCGGCCGGGATCGCGTCCCGGGTCGCGGTCAGACGCCGGGAACCTTGACCTCCTCGGCCGACGCCGAGCCCGCGAAGTAGGGCTCCGGCGCGCCGAACAGGCCGAGAAGCCCGGTGACCCAGAGTTGCCGGTGGACGAACCGACTCGGCTCGGTGACCACAAGCTTGACGCCGCTGACCTCCGCGGTCTGGAAGCCGGCGACCATGGCGCTGATGCCGACGGAGTCGATGAAGCTGACCAGTCGCATGTTGAGCTCGATCCTGGACGGCTGCCCCTTGGTCAGGACCTCGGCGATCGCCTCCCGGACCTCGTACGCCGTATCGACGTCGATTTCTCCACGAGGGGCGATCTCCACAACTCCAGCGGGCAGGACCGACTTGACGATCGACAGGCTCACGCGAGCACCTCCACTCGCCCATGTCCGGGCGCCTAATCAGTACGCGGGCCGCGACCGAGAGTATTCCTCTTACGGCCCCGATCGCCACCCTTCCGGCCGGGCAATCTATTCAACGAGCCGACAAACCTACCCGGTAACGGGGCAAACCGCGCCAAATTTTCCGGCGGTCGAGCCGATTCACACCAGTGCGCACGATCCTCAGCGTAGCCCTCCGCACAGCCGTACGACGTCACCAGCCCGCTGTGTCGGGGACCCGACCCGGATCCCACCAGCTCCGCCAGCCTGCCGGCTCGTCAGCCGCGGCGCCGCCCCGCCAGCCGCAGCCCGCCCGTTCGTGAGCCGTAGCACCGCCCCGCCAGCCCGCCGGCCGCGGTGCCGAACCCTGCGGGCGTGTCCCGCACCACCTACCATGAGGATTCGATCCCGACCGCCCCGCGCCGCAGACCCGGCTCGCCGAGACGGGCGGGCGCGGACCCGGGCGGTCCCGGCTCGGGGAGGACCGGAATGCTGAGGAAGTTGCTTGGACTGGCCGGCGTCGGCGCCCTGCTGGCCCTGGTGCTGGCCTGCGGGTTCGGCGGTGCGGGTGATGACGACGATGGCGACGACGACGATTTCGCCCGGCCCGCTGCGGTCGTCCTGATCCACTGACCTGCCGCCGGCGCAATCCCTGGCCGCACCGGCCGCCGGCCGGGGCCGGTTGGGCGGTACCCGACCGGGGCCGGTTGGGTACTACCCGACCGGGGCCGGTTGGGCGGTACCGGCGTCGGGAGCGGCTCGATTCAGGCAGACTCCGGGACATGATTCCGGGTTTGCCACGAAAGCGACCGGGGCACCTCCGAGTTAGCAACCCGCAACCGCGCCGAACAGAGCCTCTGTCCGAAGTGGCCGTTTCCGTTCGGCAACCGAGGAGGTAGCACTGATGCTCGGAACGAATCTGCTGAAACATCAGCGTAAGCCCGAGCGGGTCACCGACCAGGCGTGGGAGTACCTGACCAGCACGGTCAACTCGGCCGGCGAGTCGGTGCGACACGCCGCCCGGGACACCGCCCGTTCGGCGCGCCGGTCCGGTGCGCAGTTCACCGAACAGGCCGGGGACCGGGTCGGTGCGGTCGCCGACGAGGCGATGCACCGGGCCAGTCGGGCCTACGACGCCCTCGCCGGACGCCGTCCGGGCCTGCCCTGGGGCTGGCTCGCCGTGGCCGGACTGGTCGGCGCCGCGGTCGCCTGGGCCGCCACCAGTGCGACCCGGGCCGCGTTGGCCCGGGCGGAACGGGAACTGCCCGCCACCGACCGCCTGGAACTGGTGGACGTCGACCGGCCCAACTCACCGGTCCGGCTCGACAGCACCAACTGAATCTGCGGCTGCCCACCGGCCCGGCTGACGCCGGGCGAACCACCACCGGCAGGAACCCGGCGCGAGGGTCTCGCGCCGGGTTCCTGCCGGTACGGGTCAGTTCAGCCGCGAACGCGGCCAACCCGGTCAGTTCAGCCGCGAACGCGGCCAACCCGGTCAGTTCAGCCGCGAACGCGGCCAACCCGGTCAGTTCAGCCGGAAGACCACGTGGCCGCCGACGTCCTCGCGGGTGACACCGAGCCCGTCCGCCGGTCGGAGCAGCACGTCCTGCCAGGGCGTACCGGGCAGGTACTCGGGTAGCACCACAACGGTGCGGACCCCGAGGTCGCGCAGGTAACCGACGCTGACCTGGTCGGGGAAGCTGGTCGTCACCGCATGGGTCCGGGCCTGGGACTCCGGGGTGAAGGAGGCCAACCCGTTGACGATCCGCGGGAATCCGTCGGTGGACCAGAGCATCACGCTGAACTCGAGCGTGCCGTTGGCCGGCAGCACCAGCATCGGCCCCTCCGCCCCGTGCATCGC
Source organism: Plantactinospora sp. B24E8 (assembly GCF_039871735.1). Lineage (NCBI taxonomy): Bacteria > Bacillati > Actinomycetota > Actinomycetes > Micromonosporales > Micromonosporaceae > Plantactinospora > Plantactinospora sp. B24E8. The sequence goes on from NZ_JBDPMH010000005.1 coordinate 314,001, forward strand.
GGCCGGCTGTGGAATCACCGGCGCGTGCGGGGTCGTGTTGACCCCTTCCAGGACGACCAACGCCAGCGGGACCAGCGCGGCGAGCCGGGCCGCCAGCCGGGTACCGCCCCGGCTGTCCCGCCTCGACCGGGCCGACTCGTCCGCCCCACCGGACGCAACCGGATAGCTCGCCGAACGCAGCACCGGCAGGCCGGTCCCGGCCGCCGCCACCGTCGACCCGGTCGTCGCTCCAGCCGGCGTCGACGCCTCCGGCCCGGCCGTCGTCGCGCCATCGGTCGCCGCTACCGGCTCCGCCGACCGCTCCGGCGGCTCCGCCGGTGCCGGCTCCGTCTGACGGGTCAACGCGGTGAGCGCTCCGGCAGCCAGGATGCCGAGCAGCAGCGTGGTCCAGAGGACCAGCCGACCCGAGGTACGGATCGCGTCCCAGCCGGGAACGTGCAGCACCAGGGTGGCGTACCCCGGACTGCCGTCGCCGCCGAACGTGGTGCCGCTGGCCAGCACGACAGTGACGAGCACGCCGAGCGCCAGCAGGACCCGGTGCCGTACCCGCCACGCCGAGTAGAACAGCCCGGCGAAGGCGAGGCCGATCAGCACCACCCCGGGCAGCAGCGTCATCTCCCCGGCGAAGGAGAGGGTCTCCCGGGCGGCAGCGTGCCGCTCCCCCCACAGCCAGTTCTCCCCTGGGGCCGTCAGGAAACCGCGCCACGGCGGGGAGAACATCTCCACCTGCTCCAGGGTCCGGCGACCGGCCGGATGCCGGGCCACCACCTCCAGGTACGGCATGACCATGAAGAGGGTGATCCCGAGGAAGGCGCCACCACCGGCCAGATCGGCGGCGAACAGTTTCCGCCCGAAAACCGGGCGACGCCCGCGCCGCCACCAGGACCAGAGGTAGCCGACCCCGACCGCCAGGCAGGTCAACGCCAGTACGTAGCCGAACGGCAGGCCGATGCCGAAGCCGAGGGTGATCTGCCAGGCCGCCACCAACCAGCCGGCGAACGCCCAGCCGGGACGGGCCCGCTCTGGTCGGTAGCCGTCCCGCAGCGACCAGCCGTGTCCCCGGGCCAGCATGGCCAGGGCGAGCGCGATGCCGCCGATCGAAAGCACGTGCAGGTGGCCGGCCTGGGCGAGCCGCCACGGGGCGTACGCGAAGGCGACCCCGGCCACCGCGGCCCCGATCCGGGCCGCACCGAGCTGCCGGACCAGGGCGTACGCTCCGACGAAGGCGAGCGCGTGCACCAGGACGTACAGGATGTTGTAGCGCACGACGGCGGCGACCGGGCCCTCCCCGATCATGCCGGCCGGGGCGTAGCCGAGCAGGGTGTCGGAGTAGGCGTAGGTGTACGGCTCCGGATAGAACGTGTTCGAGTGCCACAGTTGCAGCGGGTCGTGCAGTAACGCGTGCCCGCCCCAGGCGATCTGCCAGGCCTGCAGTGTGGGGTCGCCGATGTCCTGCGGAATGGTGCGGGTGAGGTCGCGCAGGGTCGGCCAGGTCAGGATGATCGCGAGCAGCAGCCCACCGAGGACCGCCAGGGTCCACTCGTGGCGCAGCAACCGCCGCAGCGCGAGGCCGGCACGGGCGAAGAGGGTGCCCGCCGGGAGCGACTGTCCAATGGCTCCGTCGGCGGCACCGCCGGCCCCACCGGTGGGGGCGGTGGCGGTCGGGTCCGCCCCCGGCCCGTCCGACACGTCCAGCCCCGGGCGATCCGACGCTGCCCCGGCCGTCTCCTGCTCCGTGGTCATTCCTCGCCCCGCCTCTCCGGCCGGTACCCTCGCCGACGCCATGTCCGCATCGATGATCCCTGATGGTCGTCGGCTCTGTCACGCCACACGGCCGGTGCTCGGCTCGCCCGTACGGGGTGAGGAGGTCTCACCCGCACGCGCGTGAGGCTTGAGGTCGACGGGTGTGCTGCGGCCGGCAGGGGCACCGACGGGGCGCAGCCTACCGCCCGCCGCCACGGCCTGGACGCCGACCGGTCCGGCGCTGTCAGCTACCTGGACCCGACACGGGGAGGAACGATCATGGCCACCCGGACGACGATCCGCAGCGACGAGGAGATCCAGCACGACGTACTCGCCGAACTGGCCTGGGAGCCCCGGGTGCAGCCCAACGAGATCGGTGTGTCGGTACGGGACGGCGTGGTGACCCTCACCGGCTGGGTCGACAACTACGCGAAGAAGTGGTCGGCTGAACGGGCCGCGCACCGGGTGACCCGGGTCCGGTCCGTCGCCAACGACGTCGAGGTACGGCTGCCGAGCTCCGTCGAACGACCCGACCCCGAACTCGCCGTCGCCGCGGTCCGGGCCCTGGAGTGGGACGCCTTCGTACCGGTGCAGGACCTCGATGTCACCGTCGCCAACGGCTGGATCGTGCTTCGTGGCGAGGTCGAGTGGGAGTACCAGCGGCGCGCCGCCGAGCAGGCGGTCGGCCGGCTGTCCGGGATCCGTGGAGTGACCAACGGCATCTCGGTACGACCGCACGAGACGCCGGTCTCCGACGAGATCTCCGACCGGCTGCAGAGTGCCCTGGTCCGCAGCGTGGAGACCGACGCGGAGGGGATCGGTGTGCAGACCCGGGGCGGGGTGGTGATCCTGGTCGGCACCGTCCGGTCCTGGCTGGAGCGGGAGGAGGCCGAGCGGGTCGCCTGGTCAGCCCCGGGGGTGACCCGGGTCGACAACCACATCACGGTACGGCTGTGACCGCGCCGGCCCGCGGCGGGCTCACCCACTCCGGGTGAGGGCAACTCACCCCGTCCGGTGCGAACCTCCGGACACCACACCGCGCTGTTCGCGCCGGGGCCACGAGGAGCATGAGTGAGCACTCCCCTGCAGGTCACGGTCAGCCGGCTCCGGGTGCCCGTCACCGAGGCCGACCACATCCGGGGGCCGGCGGACGCCCCGGCCACCCTCGTCCAGTACGGCGACTACCAGTGTGTGCACTGCGGCCGGGCGCACGCCGTCCTCGGGGAGGTGCTGCGCCAGCGACCCGAGACCGTCCGGCTGGTCTTCCGACACTTTCCGCTGGTCAACGTGCACCCGTACGCCGAGGACGCGGCCGAGGTCGCCGAGGCGGCGGCGGCTCGGGGCAGCTTCTGGGAGATGCACGACTGGCTCTTCGAGCACCAGGACCAGCTCGACCCGGTGCACCTCTCGCTCGGCATGCAGCAGCTCGGGCTGCCGGCGGACGAGATCGGCGAGGAGGTCGGCGGGCACGCCTACCTGGACCGCATCCGGGGTGACTTCGTCGGCGCCATCCGCAGTGGGGTCAACGCCACCCCGACCTTCTTCCTGAACGACTTCCCGCACGACGGCTCGTACGCGGTTGCCGACCTGCTGGCCGCGATCGACAAGGCGGCTGACCAACCAAGCTGACTGACCAACCGGGCGGCTGACCACCAAGGCGGCGGGCGGCTGACGCCGGCTGGCGGGCGGCTCAGAGCAGGCGGAGTTCGCGGGCCCGGCGTACGGCGTCGCGGCGCCGGGTGGCGTCCAGCTTGCGGTAGATGTTGCGGACGTGGGTCTTGACGGTGTTGACCGACAGGGACATCTCGGCGGCGATCTCCACGTTGGACAGGATGCTCTGCAGGTAGCGGAGGACCGTCAGCTCCCGATCCGTCAGCGGCTCCCCCATCGCCGGCACCGCCGGGGACGGCCGGCCGGTCACCGTACCGCTGGCGCCGATCAGCTCGCTCACCGTCGCCCAGTAGCCGGTACCGGAGTCGAGGTGGGTGCTGAGCAGTTCCCGGACCGACGGGTCCGCCCGGGTGAAGACCCGCCGGAAGCCTTCGGGTTCGGCCAGCTCCAGCACCCGTTCCAGGACCCGGGTGGCCCGACGACGGTCACCGGCCAGCCGGGCCGCGCCGGCATCGAGCAGGCCGGCCTCCAGCCGCAGCGCCAACGGCCAGTCGGTCGCCGTCTCGGCGTCCCAGTCCGGGAGAGTACGGAGGGCAGCCTGCGGATCACCTGCGCGCAGGTATGTCCGGGACAACACGACCGCCAGCGGCGCCACCGGTTCGACGCCCGCCTCGACCGCCGGCAGCAGCAGGTTCCGGGCCGACTCGAGATCACCGTGTGCGGTACGCAGCTCGGCCTCACCGGCCAGCAGCCAGTACGCCAGCAGCCGTTCCCCGCCGGGCCCGGCCGCTGCCGCCGCCCGTGCCCCCACCCCCACCCCCACCCCTGCCGCTGCCGCTGCTGTTGCCCGACCGTCGGGGCGTTCGACAGCTCCCCGAGCACCGGGGCGGACGAACGTCACCCCGTCGTCGGCGTGTGCCGGAGCCGGCCGGCAGTCCCGGCGGCTTCCTGGGCGTCGCAGGTCGGGTCGCCACTCGGTCAGCTGTCGACGGGCACCGTCCAGCATCTGGTGGGCGCGACCGAGGTCGCCCCGGTCCCGCAGGACCCGTGACCGGAGCAACCCGAGCAGTACGACAACCAGTGGTTCGTCGACGTACTCGGCCGCCCGGGCGGCGAGGGACAGTTTGAGGTCCGCCTCGTCGGTCCGGTCCCGTTGCAGCGCGACCAGCGCCTGGGCAAGATGGGCATGCACGCCGTCGGCCGGTCGCGTCGGTACGCCGAAGGGCCCGCCGGCCATCGCCGTCCGCGCCGTCTGGTCCGCGGCACGCAACTCCCCCCGTAGGGCCTGGACCAGGGCCAGCCGACCCAGGCAGAGCCGCCCGGCCCGGGACAGTCCGGCCGCCTCGGCGTCGGCGAGTCCGTCGACGAGTTCCGCCTCGATGTCGAGGTCGCCCGTGCCGAGCCGGGTTCCGGCCCGGACGAGCCGGGCGACCGCCACCTCCGCCCGGTCCAGCGCGAACCGCTCCGGAGCAACTCCCGGGACGTCGATCGTGGCGACGCCGATCCGGCCGTCACCCGTGGCCGCGCGGCCCGGGTCGGCACCCGTGGCGACGCGGTTCGGGTCGGCACCCGGGTCGTCGGCGGTGAGTCCGGCGCCGCCCGGTCGGTCGGGGTAAATCCGGTGCAGGTCGAGCAGACCGGCGGTCTCCGCTTCGACGGTGGCGAGGTCTCCGGTCGCCTGGGCCGACGCGAGCCGCAGCGCGACACCGATCCGGCCCAGGCGGTACCGACGGGCCTCGTCGTCGAGCCGGCCGGTCAGGTCGGCGGCGAGGTCCAGGTAACCGCTCGTGGAGACCGGATCCCGGGCGTCCAGCCGGTCCGCCGCACAGGCCAGGGCGAGTTCGGGAGTCGCGCGGAGAACCTCCGGCGCCGGTGGTGGCGGAGTCGTCCGGGCGGGCCCGGTCTGCCCGTACGGGATCAGGTCCGGCCAGTGCCGGAGCAGGATCGTCGAGGCGTACCGCCAGTCGGCGCCGGCGAGCGCGTGCCGGAGTGCCTCGCCGGGCAGGTCGTGCGCGGCGGACCAGACCGCCGCCCGTCGGTGCAGTCCGGCGCGTTCGGCGGCGGGCCGGCGGGCCAGCTCGGCACGGAGCAGTTGGGCGACCATCGGATGGATCCGGTACGTCGGCGGCCGTCCGCCGAGCGGCACCACGAACCCGCCGTGCCGGTCGAGTTCGCCGAGCAGCCGACCGCCGTCGACCCGACCACCATCAGCCCGACCACCATCAGCCCGGTCGTCGCTGGCCGGGTCGGCCAACGCGCTGATCAGGTCGGCGGAGAAAGCCGTCGTCAAGGACGCCCGGCACAGTGCCTCCCGAGCTTCGACGGAGAGGCTGGCGAGCAGTTCCTCGGTCAGATAGCCGGCGACATCCGGATGCTCTCCGGTGAACTCCTCGACGAACCGTTCAGGATCGGGGTGCCCGGATCGGGCCAGGGCGGCGAACCGCAGGCCGGCCGCCCATCCCTCGGTACGACCCCAGAGTCCGTGAGTCTCGTCCGCCGACAGCGGTACGCCGTACGCGGCGAACAGTTCGGCCACCTCGTCCGGGCGGAACGCCAGGTCGGCAGCACGGATCTCGGTCAGTTCACCGCTGAGTCGCCAGCGGTGCAGAGCGAGCCCGGGATCGGTCCGGCAACCGATCACCAGGCGCAGTCGGCCCGCCGCGTGCCGCAGCAGGAACTCCAGTCCCTCGACCACCTCGGGGTCGTCGACCTGGTGCAGGTCGTCCAGGACGAGAGTGACCGGTACGTCGCGTCCGGCGAGTTCCTCGGCGAGATGCGGCAGCCCGTACCCGGTGCCCCGATCGTCCCGGCCGTCCCCCACGTCCTCGCTGTGCGGTGGGCGTAGTGCGGCGGAGAGGTACGTCCAGAGTCGCGCTCCCCCGTCGCCCGGCTCCACCGAGAGCCATCCCAGCTGGGACCGGCCGGCACCGGTGGTCCCGTGGCCGTCCGCGCCGCCGTTGGGCTGGTCAGCCACCGCCCCGCTGGTCGACCGGTGACCTGCCGCTCCGCCGCCGGACCGGCCCGCTGCTCCGCTCCGCGCCTGGTACCAGGAGCTGAGCAGCATCGTCTTGCCCCAGCCCGCCGAGGCGGAGACCAGCGTCACCGGGCCGGCCGTTCCGGCGTCGAGCAGGCGGAACAGCCGCGGGCGGGGCAGTACCACCGCGCCGGGTGTCGGCACGACCGCCAACTTGGCACTGAGCAGTGGTTCCCTCGACACGGCCCCTCCTTCCGCAGCTCGCCGCGCCCTCTGCGGCGGCGGATACCCCGCCCGCCGGTGTTCACCCCTTGCGGACGAGCCGGATTCACCCGGTCGCGGCGGAAGCTGACGGCCCGGACAACCACCCCGCCGGCCTCGAACGGACGGCGTCGGCCAAGCGGTGTACCGGACAGGGCCGGCTGGGCTGAGCCGGCTGGGCTGAGCCGGCTGGGCTGCGTGGGGCTCGACCGGGTAGGGCCGTGCCAGGTGGGGCCGGCTGGGCCGGGCGAGGTTGGTCCGCCGGATGGGCGACGGCACTGGTGTCGAGTGGGGAGGTCACCTGGATGGCCTGGCTGACCGGGGGTGTGCTGACGGTGGCGGCGGTAGCCGTCGGAATCTTGACCCGCCGCCGGTCACGACCCAGGTCGTACGCGATCACGATAGATCGACCGCCGTCGGAGCTGGCACCGGACGGCCGGCTTCCCCCAGCTGTCGCGAGTCTGGGCGCCGGGGTGGCGGTCACCGTACGACCGGCGGCGGACGGCCGGAGCACCGAGCTGCGGGTCCGGCTTCGCGAGGGCGAACCGGGCGTGTTCGCCGTACTGTCGGCCTGGCTCACCGGTGAAGACCGGCACACGGCGGTCCGGTCCGCCCTCTGGCAGGCCAAACAACTGGCCGAGGCGGGTGGGGGCGGGCCATTACCCGAAACGTCACGCGGACGGAGGCGGTGCCCCGCCCGGGGCTGACCATGATCTGAGCGGTACGGCCCTTACCCTGGCGCATTGGGGGACGTACCGCTCGGATCGTCACCGGCCGGACCGGCGGTTGACCCTCGACCTGGTCGAGGGGGCAGAATCGCCGGATGTGGAGGCCGGAGACGAACTGCTGAGCATCGGCGAGATGGCCCGGGCCAGCGGCCTGACGGTCAGCGCCCTGCGGTTCTACGACGGCGCCGGTGTGCTGGCACCCGCCCTGGTCGACCCGGCCACCGGCTACCGCTGGTACGCCACCCGCCAACTTCCGGATGCCCGCCTGCTGGCCGGACTGCGCCGGATCGGCATGCCGCTCGCCGACCTGGGCCGACTGCTCGACCTGCGCGGATCGGACCCGATCGCCGCGTCGACCCTGCTCGACGCCCACCTGCGCCGCCTCGAGGACGGACTCGCCGACGCCCGTCGGGAGATCACCCGACTGCGTACGCTCCTGCTCGACCCGGTGCCGGACGGCACGCCGCACCCTCCGGCGGAACCCCGGCGGGTGGGCTTCCGGGTCGGGCTCACCGTGCCGGGCGCGGAGCTGGCGGCGGCGGTCGACGCGGTCCGGTTCGCCGCCCGGCTGAATCCGGCCCTGCCGGTGCTCGGCGGTGTCTGGTTCGAGGCCGACGGGCACGTGCTGCGGCTGATCGCCACCGACCGGTACCGGATGGCGGTCGCCGAACTCGACGGCGTGCCGACCCGTGACGGCCCCCGACGGGCGGTGATCGCCCCGGTCGGTTTTGTCGACGAGGCCCGCGCGTTGCTGGCTGAGTCGGACGATCCGACCACCGGTGGGCCGACGACCGTCAGCCTCGGTACCGACCGGATCAGCCTGCACGCCCGGGGACGCCGGATCACCGCCACCCCACTCGACGACGAGGTCCCGGACTACCGGCGACTGCTCCGGGAGGCGGCCGACGACCCGGCAGGCCGGCGGGTCGCCGTCGACGCGTCCCGCCTGCGATCCTGGCTGGCCACCGCGCCGGCCCGGACGGTGGTACGCCCGGGCGACGGCGCCCGGTGCGCGGTCAGTGTCCTCTCCGTCGACTCCACCGGCGAACTCACCGTCGGCGACGGTCCGGCCGAACGGGTCGCCGAGCCCGACGTGCTACGGATCGGGGTGAACCGGGAGTTCCTGCTCGACGCCCTCGACGCGCTGGAGGCCGGGGACGCCACCGGCGGCGGACAACTGCTGCTCGACCTGAACGGGCCGATCCGTCCGCTGGCGGTACGCCTGGCCGGCAACGATCGCGCCTTCTCGATCCTGATGCCGGTCCAACTCTGAGCCGCCGTCGCACACCGTCGGGCTTCCGGATGGCATGACGGCGGCGATCACTCCCCCAGTTCGCCCAGTTCGGTGAAGAGCGTCAGCTGCAGGTGTCCGGGTGTGGTCAACCGGGAGTTCAGCGAGTTCCACGGCGTCCGTCGCGGCTCGGCGAGCACCGTCGCCCCGGCGTCGGCCAGGGTCGCGGTCGTGGTCGCCGCGTCGTCGACCTCGATCGCGACCCGGAGGTGTCCGGCGACCCGCCGCCCCACCTCCACCTCGTCGATGTACTCGGCGTGGCCGGGATCCGTGATCTCCAGGGTGGCCCGGCCCGCGTCGAGGATGACCACCCGGCCGTCCGGTGACGAGAAGGCGCCGCGCTCGGGCAGGCCGAGAACGTCCCGGTAGAACCGGACCGCCTCGTCGTAGTCGGTCGCGGTGACCACGAGCCGGAGTTGGCGGACGGCAGGTCGATCGGTCATCGTCCCAGTCTGCCAGCCGTACCGGGCCGCGCTCGGACCGTACGGCGCGCCATCCGCCCGGTCACCCGGGGGCGTCGGGGACACGCATGCGGACGATTGACAGGCCGGGACAGTCAAGACACTTAGAGTAACTACATGGGTTCTGTCCGGTTCAATCCGTTTGCTCCCGGTCGGGTACGCCGCCGGATCGGTGTCGTGGCGCTCGCCGTACTCGGTGGGCTGCTCGCCACCGCGCTGGTGCTGGGCGGCGTGCCGGATCCCCGACGGACGGCCGGGCCCACCCCCGGCGGCGGCGAACCGGGACCGCCCACGGTGGGTCCGAGTTCGACGGCCGGCGCCGTACTCCCCGCCGACCCACCGCCGCTGCCGGCACCTCCGCCCCCGGCCAACCTGCCGGTGATCGACTACGGGCCGGCGCCGCGCGGTTTCCCGGCCGACCCGGATCCGATGTCGACGGTACGGCTCGACGAGGGCCTGCGGCCGATCCGGCGGGTCGCCGCGTACGACGCGCCCGGTGGCCGTCCCCGCGCCTGGCTCGCCCCGACGATCAGCGGCGTCCCGGTCACCATGCCGATCGTCGAACGCCGCTCCGGCTGGGTCGCGGTGCTCCTGCCGTCGGCGAACCGGACCATCGGTTGGGTGCCGCCCGGCACCTGGACCACCACGGCCCTGCCCGACCTGGTCGTCGTCGACCGGGGCGGTCGGCGGCTGCACTGGTACCGGGACAACCGGCTGGTCGACTCGTGGCCGGTCAGCGTCGGCGCCGGGGCCACCCCGACCCCGCTGGGTCGTACCTTCATCCTCGGCCGATCATCCCTGCCCGGCCGGGTGTACGCGGACACCGAGGTCTTCGCGCTCGGTGCCGTACCGGACGACCCGGAGTCGGTGCCGACCGGGCTGCGCGGCGCGCACATCGGACTGCACGCCTGGTACCGCGACGCCCACCTGGGCCGGGCGAACAGCAACGGCTGTGTCCGGATCACCCGGCGGGCGCAGCAGCGGCTGCTCGCAGAGTTGGATCCCGGCACCGAACTGCTGGTGCTCGACCGGTTCACCGCCCCCGCCCGGCTGCCCGGACCACCCGCCGTCTGAGCGTCCGCCGCCCCTGGCGCCCGTGCTCCGTGCGGTGATCGTCATGCCGAGGTCGCTGCGGCCTGTTCGTCACGTCGGGCCGTGGCGCCGCTGGCGGGTTACGCCATATCGTCGTCACGCACAGCATGTCCACCGACGCCGAGGGTGGTGCCAGATATGCTCACGCCGATCTCTACAGGATGGCTCTTGTCCCGGTCGCCCGTTGGCGAGTAGCGACCATGGCACAGGTGGGCCCCGACGGTCCTTCCTCGTACGTCTCCCGCGACAGATCCGCCATGTACAACGCGCCAGGCGGCTCGATCACGGTCAACCAGCTTGATCCCGCCTCCCGGGACCTGCCGGCACCGCGCCAGCTGCCGAATCCGCCGCTCTACTTCGTCAACCGGGACGCCGAACTGGATGCCCTCCGTCGAGTGGCCGGGGGCCGCCCCGCGCCCCGACCCGCCGTCGTGGCCGTGCTGTCAGGCCCCGCCGGTACCGGCAAGACCGGTCTCGCGTTGCACTGGGCACACCAGGTCGCCAACAGTTACCCGGATGGCCACTTCTTTCGCGACCTACGTGGTCACGGACCCGGCCCGGGCGACAGTCCGGTTCCGCCGGAAGAGGTGCTGGCGGACTGGCTCTACGACGGCTGGGGGTTGCGGAGCGTCGACATCCCCGCGTCACTGCCCGGCAGAGCGGGACTGTTCCGCAGCAGAACCACGGGTCGACGCGTCCTGGTGGTCCTCGACAATGTCACGGACGCCGACCAGGTGCGTCCGCTCATTCCGGCAACCGGATCCAGCCTGGTGCTCGTAACCAGCCGCAACCAGTTGCACGGTCTGCTCAGTGACGGCGCCGAGTCCATACCCGTCGACGAACTCTCCCGCGAGAACGCCATCCAACTGTTGCGCGCCCGGGTCGGCGTGCGGGTCGACGAGGAGCCGGCCGCGGCCGAACTGCTCGCCCGCTACTGTGCATACCTGCCCCTGACCCTGCACACCACCGCCGCACGTCTTGTCAACGAACCCCGCAGCTCGATAGCCGGTCAGGTGCGTCGGCTGGCTGACGAACAACGACGACTACACCGTCTGGGCCATCCCGACGACCGGAAGACCAACGTGGAAGCGGTGTTCTCGGTGTCGTATCAGACCCTGCCTCCGGCAGCCCAGCGACTGTTCCGGCTGTTGGGCCTACATCCGGCAGCCGGCGAAACTGCCGGGATCTACTCGATCTCCCGGCTCGCCGGGGTGGATCTCGACACGGCGGAGGATCTCCTCGAACTCCTGCTGCGCGAGAACCTGATCGGCAGAACCGGCGACCGCTACCACAGCCGGCACGACCTGCTCCAGTTGTACGCCAGGCACCTGGTCGACCAGCCCGAACACGCGGCCGAACGACGGGCGGCGTTCGACCGGCTCACCGTCGCCTACCACGGCTGCGTCAACCATGCCTTCGACCAGGTCAACCAGGCAAATCCGATGGTGGACTCCGAATTCCTCGCGCAGTGGCGCGACCGGGACCCGGCGGGGGTTGCCTCGGTCGAGACCGCCGCGAACCCGGCCGTCTGGTTCGCGGAGGAGCGCCCCAACCTCCTCGCGCTCGTTCGCTCACTGAACGCCATCGAGCCACCGCTGCCGATGACGCCACGGCTGGCCTGCGCACTCTTCTACTTCCTGGAGACGGGCGGGCACATCGCCGACTGGATCGAGGTGGAGAAGATCGCGGCGCGCGTCGCCTTCGACCATGGTGACCGTCATGACCAGGCGCGGTCTCTCCGGAACAGAGGCCGGATCAACCTGGTAGAAATGCAGCACGATCGGCACCGACGGGACGAGGCCGCCGTCACCGGTCCGGCAGCCAGCGGCACCTACCTCGACGCCATCGACATGTTGGAGCGCAGCCGGGACCTCTACCAGGCCGGGTACGCCGAGCATGGTCAACGGCGCGATCTGGCCGGTAAGGCCACGACGCTACGCGAACTTGCCGACCTTTACCGGTTGCGGGCCGACACCGGAGCGGCTGACATGATCGAAAAGGCCATCGAGGCCTATCGGGCGGCCGAAGACGCCTATACGCAGCTCGGCAACAACAACGGTCTCGCCTCGCTGCGGTTGGCACTCGGTATGGCGTACGCCCAGAAAGGGGATGTCATCGCGCTGGAACGGGCGGAATCGTACACCCGCGCCAGCCTCCTCTACAGCCGCGAGCCCAACCAGCATGGACGTCCTCGCCATCCCCGCCTGAAGGGCTACGCGCTACGTCATCTCGGCGACCTGCATCTTCGGAAGGGAGACCTGCCGAACGCGCTTTCCTGCTTCGACGAGGCGATCGCCACCTTCGACGCGGCCAGTGATCTCATCAGTCAGGGCCGGACCCTGCTCCATCGTGGTCAGGTGCTGACCGATCATTGCCAGACGCTCAGGTCAGCCGGCGACCGGGAGGGGGCGCGCCTGGCGCTCGCCGAGGCACAGGCGTCACTCACCAGGGCCAGAGAGCTCCTCGTCACGCAGCCGCACGATGTGGAACTCGTCGGCGACAGCCTCGTGCGGCTCGCTGCCACGGCCCGCCTGATCGGCGACGCCGCCACCGGGACCGCCCCGGAGAGTCAACCGGACGACCAGGTGAGGAACTGATCGACGAGCGCCGGGGTGGCCACGAGGGTACTGGGAAACGTGGGTTCGGCGGTGCCGAGGTCCAGATCGACGATCGGCCGGTCCCGCCCCTGGCCGTCACAGACCCTCAGTTGGGCGGTCTGCGCCAGACACATGCCCGCCGCACCGTCCCACACCTTCTGCGCCTCCCGATAAAAGAGCGCGAACGGCGACAGCTGGGCGCCGGTCTCTGCGGAGAGGTCGACACAGGTCCGCACCATGTCCAGCGTCTGCGACGTGGTACGGGTCTTGAGTTCGAAGCCGGCCCCGGACATGAACCGCTCCCAGGGTCGCGGGGGGAGGCTGGAACTCCGGGTGACCGAGGCCCGCCGTGGACCCGGCGACGGAACGACCCGACCGGCTCGACCATTCACCTCGATCGGCGCTCCTCGACCGGCCACCCGTACGCAGACAGTGGAGCCACCGACCCCGATCTGTGGCGCGACCACCAGCGCCGCCACCGGTCGCCGTTGCTCCAACAGGCAGACGACGCTGCAATACTCACGCCGATCCGGTCGGACAAATTCGGCGGTGCCGTCGATGGGGTCGACGATCCACACGCGTCTCGCGTCGACCCGGCTGTTCCCCGGCGGCTTGTCGCTTTCCTCGGCCACGATGACCGCGTCGGGGTCATGGGCCCGGATACGGGCCACGATGTGCTCCTGGACCGCGATGTCCGCCTCCGAGAGCAGCGTCTGGTCGGCCTTTGCGGAGACGACAAGAGTGTCGAGTCGGGACCGGTAGCCGAGAAGCAGCGGTGGCAGGGACTCTGCCAGTTCGTCCCACAGTCTTCCGGCGTCCACTCTGGGGATCATACGGGCAGCGCTCCGACCTGACCGGCCGTGACGTGTCGACCCGCCGGCCGCAGCGGCACCTGGGAGGTCAGGCCGTCCGGCGGGCTGGGTCGTGGTGGTGTGTGACGGTGATCGATCCGCCTGGTGAGTTGTACTGGGTCGCACTGTCCCGGGCGACGAAGGTGTTCACCTGGACCTGCTGCGTGGCAGGCAGCTGGGTTCGCGCCTGGTCGACCCAGACGCGCAGCTCCTCGGCCGCCTCCGGGTACTCGTCGAGGAGGTCGGTCAGCCGCTGCTGCCAGGCCACCGCCAGCCGCTCGCGGACCTCCGCCCGCCGTTCCTCCGGTGCCTGCTCGATTTCGGCAACGGTCTGGCTCACCCATCGTTCGGCGGCTGCCTGGCGGCGTTCTCCGCCGCGTCCGAACAACCGCACCAGTCCGCCCCGGGCGGACTGCCAGGCTTCGGTGGTGGCCAGGTTCACGAGTGTCGGACCGGCAAGCGACACCAGCGGCGTCAACCATTCGAGCATGACCGCGCCTCCCTACTTCCGACGCGACGGTGCCGGTGATGCGAAGCGTTGGCAAGTCCAGGATCGACTATCCGTCACCGGATCTCGTCGACAAAACGTCCGACCGGGTCGAAATCGGCCGCAATGGCGTGGGGTCGGGGTCGAACCGCTCTGGCAGGTGCGGCTGGCGGTCGGTCGGGGCGTACCGGAGCAGGATGGGATGACCGGCCTGCTGGGCGGCGAGCCGGGCCAGGACCGGCACCGGGTCGGTGACCTGGTACGGCACCGGAGTGACCGGTACGACGACCGGGATGTCCGGGTCGACCGGCACCGTCTCGGCCAGGACCAGGTCCAGCTGTGCGAGACAGTCGGCGACCGCCACCTGCACCGTGGGGTGGATCGGCAGCAGGGCCGGCGCGGTGCCGGCGGAGAAAGTGACGCCCCACCCCTCGGCCGGTCGCGGCGCCGATCCGGTGGGGGCGTCGGGTCGACGGCGCAGCATCGTCACCGAGACGGTGAGGCCGAGCCCGAGACCGAGCCGGACCAGGTTCGCCAGCGGCGGCACCGCCGCCGGTTCGGCGGCGGACGAGCCGCCGAGGTACACCTGCCACGGGATACGCGGCCAGCCGGCGAGCACTGCCGCCTCCAGCTCGCGACGGCGTGCCAGCGGCAGCTCGGGCCGCCACCAAGACGGAAGCGGTAGGTCCTGCCCGACCGGCCGCCGTCCCGCTGCGGCACCGTGGTCGACGCTGTCGACGCCGACCGTGGCGGCCAGGTCGCGGAGCAGGTCGGTCAGGGGCAGCACCCAGCCACCGTCCGGGTTCCGGCACGGGGCCACCGATCCCGGTACGACCTCGCGGGAGGCGACCGTGCCGGTGTCGACGTTCGCCACGGTGAGCACGAGTTGGGCGCGGCGGCGACCGTATCCGCAACAGGTCAGGCAGGCGAGCGCCTCGCTGCCCGTACCGTCGCAGAGCTGGCAGTCGCGGCGCGGAGCCGGCACCCGCCCACCGGCGATCGGGAACGGGCCACGATTGTCGCGGCAGCGGCAGGGCAGCAGCCGGAGCGTGCTGCCCTGGCAGGCCGGGCAGGCGACGGTGGCCGTCGGTGTCCCGGTCATCGCCGCACCGCTGCGCAGTCGCCCGAGTGCTCGGCCCGGAGTACGCAGCGCCGCCGGTCGCCGAGCAGCCGGTCGCAGAAGATCCGGTGCCGGACGCCCTGGTTGTCCTCCTCGGAGACGGTGGTCTCCGGGATGTCGAGCTGGGTGAGGAACTCCAGGGACCGGCCGGCGGTCCGGGCGAAGAGCTTGGCGGCGTCCAGACCGGCGGCGGTGAACGGCAGGTGGAGCACAAACCGCTGCGGCTCACTCATGCGTCGACCTCTTTCCTGTCGCTGAATGTGGAAGGGGCGGCCCGTCCGGAGGGCGTCGGTCGGACAGGCCGCCCCGCCCTGCCACCGCAGCCTCGATCGGCGGGTACGGCAGCAGGGACACCTGGTTTTGAGCACGCGTCGGGGCAGATCGGCCGGTTCGCCGGCCGATCGAGAAATCCGTTGTATTGCGGGGTCGCGCGGATGGTCCCGCCGTGCTAAACACCTGTGGTACGACGGTTATCGGCATAACGGCACAGCTGGCGACAACCCCCTTTCGATCACTTCTCCTGCCGACAGGTTGTCAGGCGACACCGGGCGGGAGTAACCGTTCCCGGTCGCCTTTCCGATCCCGTGTGAAGGGGACGTGACGATGGCTCACCGGCCGTTCATTCGTACGCTGCGGGCCCAGTGGCTTGGTCAGCGACTCCGTGAGTTACGTGAGCAGCGCGGCATGCCCCTGGAACTGGTCGCCGAACACCTGGACCGGGACCGCTCGGCACTCGGCCGGTACGAACGGGCCGAGTGGCCGATCCAACGGCACGACGTGCTCGCCCTGCTCGACCTCTACGGCTTCCACCGCGCCTCGGAACGCGCCCAGCTGCTCGCACTCGCCGAGGAGGTCTGGCGCACCGACCGCTGGACCGAGAACTACGGCGACGTGGTCGACGCGTCCTTCATCGACTTTCCCTGGCTGGAATCCCGGGCGAACGTCGTCTGCTCGTACCACGCGATGGTCGTCCCGGGCCTCTTCCAACTCCGCGAGTACGCCGATCTCGTCATCCGGTGTATCGAAGGGGCCAATGCCACCGAGGAGAAAATGACGCGATGGCTGGACCTTCGGATGGAGCGGAAACGGGTGCTCGATGATCCGAACGGTCCCCGATTCGAAACGATCATTGACGAGGCGGCCCTGCGCCGCCTCGTCGGAGGCCGGGCACTCCAACGCGCACAGCTCGCCCATGTCCTTGAGATCGCACAGCGCTCGAAGGTCGAGGTGAGGGTCCTGCCCACCAAGATCTGGCTGCATCCTGGGCTCGACGGGTCCTTCTGGCTGTTCAGGATGCCCCGGCCCTATCCGGAGGTGGCCTACCTGGAGAGTCGTGCCGGCCAGATGTACTTCGAGCAGCCCAAGTCCGGCGGCTACCTCGACGCGTACGATCGCCTTCGCAAGGTCGCACTCGACTCCCGGGAGTCAGCGAAGTTAATCATGACGATCGCAGAGGAACTGTGATGGATGAAGCCCTTCCGCCGGTGGCCTGGCACATCAGCACCCGAAGTGCCGACACCGGTGGCAGCTGTGTCGAGGCTGGGCCACTGCTCGACGGGTCGGGGCGGGTGGCGCTGCGGCACAGCAAGACGCCGGAGGCCGCGACCATCGTCTACACCCGCGCCGAGTGGGACGCCTTTGTCGCCGGGGTCAAGGACGGCGAGTTCGACTTCACCGATCCGGCCTGACGGACCTCGGGCAGAAACGGAAAAGCCCCGTCGTTCTCGCTGGGAACGACGGGGCGTGATCTTCTGCCGGCCTGTCCGAGGCCGCATCTCGCGGCTGTCGCCTTCATCAGCCTGCGATGACCCGGCCGACGAAGGCGTTCAGGTTGGCCATCGTCCGGTCCACCCGCTCGTCCAGGGTGAGCGTTTCCTCCCGGCGGACCAGACGCATCTTCGGTTTGCGCCTGCCCCTCAGGTAGAGCGAACAGGCCAGGTCCGCGCAGACGTACTCGCCGACGGTGTTGCCCTGCCGTCCGGCGGCGCCGGCCAGCGGTGCCACGAACAGCGACACCCCCGACCCGCCGTGGTCGGTCAGACAGATCCGGCACATGCTCGACCGCATCGAATTGACCTTGCGGGTCTCCGGCCGACGCAGGACCAGACCGGTCGGACCGTCGTCGCCGGGTACGACCAGCAGCGCCCGCAACTCGGCACCCGGGTCGGTCCAGCCGAGGAAGTCCAGGTCAGCCCAGGGAACGCCGCCGTCGGCGAAGCCGGCCGGCATCCGGATCCGGCTCGCCTCGCCCTTGCTGCAGTTCACGAAGGATGACCGGATCGTCCGTTCATCGATTGGCTCCATGGGCGCGAAGCTAGCCGACCCGTCACCGCAGGTCACCCTCATTTCCGGCGCCCTGGGAGCGGCTCACCCGCCGCACGTGACCGTGGTCACCGCCGTCGACCTGCCCCGGACGCCTGACCACCTACCCGGGCAGAACCTTGCCGTACCTCTCGTCGTAGCCCTCACCGGCCTTGCTCTTGTGGATACTGCCGTTGACGCGGCTGAGCAGCAGCCAGTTGCCGTTCAACACCAGCGCGGCATCCTCTGTCCGGCCGTTCAGCACCCGGGCGACGGCCGCCAACATGTTGGGCACCCCCAGGTCCATCAGAGAATCTTTCCGCATATGGAAGTCGACGTCGACGTACGAGTCCGGTTCCCAGACCCATAAGGCACCATCGTCTTCGGCGTCGTAGTAGCCGGAGCTTCCGGATGTTATGTCGACAACGTATCCGCGCTCGTCGTAGAGCGCCGCCGTCAACATCCGTTCACCCCGCGACGTCGACGTCTCGACCGCCTCCGGCGCAGCAAGGGCCGCCACCTCGTCCAGTGGAATGTCCCCGGACAGCGTCAGTCGATAATCAATCGACACCCACACCACCCATCCTCGGTCTCGCCTGACGGATCCGCCGGGCCCGGTCAGTTTCCCGAGGCGCCCAGCTGTCGGGCCCGGACGATCGCCACGTCGGTGGACTGTCGGGCACTGCTCATCCGCTGCGTCAACGGCACCAGGACTTGGGTGATGTTCTGCAACGACGAGAGCATCGGCCCCGGCTGTCCACCCTGCAGGGTCACGGTGACCAGCCGCTGCGTCTTGTCGACCTGCTCGATCGTGGCGGACGCCGCCTCCCGGGCCCGGTCCAACCGTTCCTGCACGGGCGTCAGTCCGGCGATCGACTCCTGCGGCGAACCCTCCTGCGGGACCGCCGCCGTCGCCTTGGCCGCCTCGCCGATCAGACCACCGAGGTTGCCGAGCCTGCCCTGGATCTCGGCGATCGCCTGCTGCACAGCCAGCATGCCGGTCGCCACCGCGACAAAACCGGCGCCGGCCGCCTGGCGGGCCACCTCCTCCGCCTGCCGGCCCGCCGCAGCGGCCTGACCCTGCGCCTGCTCCACCCCTGCGGTGAGCGCACCCAGCTCAGTAGCGATCTCCTCGACCTGAGACACCTGACCGACCTCACTCGAATCCGTTGCAGATGGGTGATCCAACGCTACGGCATGGGCCGGTCGGCTCCGGTATGCGATCAACGCGGACTTCGGTGTCGAATCAGGTCAGTCGTCACAGCCTCAGCCGTCACCGGCCCGGTCCAGGTCGTAGATGTCGCGGCCGATCACCCGCACCGGTCCCTGGACGTACGTCGGGCCGTCACGCTGCCAGACGGCCGCTGGACGTACCGGACTGCTGAGCCGATCGGACCCGCAGGTCAGCCGTGATCCCCGGCCGATCCGCCGTACCCGAACGATTCCTGAACCGGACCCGAAGCCGGCCGACCAGGATGAATCGGTTGCGATCACCGAAATCGGGGAGGACAGATGCGTACCTGGACTGGGAGGCGGCCGGTGCTGCTCGGCGCGGTGCTCGGCCTCACCCTGCTGGGCGGGGTGACGGCGTGCGGTGACGACCCGGCCCCGACCGTCGGCTCCGACGGCGGCACCAGCAACGGCGGCGCCACGCCGAGCGGCGACCGGGCCGAACCGGGAGCACCGGCCGGCGGTACCGGCAGCCTGAGCATCACCGCCGACGGCAGGAAGTACCGCTTCGTCACCGACGACTGCTCGACCATCGAGGTGCCGACGAAACTCTTCTCGCTGAGCACCGAGGATGCCAGCATCGAAATGTCCCTGCCGTTCGCGCCCGGCCCGTTCGACCAGGACAGCGACGGGGCGACGGTGCCGCTGACGCTCGGCGGCGCGGACGAGACCTACCAGACGGTGGCGTTCACCGGTGAGCGGAGCGAGAGCGGCGACCGGACGTCGGGTTCGCTGAAGGGTACGGCGAAGCACGCCATCACCGGCTCCGAGGTCGATTTCAGCCTCGACTTCGAGTGTCCGCTGACCCGGGGCTGACCCGGCGGCGCCCCGGCTGACCGACAGCGGCTGACCGACGGCGACTGATTGGCGGCTGATCGGCGGCCGCCGGACAGCGGCCCGTCACCGGATGGTGGCGCGAGCCATCCGGCACGCGGTGCACTGTCCGGCCCCGTTGGTACGGTCGCACCGTGTCCAGGTTCCGATCACCGCAGGTCATCCTGTTCAGCCAGAACGTCTCCCGGGCGGCCGACTTCTACCGCCGGCTCGGCTTCACCGAGACGTTCCGGGTGCCCACCAGGGGCGAGCCGATTCACGTGGACCTTGTCCTCGACGGTTACCGGATCGGCATCGCCTCGGTCGACTCCAGCCGCACCGACCACGGCCTGGACCCGGTGCCGGAGGGCCAGCGGGCGGCCGTCATCCTCTGGACCGACGACACCCCTGCCGCGTACGCCTCGGTCACCGCCGACGGGGCACCCGCCCTGGCGGCACCGCACAGGTGGCTCGACCGGCTGTTGATCGCCTGGACCGCCGATCCGGACGGCAACCCGATCCAGATCGTCCAGTCGCTGTGATCGTGATCCGGGGCGCCGACCAGCGTCGATTGACGAGATCATGATGGGCAATCAGGCCGTTGACCTGCAAGAATGTCGGCCCAGAGGGCGTCGACCGGGAAGTTGACCGAGATGGTGACGATTCGCGCGATCGCCGACGGTGATCAAGCTGAGCTCCGTGGGCTGTTCGGTCGGGCCTGCGCCGACGCTCCGTCCGCCTCCCTGTGGGGGCACGAGGAATCGGAAGCCGCCATCTACCTGGACCCGTACCTGCGGCTGCACCCGGGCTCGCTCTTCGTCGCCGTGGCCGACGGGGCGCTGGTGGGTTACCTCGCCGGCTGTCTCGACAGCTCGACGCTTCCCAGCGAGGGCAAACGGATGGAGCAGGCCATCCGGAGGCACCGGCTGGTGCTCCGCCCCCGGCCCGCGGCCTTCCTCGCCCGGGCCATGGTCGACCTCGTGGTGGCCACCGCCCGGAGAGAGTCGACCGCCGGCAGTTTCGAGGATCCCCGGTGGCCGGCGCACCTGCACATCAACCTGGCCCCGGCGGCCCGGGGCACCGGCGCCGCCGCCGGGCTGATGACCAGGTGGTTCGACCGGCTCAGCGAGACCGGCACCCCCGGCTGCCACCTGCAGACCCTGGTCGAGAACACCCGCGCGGTGCGGTTCTTCGAACGGATGGGTTTTGTCAGGCACGGCCCGACTCCGCCGGTCCCCGGCACCCGCAGCGGCGGCCGGCGACTCCACCAGCAGACGATGGTGTGGAACCCCTGACCCCGTGACCGGGCGACCGGGACGGTAAGGGACAGCACGGGACGGACCGCCGGGTGACGACGGCGTCAGCCGGTCAGGCGCCGCCAGAGGAAGGTCAGCATCAACGCCCACTTGAACGCCAACTGGGCGTTGTCGGCGGCGGCCCCGTGCCCGCCCTCGACGTTCTCGTAGTAGGAGACGTCGTGGCCGTACCGGCGCAACCGGGCCGCCATCTTCCGGGCGTGCCCGGGATGGACCCGGTCGTCGCGGGTCGAGGTGACCAGCAGGACCGGCGGATAGCGCCGGTCGGCCCGGACGTTGTGGTACGGCGAGTACCGGCGGAGGAACTCCCAGTCGGCCGGATCGTCCGGGTCACCGTACTCGGCCATCCACGAGGCGCCGGCCAGCAACCGGTGGTAGCGGCGCATGTCCAGCAGCGGCACCCGGGCCACCACCGCGCCGAACAGCTCCGGACAGCGGGTCAGCATCACCCCCATCAGCAGCCCGCCGTTGCTGCCGCCCTCGATGCCGAGCCGCGCCGGCACGGTGAAACCGCGCGCGACCAGGTCGGTCGCCACGGCGGCGAAGTCCTCGTACGCCCGGGGTCGGTTCTCCCGCAGCGCGGCCCGGTGCCAGCGCGGGCCGTACTCGCCACCGCCCCGGATGTTCGCCACCACGTAGCAGCCGCCCCGGGCCAGCCAACCCCGCCCGATGATGCCGCTGTAGGCGGGGGTCCAGGAGGCCTCGAAGCCGCCGTACCCGGTCAGCAGCGTCGGACCGCCGTCGTGCCCGGGCGGGCTGACCACGAAGTACGGCACCCGGGTCCCGTCGGCGGACCGGGCGAAGAGTTGCCGTACCTCCATGCCGGCCGCGTCGAAGAACGTCGGCTCCCGCTTCAGCGTCTCCACCCCTGCGCCGACCGTGCCGTGGTGCAGCGCCGTCGGCTCCAGAAAGCCGGTGCTGGCCAGCAGGTATTCGTCGTTGTACTCCGGGTTGGTGTCGACGACCGCGACGTGACGCCGCTCCCCCGCCGCCTCGGCCAGCCCGCCGGCCTCGCCAGCGGCAGCGGCGGCGGCTCCTGCGGGCCGGTCGGCCTCGTCGACCGGTAGCGGCGCCCGCCGCCAGCCGTCCGGGCTCGGGCTGAGTACCTCGATCCGGCTGCGGACGTCGACCAGGCTGCTCACGATCAGGTGGTTACGTGTCCACGCGTGCCCGCTCAGCGCGGTGTCCGCAGTGGGGGCGAAGACCACGGTGAGATCCCGCTCCCCGGCGAGAAACCGGTCCAGGTGGGTGACCAGCAGGGCGCCCGCTGGGTACGTCCGACCGGCCACCGACCAGTCCGAGCGGAGCTGGATCAGCAGCCACTCCCGGTGTACGTCGGTCTCGGCGTCCTCCGGTACGTCGATCCGGACCAGTCCGCCGTCACCGGTGCGGAGGAACTCCTCCCGACGGAAGAAGTCGAGCCGACGCCCGAGGAAGTCCCGGACGAAGCCGGGAGTGGGGTCATGTACGGCGTACACCGCGACGTCCCCGTCCCGGCCCTGGTGCACGACGGTGGCCTCGGCCAGCGGGGTGCCCCGCCGCCAGCGTTTCACCACCCGGGGATATCCGGAGGCGGTCAGCGAGCCGGGACCGAAGTCGGTGCCGACGTAGATGTGGTCCGCGTCGATCCAGCCGACGTCACTCTTCGCCTCCGGCAGCACAAAACCGTCGGTGACGAAGGTCCGGCTCTCCAGGTCGAACTCCCGTACCACCCGGGCGTCCGCACCGCCCCGGGCGAGCCGGACCAGACACCGTCGGTGCTCCGGGTGCTGTACGACGGCCCCCTGCCAGGTCCAGGGTTCGCCCTCCGCCTCGGCCAGCGCGTCGACGTCGAGCAACACCTGCCACTGCGGTTCCGCCCGGCGGTACTGCTCCAGCGTGGTGCGACGCCACAACCCACGGGGGTGGGCCTCGTCCTTCCAGAGGTTGTAGAGGTGTCCGCCGTCCCAGTACACGTACGGCACCCGGTCGGCGGCGTCGAGCACCTGCCGGAGCGCGGTACGCAGTTCGTCGAACGAGGGGGCGTCGGCCACGCCGGCGAGAGTCTCGGCGTTACGCGCCCGGACCCAGTCGGTTGCCGCCGGACCGGCCAGGTCCTCAAGCCATCGAAAATCGTCGTCGGAATTCGGAGGCACGGGCCGATTACTACCACACGGCGTCAACAATGTTACCGATCCGCCGGAGAACAGATTGAACCTCTCGGGCCGGTCGCCCGAACTATCCAAGGTGGCAGCGCTCCGGATCAACCGTTCTTCCACCCGTCACCGCGTAACCCGCTCCGGGACCCGACACCCCCGGCCGGCCGCACCGGCGGACGGCCTGGTCGGTGGACTGGTCGGCGGGCTGGTGATGGCGCTGGTCGCCGGGCTCGCCGGCCTGGCCGTGCTGATCGGCCCGGCGGAGCCGGCGGCGGCGCACGCCGCCGTGGTCGCCACGGTGCCGCAGCAGCGGTCCGTCCTGGGCTACTCCCCCACCGAGGTCACGGTCACCTTCAGCGAGCCGGTCGCCCTGCTGCCCGGCCGCGCCCAGGTCCTCGCCCCGGACGGTAAACGGATCAACGCCGGCGAGGCCAGCGTCCGGGGCGCCACGCTGCGGATCCCGATCCGGGTCGCCGACCGCCCGCTCGGCACCTACCTGGTCAGCTACCGGGTCATCTCCGCCGACAGTCACCCCGTCGCCGGCAGCTGGACCTTCTCCGTCGGGGCCGCCTCCGCCGGCCCGCCGGAACCGGCCGACGTCGGGGTGCAGCCGGTCGTCCGGGTCGCCGTCCCGGTCAGCAGATACCTCGGGTACGCCGGACTGGTCCTGGCCATCGGTCCGACCCTGCTACTGGCCCGGCTCTGGCCCCGCCGGCTCAGCCGACGCCGGGTGTCCCGGCTGGTCCGGGCCGGACTCGTCCTGCTCGGCGCCGGTACCCTGACCGGGCTCTGGGTGCAGGCGCCGTACACCAGTGGCGCCGGACTGTTCGACGTCTCCACCACCGAACTCACCCAGGTGCTGAACTCCGACTTCGGCCTGGCGACGACCGCCCGACTCGGCATCCTGCTCCTGGTCGCGATCCTGCTGGCCCCGGTACTCCGCCTCGGCACGCGGCCGCAGCCCACCACGCCCGGCGGCCCCACCGACACCTCGCCGCAGCCCACCATCCCGTCCGGGCGGGACGTCGGGCGGTGGCGGGGCCTTCTGCTGCTCCTGTTCACCCTGGCCGGACTGGCCACCTGGCCGCTGGCCGGGCACGCCGCCGCCGCACCGGTGCCGCTGGCCAGCGGACTGGCGAACGTCGTGCACCTGGCCGCCATGTCGGTCTGGCTCGGCGGTCTGGTGGCGATCTGCGCAGCCCTGCTGCCGGCGGCCCACCCCCGCGTCCTGGGCGTGATCCTGCCGGTCTGGTCCCGGTGGGCGACGCTCGCCGTACTCTGGCTCGTCATCGGCGGTGGCGTGTTGGCGGTGGTCGAGGTCGGTGCCGTGGGCCAGCTGACCGGTACGGACTACGGGCGGCTGCTGCTGGTGAAGCTGGGCCTGCTGATCCTGCTGCTGATCGCCGCCGGGTACGCCCGCCGCGCGGTCCGACGGTGGGGCCGGGGCTTTTCCGCCACCGGAAGCCTCACCGTGATGCGCCGGATGGTCGCGGTCGAGGTGACGCTCGGGCTGGTGGTGCTCGGGGTCAGCGCGGTGCTGGTGCAGACCACTCCGGCCCGCAACGCCGGGATCGAGGCGACGGTGGCGGCCTCGGACGGTTTCGCCCAGACCCTCGACTCCCCGCTCTACACGCTGCAGTTCGACGTCTATCCGGTGCAACTCGGCGACGCCAACACCGTGCACGCGTACGTCTACACCCCGGACGGCGCCCCGTTACCGGTGGTGGAGTGGACGGTCAGCACCGCCCTGCCCGCGCGGGGTATCGAACCGACCGAGACACCGATGCTCGGGATCAGCCCGCACCACGCGGTCGGGGCGCTGAGCTTCCCGGTCCCCGGCGACTGGGAACTGCGGTTCACCGTACGGCTCTCCGAGGTCGACCAGGCGACGGTGCGGACCGTCGTACCGGTGCGCTGACGGCGGTACTCAGGGTTCGACCAGGCCGGCCCGGATCGCGTACCGGGTCAGGTCGATCCGGTCCCGCATCCGGGGGGTCAGGATGCTGTCCGGCAGCCGCTCCCCCTGCCGGTCGCCGTGCAGGTAGTCGCGGATCAGCGCGGTGACCGCGCCCGGATAGCGAAACGGCTCGCCGCGCATCGCGGCCCGGCACGCCTCCAGCAGGTCACGGTCGGCGACCGACTTGAGCACGTACCCGGAGGCGCCGGCCCGCAGCGCCTCCCCGGCGCAGCCGTACCTGATCGCCGAGGTGCTGGCCAGCAACATCGGTGGCGCGGCGACGCTGATCGGTGACCCGCCGAACATCATCATCGGGGCGCGGGCCGGGCTGACCTTCACCGACTTCCTGGTGCACATCGACCCGTCGGTCATCGCCATGGTCGGCGCCGGGGTGATGCTGCTGGTCTCCAGACTCGACGTGTCGGACGTGCTGGAGGAGGCGGAGTGGCCGGCGCTGGTCTTCTTCATGGGCCTGTTCGTGATGGTCGGCGGCCTGGTGCACACCGGCGTCATCGGGGCGATCGGCACCTGGGCGATCGACGACCCGGCCGGGGCGGGTCGAGCGGCGTCGGTGCGACGCGGGGTGGGCCGAGCAGGGTCAGTGCGGGTCGCCGAGGAGCCAGCCACGCTCCTCGGCGACCCGGACCGCCTCGGCCCGGGTCCGTGCCCCGGTCTTGCCGATCGCGGCGGAGAGATGGTTGCGGACCGTGCCCTCGGACAGGTGCAGCCGGCGGGCGAGGTCGGCGGCGGTACCTCCGCCCCGGGCCGCCCGGAGCACCTCGGTCTCCCGGCCGGTCAGCGGGCTCTCCCCACTGGCCAGGGTCTCCGCCGCCAGGGTCGGGTCGACCACCCGCAGCCCGGCATACACCCGACGAACCGCGTCGGCGAGCTGCCGGGCCGGGGTGTCCTTGACGACAAAACCGCCCGCGCCGGCCTCCATCGCCAACCGCAGGTAGCCGGGGCGGCCGAAGGTGGTGACCACCAGCACCCGGCACCCGGGCAGCTCGGCCCGGAGCAGGGCGGTGACGGCTATCCCGTCCAGACCGGGCATCTCGACGTCGAGCAGTGCGACGTCGGGCCGGGCACGGTGGGCCGCCGCCAGCACCTCGTCACCCCGACCGACCTCGGCGACCACGGTCAGGTCCGGCTCCAGCGAGAGCAGCGCGGCCAACGCACCCCGGACCAGCGCCTGGTCGTCGGCGAGCAACAGTCGGATCGGCGCCGTCACGACGCCCACCTCCGGACCGCCGGCAACAGCCGGATCGGCGCCGTCACGACGCCGGCTCCCGGAAGCTGAGCAGCAGCCGGAACCCCTCGCGATTGACGCCCCGGCCGACGACCAGCCGGGCGCCGGCCTGTTCGGCCCGTTCCCGGAGTCCGAGCAGTCCGTGGCCGGAGGCACCGTCGGAGCACGCCGCGACCGGGCCGCGACCGTCGTCGCGTACCTCGATCTCGTCGGGCCGGATCCGGACGACGCAGCGTCGCGCGCAACTGTGTCGTACCACGTTGGTCACCCCTTCCCGCACCGCCCAGGCGAAGAGTTCGCCCCGGCCGGGCCGCAGCGTGGGTACGGCGTCCGGCAACTCGGCCGCGATGCCCGCGGCCCGTAGCGCCGTTCCGGCGCTGGCCAGTTCGGTGGCGAGGGTGATCTCACGGTACGCCCCGACGGTGGACCGGACGTCGGCGAGTGCCTGCCGGGCCAGCCGTTCGAGGTCCGCCACCTCGGCACCGGCCCGGGCAGGGTTGACCTCGAGCAGCCGTCCGGCGAGTTCCGCCTTGACCGTGATGACGGTCAGCGAGTGGCCGAGGATGTCGTGCAGGTCCCGGGCGGTCCGGGCCCGTTCCTCGGCGACCGCCAGCCGGCGGATCTCCTGCTGGGCGTCGAGCAGCCGGGCCTGCCGGTCCACCAGTCGACTGAAGCCGAAGACCGCGACCCCGGCGAGCAGTACGGAGAGTGCCACCCCGGTCTCCGGTTCCCAGGCGGGGACGAAGTGTGGCGCGACGATCGGCACCGCGGCCAGGACGGCGACCAGGGCCAGGGCCGCGCTGGTCGGCAGCAGCAGGGTCGCCGCGGCCGAGAGGTAGACCAGGGTGACCAGCCAGTCGCCGCCGGCCGCCGGGATGGTCAGGGTGCCGACGACGAAGAGCCCGACCAGGGCCGCCACCGCCTGGCGCAGCGGGATGCGCTCCCGTTGCCAGACCGCCCGGCGGAGCCAGCCGAACAGGGCCACGTAGCCGGCACCGAAGACGACCAGCGCGACGAGCCCGAGGACCCGCGCCGGCCCGGGCGGGTGCGCCCAGACGGTGCCGAACGGCTGCCCCAGGTAGACCAGCCACACCACGGCGACCAGCCATCCGAGCCGGCCGCGACCCGCGCCGATCCCCAGGCTGGCCCGGAGTTCGGCTCCGGACCGGCGGCGTCCCCGACCGGTGCCGGTGCCGGTGTCGCCGTCGGCCGCCTGCTGGGTCACACCGGTCACGCTATCCGGGTGCTTCCGAGCGGCCGGTCGAATCGGTGTCGGGGTGGCTCCGGTCACCACCGTGCCCGACCGGCCCGACGAGGCCGTCGGACCGGTCGGGTCGCCGGGATCGGCGGTCATACCCGGGTGGTGTCCCGGCGGAACAGCCGGCTGGCCCCGAAACCGAAGGCGACCGTCCAGAGCACCAGGTTGAGTACGGCACCGGCGCTGACCCCGTCGCCGGTCAGCGGGGCCCGGGCCAGTTCGCCCACCCCGTACACCGGGGTGAACCTGGCGATCTCCTGCATCACGTGCGGCAGGACCTCCAGCGGAACGAAGAGGCCGCCGAACATCGCCAGGATGGCCAGGATCGGTCCGAGGAACTGCATCACGTTCTCGGCCGGGGCGAGATAGCCGACGAAGAGGCCGAAGGCGGCGAAGACCAGCGAGCCGAGCCAGGCGGCCAGTCCGGCGAGCAGCCAGACGTGGGCCGGCATCCGTACCCCGGACGCGGCACCGACGACAAACTCGACAAGCACCGCGAGCAGCCCGAGCGCCATCGCGGTGAGGACCTTGGTGGCGACGTACGCGGCGGGGCGCAGCGGGGTCAGCCGGATTTGCCGGCTCCACCCCTGGGCCCGTTCCACCGCGACCATGCCGCCGCCGCTGGTGGTGGCGACCATGGCGCCGTACACCGCAAGGCTGATCATGATGTACGCGGTGACCTGGGCACCGTTGTCCAGCAGCTGTCCCTTGTTCGGCAGGCCGAAGAGCAGGAAGAAGACCGCCGGCATGATCAGGGTGAAGACGAGGGTACGGCGGTTCCGCAGCACCCGGCGGATCTCCATGATCAGATTCGCGGTGCTGAACCCGCCGAGCGGCGGACGGCGCCGGTCGATCGCGGTCGTGGTCATCGCAGACTCCCCTGCAGGCCGTCGCTCACCGCACCGGCCGTGGTGCCGGTGCCGGTCGTGGTGTGGTTGCCGGTCGTGTTGCCGGCGTCGGCGCCCGCGGTGCCGGCGTCGGTGGTGAGGGCCAGGAAGGCGTCCTCGAGGTTGCGGGCGGTGATCTCCAGATCCCGTGCCGCCGTCTGGGTCAGCAGGTAACGGGCCACCACGTCGGAGTCCCCGGCCTGCACCAGCACGGTGTCGCCGCGCACCTCGACCGACTCCACGCCGGGCAGCCCGGCCAGCACCACCTGGTCGGCGCCGGGCAGGGTGGCCCGGACCTGGCGACCGGAGGCCAGGTTCTTCACCTGCGCGGTGGTGCCGTCGGCGACGATCCGCCCCTGCCGGATCAGCACGATCCGGTCGGCGTACGCGTCGGCCTCCTCCAGGTAGTGGGTGGCGAACAGGACGGTACGGCCGTCCCGGGCGTCCCGGCGGATCGCGGTCCAGAAGTCCCGGCGTCCCTCGACGTCCATCCCGGTCGTCGGCTCGTCGAGCACCATCAGGTCCGGATCGGGCAGCAGCGCCATCGCGAACCGCAGTCGCTGCTGCTGGCCGCCCGAGCACTTCCCCACCCGACGGCCGGCGATGTCGGTGATCCCGGCCCGGTCCAGCACCTCGGCGACCGGGCGGGAGTGCGGGTAGAAGTTGGCGGTCATCTGGACCGTCTCGGCGACGGTCATGTCCTTCAACAGGCCGCCGGTCTGCATCACGGCGGCGACCCGGCCGTACGCCACCGCGTCGGTCGGCGCCTGCCCGAAGACCCGTACGGTGCCGGCGGTCGGCCGGGCGAGCCCGAGCAGCATGTCGACCGTGGTGGTCTTGCCCGCACCGTTCGGGCCGAGGAAGGCCACCACCTCGCCGGGTTCGATGCGCAGACTCAGTCCGTCGACGGCGGTCACCGCGCCGTACCTCTTGGTCAGTCCGGTCAGTTCGACCGCTGGTGTACGTGTCTGCATGCCGGCAATGCTGCCGGCCGAGCGGATGGTGTGACCGGCTCGCGCGTCACGTCCTGACCATGACAATTGTCAGCCATGATCAGCAGCGGCCGGGGCGGGGCCGGGCAGCGGGCCGGCCCGGCAGCGACCCGGCCGGCCCCCTGGTCACCCCGGACAGCTCAGTGTCCCCGGGCCAGCCACTCGTCCAGGTGCGGCGCCTCGGCGCCGATGGTGGTGTCCGCGCCGTGCCCGGTGTGCACCACCGTCTCGGGAGGCAGGGTCAACAGCCGGTCCCGGATCGACCCGACGATGGTGCCGAAGTCACTGAACGACCGGCCGGTGGCGCCCGGTCCGCCCTGGAAGAGAGTGTCACCGGTGAAGACCGCACCGAGGTCCGCGACGTGGAAGGAGCAGGCGCCGGGGCTGTGCCCGGGCGTGTGCAGCACCCGCAGCACCGTCCCGGCGACGTCGATCAACTGCCCGTCGCGCAGCTCGCCACCGGGCGGGGTCTGCGGGTGCACCATGTCCCAGAGCACCCGGTCGGCCGGGTGCAGCAGCACCTCCGCTCCGGTCGCCCTGGCCAGGTCCGGCGCCACCCGTACGTGGTCGTCGTGCGCGTGGGTCGCCAGGATCGCGCGTACCCGCCGGCCGCCGACCAGCGTGACGATCGTGTCGACGTCGTGCGGCGCGTCGATGATGACGCACTCGGCGTCGTCCCCGACCAGCCAGACGTTGTTGTCGACGTCGAAGGTCTGCCCGTCGAGCGAGAAGGTGCCCGAGGTGACCCCGTGGTCGATCCGGGCCGCCATCAGAAGATCACCACAGACCGGAGTACGTCGCCGTGGTGCATCTTGCCGAACGCGTCCTCCACCTGGTCGAGGCTGATCTCCTCGCTGACGAACGCGTCGAGGTCGAGCCGGCCCTGCAGGTAGAGCGAGGTCAGCATCGGGAAGTCGCGGCTCGGCAGGCAGTCGCCGTACCAGCTGGACTTGAGCGCGCCGCCGCGGCCGAAGACGTCGATCAGCGGCAGGTCGGGCACCTTCATCTCCGGGGTCGGCACGCCGACCAGGACCACGGTGCCGGCCAGGTCGCGGGCGTAGAAGGCCTGCTTCCAGGTCTCCGGTCGACCGACCGCCTCGATCACCACGTCGGCGCCGAACCCGCCGGTGAGATCCCGGATCGCCTCGACCGGATCGGTTTCCCTGGCGTTGACCGTGTGGGTGGCGCCGAAGCCCTTTGCCCACTCCAGCTTCCGGGGGTCGGTGTCGACGGCGATGATCGTGGTCGCCCCGGCCAGCGCCGCACCGGCGACCGCGCCGTCGCCGACACCGCCGCAGCCGATGACCGCGACCGAGTCGCCCCGGGTCACCCCGCCGGTGTTCACCGCCGCGCCGAGCCCGGCCATCACCCCACAGCCGAGCAGCCCGACGGCGGCCGGTCGGGCCGCCGGATCCACCTTGGTGCACTGCCCGGCGTGGACGAGGGTCTTCTCCACGAAGGCGCCGATGCCGAGCGCCGGAGAGAGTTGTGTGCCGTCGGCCAGGGTCATCTTCTGCGTGGCGTTGTGGGTGGCGAAGCAGTACCACGGTTTGCCCCTGCGGCAGGCCCGGCAGGTGCCGCAGACCGCCCGCCAGTTGAGCACCACGAAGTCACCCGGCTCGACGTCGGTGACTCCCGCCCCGACCTGCTCCACGATGCCGGCGGCCTCGTGACCGAGCAGGAACGGGAAGTCGTCGTTGATGCCTCCCTCGCGGTAGTGCAGGTCCGTGTGGCAGACGCCGCACGCCTGCACCCGTACCACGGCCTCGCCCGGACCCGGGTCCGGTACGACAACCGTGGTCACCTCGACCGGAGCGCCCTTGGCCCGGGCGACAACCCCGCGCACTTCCTGGCTCACGCTGCCTCCTCACGATCCTGGATCAAGATCCGTCGTAGCTTGTCACGCTCGTCCCGACCGGCGCCGGGGCCACGCCGTACGTACCGCCGGCACCGGGCGACGCCGTCCGACCGGTCTGCGCCCGGCCGCGACCGATCAGCCGAAAGCGCACCAGGAAATCCGGCCGACCACAACCTCCGTTCTGTCCGACGGAACACTCCCGACCGGAGGCGAAAGGCGGACCGCCGGTGCCGGTGCGGGGGAACATCTCGCGGGCCGGCCCGGTTGTATCCCCCGTACGACCGCAGCAGCAGGCGACACCAGGTTGACCGGTGGGGCCGTTGCGCCCGGCTGGGTGTGGTGTCCGGTTTTCGGTCGTGATCA
>NZ_JBDPMH010000050.1:0-40887 GCF_039871735.1 Plantactinospora sp. B24E8
GGCAAGGGGCGCCCGCGGACCGACAGGTCACCGGCGACTCAGCTGGCCGCCTTCTTGGCCTCGTCCATCGCCTTGGTCCAGGCGGCAGCCGAGGCGATCTGGCCGCGCTCCGCCGCCTGCATCTGCGGCTCGACGATGGTCTCCCAGACCTGCTGGTGCTTGGCACCGAGGAAGACCGGCTTCATGTTCTTGACGCTGTCGCTGAAGATCTGACCGATCGGAGCGTTGCTGAAGTACTCGCTCTTCTTGTCCTTGAACGCCGGGTCCTCGAGCGCCGGGATGCTGGACGGCATCGCCGCCGCCTCGGCGAACGCGGCCAGGTGGCCGGCCTTGCTGGTCAGGTACTTGGCCAGCTCGAAGGCCTCCTTGGGGTGCTTGGTCTGGGCCGGGACCGCCAGGTACGAGCCACCCCAGTTGCCGCCGCCACCCGGGATGGTGGCGATGTCCCACTTGCCGGCGTTGGCCGGGCCGGACTTCTGGGCGATGATGCCCTCGGTCATCCAGGACGGGCAGGGGATGGTGGCGAAGGCGGAGTTCTTGAACGCCGCGTCCCAGTCGGCGCTCCAACGCTGCGCCTTGGCGGTCAGCCCGTCGGCGGCCATCTGCAGGCCCAGGTCCCAGGCCTGCTTGACCACCGGGTTGGTGTCACCGATGAACTTGTTCTCCTTGTCGAAGAAGAAGGTCTCGGAGTTCTGCATGATGTACGGCTGCATCAGGCTGGTCGCGCTGTCCAGCCAGGCGGCCTTGACCCCGCTGGCCTTGAACTCCTTGCCCAGCGCGACGTAGTCCTGCCAGGTGCTCATCCGCTGCGAGACCTCGGTCCGCTCGGTCGGCAGCTTGGCCTGCTCGAACAGGTCCTTGCGGTAGCACATGGCCAGGCCGCCGACGTCGGTGCCGAGACCGATCAGCTTCTTGCCGTCCGGGGTGAGGGCGTTGTTCCACTTCCACTCCGGCCAGTTGCTCTTCAGGTCCGCGGCACCCAGCTCGAGCAGGTTGGCGAACTTGTCGTGGTTCTGCACGTACTGCAGCAGCACGCCCTCTTCGAGACCGACGACGTCACCGGCACCGCTGCCCGCGGCGAGCCACTGCACCAGCTTGGGCTGGAAGTCGCGCAGCTCACCCATCCGCTGGTGCTCGACCTTGATGTTCGGGTGGGCCGCCTCGAAGTCCTTGAGGGCCTGGTCGTAGCCGAAGTTGCTGAAGGTCTGCAGGACCAGCTTGACCTGGCCGCCCTCGCCGGTCGAGCCGCCGTCGTTGCTCTTGCTGCAGGCCGCGCTGCCGAGAGCCATGCTCGCGGCGACCGCGGCGACCGCGGCGGTGCGGAGCCGGCGCCTGATGACGCTCATCCCTGACCCCTCTCAGGTGGGTGACTCGTGATGTGGTGGTGGTTGCTGTGTGTCCGACCGTGCTGCGTCGCAGCGGGTGTTCCGGGTGTCACAGATCTTTTCGGTATGTCCGCCCGCCGACGGCTCCGAGGCTGTCGCCGCGGAGCCGTGCGGTGGGGTTTCGGTTTTGGACGCTGCCGCGACGTGCCAGGTGGCTTGCGCCACAACCCGCCGGGAGCGCTCCCATGAGATTGCCGGCGGGTTACCGGAGTGTCAATGGGCCAGTGGGAGCGTTCCCATTTCGTTACCGACGGCGTACGGTCACTCACCCGCAAAGCGGACGTTATCCCCGAGGTAACGAACGGCACGACCCGTCACCGGACCGGGACCCCGGCCCGGGTCAGGTCCCGCTCACCAGCTGGACGGGGCGGGCGGGTCAGCCGAACCGGCGGACCAGGGTGCTCGCCCGCTCGACGTCGAAGTCCGTCGGCACGAACGGCCGACCGAGCCAGCCCCGCATCGCCTCGTACTCCGGATGGTCCGGGTCGGCGTACGCGGCCAGGAACCGCCGGTAGCCGAACGGTCCCCCGACGTCCTCCGGCGGGCACGCCCCGGCCCCGGCCGCGCAGCGCGGGTACCGCTCCTCGGGATCCGCGCCGAAGACGTCCTCGACGGTCACGTCGTGCTCCCACCAGTCGCCGAAGTCGTACGTGTAGCGGAACCGGCCCCCCTTGGCCGCCACCTCGTCCAGCCGGGTCTCCAGTTCGTCCCGGAACGCGAGTTCCTCGTCCGGATCCGGCTCGCCGTACTGCACGCCGTTGATGTCGAACGAGTGCAGGTGACAGTTCTGCCAGCCCATCGCGGACTGGAACACCCGGTGTACCCGGTCCAGGGTGTAGCCACCCGGCACCAGCACCCGCCGCCACACCTCCGGCGTGACGTCGGCCAGGGTCACCCTCAGCTGGAAGATCTGTCGCGGCACGTCTCCGAACCTCCCGGCATAGGCTTACCGGCATGATCTGCCGAGCGTGCCGGGAGGCACGGCACGACAACTGCCGGGGCCGCAACTGGTGCGACTGCCAGCACCGTACCCCCGGACCAACGCCTCCGGTCACTGGTCCGGCCAGCGAATGACGGAGAATGTCGCGATCACCCGCCTCTGGCCGCTGCCGGACGCGGGTCCGCTGGACGACCCGGCGCTGGCCGGGCTCTACCCCCGCACCACCACGTCCCACCTGCGGATGAACTTCGTGACCAGCATCGACGGCGCGGTGGAACTCGAGGGGCACTCGGCCGGGCTCTCTGGTCCCCCGAACGGACCGGACAAGCGCGTCTTCGGCGTGCTCCGGATGCTCTGCGACGCGCTGCTGGTCGGCGCCGGCACGCTGCGACACGAGGCGTACCGGGCACTCCGGCTCGACGAGCGCCGCCGGGCCTGGCGCCGGGAGCAGGGACTGCCGGAGTACCCGACCCTGGTCGTGGTCTCCCGGACGCTGAACCTCGACCCGGAATCGGCGGCCTTCGCCGAGGCACCGGTCCGACCGGTGGTGCTGACCCACGCCCAGGCCACCGCGCCGCCCGGTCTCGAGACCGTCGCCGACCTGGTACGCCGGGGCGACGAGCGGGTCGACCTCGCCGCCGGACTGGCCGAACTGCGCGACCGGGGCCACCGACATCTGCTCTGCGAGGGCGGTCCGCACCTGTTCGGTTCGCTCACCGCCGCCGACCTGGTGGACGAGATCTGCCTGACGGTGGCGCCGCTGCTCACCGGCCCGGGTGCCGGTCGGATCACCGCCGGCCCGACCACGCCGCCCCGGGGCATGGCGCTGCGGCACGTCCTCGCCGGTGGCGACAACTCGCTGTTGCTCCGGTACACCCGGTCCGAGAGCTGACCCCTCCGGCACGGGGCGGTACGGCCCCCCGGTCGGGGTCCGGCGGATGTGACCGCCGGGACGGCCGGTGTGACCGGTACGGCCCGGCCGCCGCGTCGCGTGGCGCACTGTCGTACCCGTGAGGCAGGATGCGACTCGTGTGTCTTGACCTGATTCCCACCCTGACCGGGTCGCCGCGGTGACCGACATCCCGCCAACCGAGCCCGAGACGGCGGTCGGTCGGGTGCTCGGCACCGCCGACGCCACCCCGCTGCAGTTCTGGACCGCGGTCACCCCCGGCAGCTACCTGCAGCTCGACGACGTGGTGGTGACCCGGCGGGAACTGCCGGACCGCGAGCCGGTCACCATCGCGGGAGTGGTCACCCAGGTCCGGGCCCGGCACGAGGGCGCGCAGTTCGACTCCGACGTCTTCGCCATCGCCGACGGCACGCTGCCGGCGCTGGTGCAGGAGGCGGCCGAGATCACCACCACCCGGGTGGACCCGGAACTCTACGTCCCGCCCTCCCCCGGTGCCCCGGTCTTCCGGGCCGAGGGCGACGCCCGGTCCGCCGCACTGCACTTCGACCGGATGGAGCGGCGGGTGCCGATGGGGATCGGCCGGGACGGCGTACCGGTCTACCTCAACGCCGACTTCCTGGACGGCACCCGCGGAGCGCACGTCTCGATTTCCGGCATCTCGGGGGTGGCGACCAAGACCAGCTTCGCCACCTTCCTGCTCTACTCCGTCTTCCGCTCCGGGGTGCTCGGCGGCGACGCGGTCAACGCCAAGGCGTTGATCTTCAACGTCAAGGGCGAGGACCTGCTCTTCCTGGACCACCCGAACAGCCGGCTGGACGCGGCCACCACCGCGACGTACGCCAAGCTCGGGCTCAGCGCCGGGGCGTTCCCGGACGTGCGGGTCTACGCGCCGCCCCGGGCCGGGGACTCCTCCGGCACCCCGGACGTGAGCAGTCGACTGACCGGGGTCGACAGCTTCTACTGGACGCTCACCGAGTTCTGTGCCGACCGGCTCCTGCCGTACGTCTTCGCCGACGCCGACGACGAACGCCAGCAGTACACGATGGTGGTGCACTCGGTCGCCGCCCACCTGGCCCGGTACGCCCAGCCCGCCGACGGCGGGGTGAGCATCGACGGGACCAGGCTGAACTCGTACCCGGACCTGGTGGACTTCGTCGTCGAGCGGCTCACCGACGAGGAGACCCGCTCGGACTGGGCCGGCAGCGCGATCAACACCGGTACGGTCAACGCCTTCGCCCGGCGGTTGATCGGCAGCAAGAAGGACCTGGCCCGGCTGATCCGCGGCGACCTGGCCACCCGCCGGCCGCACCGGGTCAACACCTCCGAGTCCGCCCAGGTCACCGTGGTCGACCTGCACAACCTGCCGGACCGGGCGCAGCGTTTTGTGGTCGGTGTGACGCTGAAGAGCGAGTTCGAGCGCAAGGAGAAGGCCGGCACCGCCAAGCCGTTGCTCTTTGTCGTCCTGGACGAGCTCAACAAGTACGCCCCCCGGGAGGGCTCGTCGCCGATCAAGGAGGTGCTGCTCGACATCGCCGAGCGGGGCCGCTCGCTCGGGGTGATCCTGATCGGCGCGCAGCAGACCGCGAGCGAGGTGGAGCGGCGGATCGTGACCAACTCGGCGATCCGGGTGGTCGGCCGGCTCGACCCGGCCGAGGCGTCCCGCCCGGAGTACGGCTTCCTCCCGGCCGCCCAACGCCAGCGCGCCCTGCTGGCCCGCCCCGGCACGATGTTCGTCAACCAGCCGGACATCCCGGTGCCGCTCTGCCTGGACTTCCCGTTCCCGGCCTGGGCGACCCGGGTCTCCGAGGCCGGGGCGACCCCGTCCGGCACGCTGCGCTCGATCACCCAGGCCGCCGACCCGTTCGCGGTGGTCGGTTCCGGTCACGGGGCGCTCTCCGACGACGACATCCCCTTCTAGCCTTCTCAGGGACGGCGTGTGAAGATCCTGCACACCTCCGACTGGCACGTCGGCAAGGTCCTCAAGGGACAGTCCCGGCTCGGTGAGCAGCGCGACGCGCTCGCCCAGCTGGTCGAGGTCGCCCGGGCCGAGTCACCCGACCTGGTGATCGTCGCCGGCGACCTCTACGACACCGCCGCGCCGACCCCGGAGGCGACCCGGCTGGTCACCCGGGCGCTCTCCGCGCTGCGCCGGACCGGCGCCCAGGTGGTGGCGATCGGCGGCAACCACGACAACGGTCCGGCGCTGGACGCGCTGCGGCCGTGGGCCGAGGCGGCCGGGATCGCGCTGCGCGGCGGCGTACGGGACGACCCGGCCGAGCACGTCATCGACGGCGCCACCGCCGCCGGGGAGCCGTGGCGGCTGGTCGCGCTGCCGTTCCTCTCCCAGCGGTACGCGGTCCGCGCCGTCGAGATGTACGAACTGACCGCCGCCGAGGCGGTGCAGACGTACGCCGACCACGTGGGGCGGCTGCTCGGCCGGCTCACCGAGAGCTTCGACTCGGCCGACCGGGTACACCTGGTCACCGCGCACCTCACCGTGGCCGGGGCCCGGACCGGTGGCGGCGAGCGGGAGGCGCACACCGTACTCAACTACGCGGTGCCGTCGACCGTCTTTCCGGGCAGCGCCCACTACGTCGCCCTCGGGCACCTGCACCGGGCCCAGCCGGTGCTCGGCCCCTGCCCGATCCGGTACAGCGGCAGCCCGCTCGCGGTCGACTTCGGCGAGGAGGAGAACATCCCCTCGGTGACGATGGTCGAGGTGAGCACCAGCAGCGCGGCCCGGGTACGGGAGGTGCCGATCACCGGCTCGGCGCCGCTGCGCACCGTACGCGGGACCCTGGCCGAGTTGGCGGAGCTGGACGACCCCACGGCCTGGCTGCGGGTCTACGTCCGGGAGGCCCCCCGGGCCGGGCTGCGCGAGCAGGTGCAGGAGCTGCTCCCCCGGGCGCTGGAGGTACGGATCGACCCCGACCTGCTGCCGGCCCCGGGCGGCTCCCGGGCCGCCCAGCGCGCCGGACGCTCGCCCCGGGAGCTCTTCGGCGACTACCTGGACAGCCGGGGACACGCCGACGACGGCGTCCGCGAGCTGTTCGACGAGCTCTACGAGGAGGCGACCAAATAGTGCGTCCGCTCCGGCTCGACCTGGCCGGCTTCACCGCCTTCCGGGACGCCACCACCGTCGACTTCACCGACGCGGACTTCTTCGCCCTGGTCGGTCCGACCGGCGCCGGCAAGTCCAGCGTGCTCGACGCGATCTGCTTCGCGCTCTACGGCACGGTGCCACGCTGGGGCGGTGCCCGGGGCCTGGCGAACGCGCTCGCCCCGTCCGCCGCCGAGGCCCGGGTCCGGCTGGTCTTCGAGTCGGCCGGCGCCCGGTACGTGGCGACCCGGGTGGTCCGGCGGGACAGCCGCGGCACGGTGAAGACCGGCAACGCCGGACTGCAGCTGATGCCGCCCGGCTTCGACGTCACCAAGCTCGACACCGGGCTCAGCCCGGACGACCTCGGCGAGGTGATCGCCGGCACCCCGGCCGAGATGGACGAGGCGGTGCTGGAGGCGGTCGGGCTGCCGTACGAGCAGTTCACCAGCTGTGTGCTGCTGCCGCAGGGACAGTTCGCCGACTTCCTGCACGCCAAACCGGCGACCCGGCAGCAGATCCTGGTCAACCTGCTCGGGCTCGGCGTCTACGAGGAGGTCCAGAAGCTGGCCACCGCCCGGGCCGGAAAGGCCGAGGCCGCCCTCGCCGCCGTCGACCGGGTCCTCGGCGGGCTCACCGGGATCGACGACGAGGCGCTGGCCGCCGTCTCGGCCCGGGTCGACCAGCTCCGCGACCTCGCGGCCGGGGTCGACGCGGCGGTACCCGAACTACTCCGGGCCCGGACCGCCGCCGGTGCCGCCGAGCAGGCGCTCGCCACGCTCGACGCCGAACTCGCCGAACTGACCCGGGTCCGGCCCCCGGCCGACCTGGCCACGGTCGCCGAGGCGGTCGCGGCGGCCCGGGCCGAGGCGGCCGAGGCGACCGCCGCGGTGGCGGTCGCCGAGGAGCGCGAGGAGAAGCTGCGCGGTGAGCTCGCCGCCGCCGGTGATCCGGCGGCGCTGCGGCTGCGGCTGCAGGCGCACACCGAACGGGACCGGGTCGCCGTCGAGGCGGCGACGCTGGCCGAGACGGTGACCGAGGCCGACGACGCGCACCGGGCGGCGGTGACGGCGGTGACCGCGGCCCGGGCCGCCGCCGAACGGGCCGACCAGGAACTGGAGGCGGCCCGGGCGGCGTACCAGGAGGCACAGACCGCCGACCGGGCCGCCGCGCTCCGCGCCCACCTGCACGCCGGCGCGCCCTGCCCGGTCTGTACCCAGCCGGTGACCGAGGTGCCGGCGCTGCCGGCCGGCTCGGCGGTGCCGGCGGCCGAGGCGGCCGGAAAGTCCGCCCGGGCCGCCGCCGACGCCGCCAACCGGCAGGTCACCGACCGGGACCGGGCCGCCCGCGAGCTGGAACGGACGCTGGACGCGGCCCGGGCCCGGCACGAGCAGCTCACCGCCCGGCTCGCCGACCTCGACGGAGCCCTCGCCGACTCACCCGGCCCGGAGACACTGCGCCGGGAACTCGACGGCATCGCCGGGTTGCGCCGGGACCTGGAGACCGCCGGCGGCGCGGTCCGGGCCGCCCGGGAGACGGCCCGGCGGGCCCGGGCCGGCGTCGAGGCCGCCGAGGAACGGTTGCGGGGTGCCTGGCGGGCCTTCGACACCGTCCGGGACGCGGTCGCCCGGTTCGGCCCGCCGGCCGCCGACCGGGACGACGTCACCGCCGCCTGGACCGGGCTCTGCGACTGGGCGGCCGGGGCCGCCGACGAACGCCGGGCCGGCCGGGCCGCCGCGGTCGGGGCGGTCGACGCCGCCCACGCCGACGCCGAGGCGGTGCTGGCCCGGATCGGTGCGCTGTTCACCGCCGCCGGCCTGGACGCGCCGGCCGGCGACCACGACCCGGTACGGCTGGCGGCGGTCGCGGTGGAACGGGCCGAGGCGGAGCACCGCCGGCTGGAGGAACGCCGCGAACAGGCCCGGGAGCTGACCGAACAGCGCGCCGGACACGAGCGGGAGAGCCAGGTCGCCCGGACCCTCGCCGGGCACCTGCGGGCGAACAACTTCGAACGCTGGCTGCTCGCCGAGGCGCTCGACCTGCTGGTCGACGGCGCCTCCCGGATCCTGCGGGACCTCACCGGCGGGCAGTACGACCTCGGGCACGACAAGGGTGAGTTCTTCGTCGTCGACCACCACGACGCCGGGCTGCGCCGCAACGTCCGGACGCTGAGCGGCGGCGAGACGTTCCAGGCCTCGCTGGCGCTGGCGCTGGCCCTGTCCGAGCAGCTCGCGGGCATGTCGACCACCACCGCCAGCCTGGAGTCGATCGTGCTCGACGAGGGCTTCGGCACCCTCGACGCGGCGACCCTGGACACCGTCGCCGCCACCCTGGAGAACCTCGCCGCCCGGGGCGACCGGATGGTCGGCGTGGTCACCCACGTGCCGGCGCTCGCCGAACGGATCCCGGTCCGGTTCGAGGTCCGCAAGGACGCCCGGGGCGCCCACGTGGAACGGGTCGGCCGGTGAACGCGGCCGGCGCGGCGCCGGAACCCCGGACCGACCGGCCCCGGCTCTACGTCGACGCCTGGGATCCGGCGTACGGGGCGTCGTTCGAGGCGGCCGGCGGCCCGGCGGCGCCGAGCAGCGCCCAGGTCGACGCCGGGGTGGAACTGCCGCCGGAGGAGTGGCGGGCGGTACCCGCACCGGACGGGGTCGAGGCGCCGGACGTCGTCCTGCTGGTGGACGGGGTACGTCGGATCGACGCCAGCCTCTGGATCGAGGAACCGGACGGTGGGTCGTACCCGGGGGTGGCCGCCTCGTACGCCGCCGGGGTGGTCCGGTGCGACCTGCGCCGGGGCGCGGCGGAACTGGCCGGCGCCGAGGTCGAGCGGGGGCTGTTCACCGCCAGCCCGTCGGCCGGGGACGTGCTCGCCGGGCAGATCCGGTACGCCGTACACCGGCTCGGCGGCAGTGGCGAGTTGAGCAAACTGCCGGCGGCGGTCCAGGGCCCGTTGACCGCGCTCGAGGTGAAGGTCTCCGGCGCGGTCCGCGACGACGGTGACCTGCTGGTGGTGGACGGTCCGCTGCGCAACCGGCGGCAGCTTCCCCGGACCATCGGCTACATCAAGACGCAGCACAGCCAGTACCTGGACGCCCGGCTGAGCGCGGTGGTGACCGGGCTGCGGGCCCGGGAACGGTCCCCGGTCTTCCGGCTCGGCACGGCGTGGGGCGGCTACTCGTGGTATCTGCGGCTGCCGGGTTCGGCGCGCGGGCCGTGGGCCGGAATCGTCCGGGTGGAGTGCTCGGCCGACCTCGACGAGCGGAAGGCGATCGAACTCGCCGACCTGTCGCTGGTCACGCTGCCCCGGTTCGCCTCCACCGCGTACAAGGACCCGCGCGCGCCGCAGAACCTGATCCCGATCGCCGGCCTGGAGCGCCGGCTGCGGGCCCGGCTCGGCGACGGTCGGCTGCTGCACCGCGCGCTGACGTTGAGCAGCCACCGCCGTTAGGTGTGCCCTTCCTGTACCCGAGCAGGTGTGGAGGACCCCTTCCCTAGACTGGGGCGGTGGGACGGAGGCGGCGTACGGACCTGGTGGCGGCGCGGGTGGAGAGCGGGCTGGCGGAGGTCTCCCCCGACCCGGACCGGCCGCACTCGTACACCCTGCTGGTCGACGGGGCACCGCAGTCGCACGTCGACCTGACCGACCCGACCCACCTGGAGTTCGAGTACGTCCGCCGGATGGCGATCATGATCGACCTCGCCGCGCCGGCCGGGGAGCCGCTGCGGGTGCTGCACCTCGGCGGCGGCGCGTTGACCCTGCCCCGGTACGTGGCGGCGACCCGGCCGGGGTCCACCCAGCGGGTGGTGGAGGTGGACGGGGCGCTTGTGGAGTTGGTCCGCCGGGAACTGCCCTGGCCGGCCGATCCCCGGTTGCGGGTCCGGGTGGGTGACGCCCGCGCGGTGCTCGCCTCGGCGCCGGACGCGGCGTACGACCTGATCGTGGCGGACGTCTTCGCCGGCGCCCGGACGCCGGCGCACCTGACCTCGGTGGAGTTCGCCGCCGAGGCGGCCCGGGTGCTGCGACCGGACGGCAGCTACCTGGTGAACATCGCGGACGGGTCGCCGCTGCGGCACGCCCGGGCCCAGGTCGCCACGGTGCGGACGGTGCTACCGGAGGTCTGCGTGATCGCCGACTCGGCGGTGCTGCGCGGCCGGCGGTACGGCAACCTGGTCCTCGTCGCCGCCCGGACCGCACTGCCGGTGGCCGACCTGACCCGGCGGGCCGCCGGGGACTGGTTTCCCGGCCGGGTGCTGCACGGTGCGGAGTTGGAGCGGTTCACGGCCGGGGCCCGGGCGGTCGGGGACAGCGGGGCGCAACCGTCGATGCCACCACCGCCCGGCACCTTTCACGTCGCCCGCTGAACCGCACCGGGCACCTTCCACGTCGCCCGCTGAGCCCCACGACGGGTTGGCCGACGGGGTCCGCGAAGTTCGCGGGGCGGCCGTTGATCCGAGCCGGGTCGAAATCCGTATGCAGGGTCGGCCCCACCGTGGGCCCGGTGGGGCCGACGGTGGAGCCGACACGTCCGACGCGGAGGTAGGGGTGCGATGCAGGCGGTAGCCGGCGGCTGGCGCGGTGACCTGGTCATGCCGGGGCGAATGTGCTCGACCGCGCATCGCCGGTCAATTCGGTACCGCAAAGGTCTCGACGCGCGGCCCGTGGACCGGAATGATGAGCCGGTGACGTCGCGACCGGCTGCCGGCCGCCACCACGCAGAACCGGCGAATACCCGACATTCCGAAGAGCTCGTCCGGTTGCTGTACGAGGAACACGCCAAGCCACTCCTGATGTTCGTGCTGCGGTTGACCGGTGGCGACCGGCAACGGGCCGAGGACGTGGTACAGGAGACCCTGCTCCGGGCCTGGCGCAACGCCGACCGGCTCGGCGCCAACGGGCAGTCGGTGCGTCCCTGGCTGGTCACCGTCGCACGGCGGATCGTCATCGACGACCACCGCAGCGAGCAGGCCCGGCCGGCCGAGACGTACGACCGCGACCTGGACGCGTTCTCCGAATCGGACGCCACCGACCGGGTACTTCGGACGATGACGGTGACCGACGCCCTGCGTACGCTCAGTCAGCCGCACCGGGAGGTGCTGGTGGCGACGTACTTCCAGGGGCGTACCGTGCCGGAGGCCGCGGCCGAGTTGGGGCTGCCGCTCGGGACCGCCAAGTCCCGGGTCTACTACGCGCTCCGCGCGCTGCGTTCCGCCTTACAGGAACGGGGGGTGACCGGGTGACCGGCGAGGCGCACCGGGACGTCGCGTCGTACGCGCTCGGGGTGCTGGACGACCGGGACAGCACCCGGTTCGAGGAGCACCTGGCCGGGTGCGACACCTGCGCCGCGGAACTGGAGTCACTGCTGCCGGTGGTGGAACTGCTCGGCGACGTCGACGGCCAGGACCTGGCGACGGTGGAGGAGTACACCCCGGAGAGCCCGCATTTCGAGCGGGTGCTGGCGGCGGTCGGCGAGGACCGGCGGCGGGCCCGCAGCCGACGGCTCTACACCCTGGCCGCCGGGATCGTCCTGGTGGCGATGTTGACCGGGCTGGGATTCCTCGCCGGCTCCCGGTCCGCCGGCCCGGACATCACCGCCCAGCCCCCGGGCACGCCGGCCGATCCGTGGCCGAGTGGTCGTCCCGGCTCGCCGGACGGCGAACGGTTCGGCACCACCGACCAGACCTCCGGGGTGCACGCCGACTTCGTCGTCGAGTCACGACCCTTCGGCACCCGGGTCTTCTTCGCGCTCAGCGGGATCTCCGGCCCACGGGTCTGCCGACTGGTGCTGCTCCCCGAGTCCGGCCCGGCCGAGGTCATCTCCAGTTGGTCGGTGCCGCCCGCGGGCTACGGCACCGCGGCGCAGAAACAGCCCCTGCTGCTCCAGGCCGCCAGCGCGACCGAACGGACCGACATCAAGGGGATCCGCGTCGAGGAACTCGACGACCGGGGAGAGGCCACCCCGCTGGTGACGGTGTCGCTCTGACCCGAGCCGGGCCGCGCTGACCGAGGCGGGCGCACACCCGAGGTCGGCAGCCCGCCGGTTCACGTACGGTGTCGTGGCGGACACCCGACGGATAATTTCGTCCACGGAAAACCGGCCTACGACACCTGACTCGGCATTCGCGAAACGCCGTCCCGGCCCCGTCGCCGACAAATCAATAACGTATCCGCCGGTCAGTCGGTTCAACCATTCGCCGTGAGATTGTCCACGGTGAATCCGGTGATCCGGCAGAGTACCGCGACACGTACCCGCCGACAACCGAGCGAGCGGAGGGACCACGTGACACCGCCGGCACACAGCGGCACCGTTCCGCCTCCTGAGGTGCCGGCCGGCGCCACCACCCGCGGATCCACCTCCGTCGACCCGGGCGCACCCCCGGGCCACCCCGGGCGCGACCGCACCCGGACCACCGCCACGGCCGGTCAGCCGGGCGCCCGACGGCGCTCCGGTGTGGACGGACGAGGTGGATCGCCGGCCAGCCCGGTCGCCACCTCGTCGAGAACAGCGCCTCCCACCAACCGATTCGCGCCATGACCGGCGGCAGGAGCGGTCCGACGAAGCGAACGGACGGTACGAATCGGATCACCGACGGTCACCACGTCGATCGATGCCGCCGACCGGGAGAGCCAACCAGCCAAGCCGCTCCCTCAGCCCCGGCGGCCGGTCGTTGCCGCGGTGGGCGCGGCCGGCCGCCGGCCCGGTCCGGGGCGCGGCACCCGGCCGACAGCGTCGCCCCGGACATGACGCCGGCGGCGTCGCCGCAGGTCCGGGCCGTCCCGCCCCGACCTCGTCGACCCGGGCCGTCCCAAAACATAAATTCCTTTT
This sequence comes from Plantactinospora sp. B24E8, assembly GCF_039871735.1. NCBI lineage: Bacteria > Bacillati > Actinomycetota > Actinomycetes > Micromonosporales > Micromonosporaceae > Plantactinospora > Plantactinospora sp. B24E8. The sequence goes on from NZ_JBDPMH010000050.1 coordinate 13,160, forward strand.
AAGTGGACCCTAAATAATTCCTATCTGGGCTATCTCGGTTTGACTCTCCCGCGACGTATTCCGTAGGTTTTTCGCAGCGTTACCGATCGATTATTCGGAAGGCAGGGAGATGGTGACGATCCACCGGTTGCCACGAGGCGACCACGATCGTCCCCGGCACTCCCCCCGACCGGCCGACCGGTGCGCCGGCCGCCGGGGCACCGGTCCGTACGCACCCCCCGACGTACCCGTCGGCGTACGGATCCGCGTTGCCGTCCCGGCCAGCGCCACGCTCCACACTCCGAGACCGGCGGTTTCCCTGGCCGTCGGTGTCCCGCCAGGTCCGGCTGAACCGACCGCGCTCACCGAACCCTCTGCAGAAAGAGGTGGCACCACGTGAAGAACACCCCCGTCCGCTCCTCACGGCGGCGCTCGAACCGTCCACCCCGCAACAAGCGCCTGATCGCCGTGCTGGCCACGCTGGGCGTGTTCGGCGCCATCGTCGCGGTCACCCAGGTCTCCAACGCGGGCACCTGGGGTCGCCCGCCCAAGGCCAAACCGTGCCCGACCACGACCACCGCACCCGCGAGCCCGGCCGCCGGAGCCGACGCTGGCGCGGAGGCACCCGCCGCCGACCCTTCGGCCGCGGCCAGCAACCCGGGTACGGCAGCCAGTCCGGCCACCCGGTCGTACCACGACCACGGCGCCACCCAGCACCCCGGCGACGGGCAGCAGGGTGGTGCCCCGATCGGCCAGCGCGGCCGGGGCGGCAACCCGGGCAACGCCAACTGCACGCCCAGCCCCGGCACCTCCCCCTCCAGCAGCACGCCGGCCGACCCGGCGGCGCCGCTCGAGCCGCTCGGCAACAACTGCTCCGGCAGCCAGCTGCAGCCGCACGACGGCTTCCAGAACGGCGAGCGGTGTGTCGGCACCGCGTTCGGTGAGGTCGCCGCGCCGGAGGCCAACCCGTCGCTGCTGATCACCGCCGCGCCGCAGTCGGTCCGCCGCAACCAGCAGTTCACCCTCCGGGTCAGCACCCGCAACCTGGTCCGGGACCGGTTCCTGCCGGCCGGGCGGGGCGGCTACTACCTGGAGAGCTCCTTCCTGACCGACGAGGGCATCGTCCGGGGCCACTTCCACTCCGCCTGCCGGATGCTGACCAGCACCCGCAACGCGCCCGACCCGGCGCCGGTCCCGGCGTTCTTCGTGGCGACCGAGGACGGCCGCGGCGGTGTCGACCCGGACACCGTGACGGTGACCGTGCCGGGTCTGACCGAGCGTGGTGTGGCGCAGTGCGCGGTCTGGGCCGGTGACGGCTCGCACCGGGTGCCGATGATGGCCCGGGCCAACCAGGTCCCGGCGTTCGACGTGGTCCGGATCACCGTCCGGTGATCTGACCAACTCCCGTCCGAACGGCGCCGGAACGCTGTCGCGTTCCGGCGCCGTTCTGTTTCCGCAGCTCGGCGTGGCAGAGTGTCCGGGTGGACGGGACAGCGGCGACGGCGGACCGGGTACTGCGACCACCAGCCGGCTACCAGTTCGCCGCGTCGCTGCGGCTCCTGGCGATGGGGGCCGGGGTGCACGACCCGTGTGCCCGGTTCGTCCACGGGGCCTTCTGGTGGGCCACCCGTACCCCGACCGGGCCGGGCACACTCGGCCTGCGCCGGGTCGGTGCCGACCTGGTCGCCGAGGGGTACGGGCCGGGAGCGGACTGGGTCGTCGACCGGGCCGACGCCGTCGCCGGGCTCCGCGACGACCTGACCGGTTTCGCCGAGCTCGTCGCCGAGCACCCGGTGCTGGACCGGCTGGCCCGCAGTCACCGGGGACTCCGGCTGCCGACCACCGGCCGGCTCTTCCCCCGGCTGCTGCGGGCGATCCTGGAGCAGAAGGTCACCGGCAAGGAGGCGTACCGGGCGTACGCGGCGACGGTCCGACACTTCGGCGCGCCGGCGCCCGGCCCGGTGCCCGGACTCTGGACCCCGCCGGATCCGGCGGCGATCGCCGCCGCGCCGTACTGGGTCTTCCACCCGTTCGGGGTGGAGCAGCGGCGCGCCGACACACTGCGCCGGGCGGCGGCCGAGGCGGACCGGTTGGAACGCTGCCTCGATCCGGCCGAGGCGACCCGTCGACTGACCGCGATTCCCGGGATCGGCCCGTGGACGGCGGCCGAGGTCGTCCGGACCGTCTTCGGTGATCCGGACGCGGTCAGCGTGGGCGACTACCACATTCCGAACACGGTCGCCTGGGCGCTGGCCGGTGAGGTACGCGGCGACGACCGCCGGATGCTGGAGCTGTTGGCGCCGTACCGGGGGCACCGGGGTCGGGTCTGCCTGCTGCTGGAGGCGGGCGGGCTGCACGCGCCCCGGTTCGGGCCCCGGATGCCGATGCGCTCCTTCGCCCGATACTGACCGGCTCCACCGGCCGAGACTTCCGACGGCGGTGGCCCCGCCGGACCCGCAGTGGGTCCGACGGCCACCGGTGGGCCGGTCCCGACGGTCAACAGCGCGCCGTCAGGACCGGGGCGGAGTCGGGTGGGCCGGTCAGATTCCGCCCAGCCGGGCCGCGCAGGGCGAGGACGGCTCGAGCGTGACGTCGTACGTCAGCGTGAAGCCGGCGCTGACCGTCTGCCGCCTGACCAGCGGGGTCCAACCGTCCCGGCTGACCACCACCTGGTACGTCCCGGCCGGCACCCAGTAGGCGTAGCGGCCCTGGCCGTCCGCCTGGGCCGGGTAGCCGGTGCCGCCGTTGCCCTTGCCGGTGAGGTTGAGTCGGACCCCGGCCGGCAGCGGCAGGAGCTGCCCGGAGCAGCTCCGTCCGGTGACCGTGCCCTGGATCTTGCCCCAGTCCTCCGGCGGTGCCACACCGACCTTCACCGTGACCGCCGGCGTGGCGTACGGGCTGTCCGAGGTGAACCCGAACTCGCCCCGGTAGCTGCCGGGCTGGCTGATGCCGGCCGCCGGGGTCGCGGTCAGGGTGACCGTGACGGTCTTCGACGCGCCCGGAGCCAGGGTGAAGCTGGTCGGGGTGGTGTCCAGCCAGGAGAGGCCGGCCGTGTCGCAGTCACCGAGGCCGGTCAGCCGCTCCGCCTCGGCGGTGACCACGTCGGTACCGCCACCGATCTTGAACACCCCGCATGTCATGGCGCCCCGGTAGGCGGGGACCCCCACGTTCGGCAGGTCCCGCCAGGCCCGGGCGACCGGGTCGTAACCGACGGTCCGGTTGGTGACCACGGTGTTGCCGGCCGTCATGCCGCCGGCCAGGATCAACAGGTCGCCGGCGACGGCGGTCTGCGCCCCCCACAGTTCCAACGGCAGGTCCGGCAGCGGGGTCCAGACCTCGCTGGTCGGGTCGTACCCGTAGGTGCTCCGGTAGGTCCGGTCGGCGACCCCGCCGGCGCAGTAGACGGTGCCACCGATGCCACCGCAGGCCAGGTACGACACACCCGTCGGGTAGTCGGCGCCGGTGTGGAAAGTCCGGCTGGCTGGGTCGAAGACGACCACGTCGTCGCTCGGGGTGCACTGACCGTCGGCACAGCCGCCGACCATGACGATCCGGCCGTCGACCACCGCCGTGCCGGCGGCGGCCCGGGGTGCCGGGTTGCTCAGCCCGACGATCGTGCTCCAGCTGCCCTGCGCCGGGTCGAAGACGTCCACCGTCGGCACCGGCACGCCCTCGGTGGACCAGCCGCCGAGCACGTAGAGCTTGCCGTCCACCACGGCGGCCGACGGCTTGCTCCGGCCCCGGGGCATCTGCGCCAGGCTGGACCAGATGTTGGTCGCCGGGTCGTAGACCCAGGTCGACCGTTCCATGCCGCTGCCGGCGCCGCCGCCGACCGAGTAGACCTTGCCGCCGATGGTGACGGCGGCGTTGTCGTAGACCTGCGCCGGGGCGTTGGCGATCCGGGTCCAGGCCAGCTCGTCGGTGGCGGTCGTGCCGACCGACGGCGCCGGGGCGCCGGCCCCGCCGCCGAACCCGGTCCAGCTCTTCACGCCGGTGACCTTCCGGTCCGCCAGCGGTGCCCCGTGTCGGGCGAGCAGTTCGGTACGGCCGGCCCGTTCCAGGGTTTCGACGGTGGCCGGGGCACTGCCGGTGTTCTTCACCGTCAGCGTGGTGCTCCGGGTGCTGCCGTACGGCTGGTTCACCTCGACGCTGTGCTGGCTGACCGTGATCCGGCCGGCGGTGAGCGCCAGGTTCGCCTTGGTCAGCCGGTCGGCGGTGAGCGTCACGTCCTTCGACGCTGGCTGGTACGGCAGCAGGCCGGCCCGCACCGGGTGTGTTCCGGTGAGGCTGGAGACGAACGAGTAGAACCCGTCGGTGATGTTCGGGTCGTCCGGGGTCGCCATGGTGACCGCCTGCTCGGTCGGGGCGTCCGGGCTGGCCACGGTGACCCCGGTGAGTCCGGCGCCGGTGTTGCGGTCGGTGACGAAGCCGGCGACCAGGCTGGCCTGGGTCGGGGTGCAGACCCGGTCGACTAACTCGACGTTGTCCACCGCCCACCACCAGCCGAAGGTCGCACTGTAGCGGAACCGCAGCTGCGCCTTCGCCCGGCCGGCGGCCGCCTCCAACGGCACCAGTTCCTGCACCGGGCCGCGTCGCCAGTCGTCGCCGTGCCAGACGTTCGTCCAGGTCCTGCCGCCGTCGGTGCTGACGTCGACGTCGCCCATGTCGGCGCCCGCGGTCGCGTACAGGTCGCTGTGGAAGCGCAGGTACGGTGCCCGGACGTCGGTGAGGTCGTACACCGGGGAGACCAGGTCGGTGTCCTGGCTGGCGTCGAGCCCCTGGACGAAGCTGTCCACGATGGCGAAGTTCCCGGTGCCGCCGGTCTGGTTGCCCCGCTGGCCGGGGTCGTCGAAGGTCCAGCCCGGGTGCGCCGTCCGGTTCACCACCGACCAGCCGGCCGGTGCGCCGGCGCCGTCGAAGGTCTCGGTGCCGAACAGCGGCGTGGAGTAGGCGCCGGAATAGCCGGCGGCGGTGCAGCCGTGGTCGACCGGGACCCTGAGGTTGAGGGTCCGGTCCTCGGCGGTCACCTTCACCGTGCTGGTGAGCGTGCGGTAGCCGGCGCGGCTCGCCGTGGTGGTCACGGTGTACGTGCTGTCGGCCGGCACGCTGAACGCGTACCTGCCGGTGAGCGGGTCGCTGCGTACCGGATCCCCGGGGCGGCCGGCGACCTCGATGGTGGCGTAGAGCGGCCAGCCGTGTCCGGAGCCGTCGACGACCTTGCCGGAGACGGTCACCATCGGCTGCGGCGCCAGCGCGAGGTCGGCGGTGGCGGCGCCGCGCTCGGGCAGGGTCACCGCGACGCTCCGGCTGGTGTAGCCGTACGCGGTGGCGGTCACGGTGTGCCCGCCGAGCGGCAGGGTCAGGGTGTAGCCGCCGTCGGTCCCGGTCACCGTCCGGGTGTCGCCGGCGGTCACCTCCACCCCGGGCAGCGGTTCCCCGGTCGCCGCGTCGGTGACCCGGCCGCTGACCCGGCCGACCGCGCCACGCGGCGCCCTGAGCACCGCCTGGTACGCGTTGAGCCGTCCCTCGCCGAAGACGTTGTTGTTGGCGGCGGTGCCGCCGCACTCGGTGGCGTCCACGTCGGTGGCGGTCTCGCCGAGCAGCTTCTCGGTGCCGGCGATGTCCCGGCGCAGGTTCGGTGCGGCGGACCAGACCAGTGCCACCGTCGCGGAGACGTGCGGGGCCGCCATCGAGGTGCCGCTGATCGTCGCGTACCCGTTGCCGGGCCAGCTGGACCGGACGTCCTCGCCGGGCGCGGAGATGTTCGGCTTGATCCCGCCGTCCACCGCCGAGCTGCCCCGGCTGGACTGCTGGTAGACCTGGTTGGCCGAGTTGTAGCCGCCGACCGCGTACGACTCGGGGTAGTCACCCGGCGAGTTCGCGGTGTTGCAGGCCGGGCCGGAGTTGCCGGCGGAGAAGACCGGGAAGATGCCGGCGGCCCGCCAGGCGTCGACGGTCTCCCGGTACCACAGTGCGCCCTGGCCGCCGCCCCACGAGTTGTTCACGATGTCCGGCCGCAGGTCGGGTCGGGGGTTCTGACCGTTGCGGTCGGTCGGGGCGAGCATCCACTGGCCGGCCAGCAGCAGCGAGGAGTCCGAGCACCACTCGCGCTCGCAGGCCTTGGCCGCCATCCAGGTCGCGCCGGGGGCGACGCCGATCTGGTTGCCGGCGCCGTCGTCGCCGACCATGCTGCCCATGGTGTGGGTGCCGTGGCCGCCGGTGTCGCAGGGGGCGAACCCGAACTGGCCGCAGACGCCACTCGGGTCGTACCAGTTGTAGTCGTGGCTGAAGGTGCCGTCACCGTTGTTGCCCCGGTAGGAGCCGACCAGCGCCGGGTGGTCGTACTGGACCCCGCCGTCGATGTTGGCGACGACGACGCCCTCGCCCCGGTCACCGAACTCGTCCCAGACCCGGGGTGCCTCGATGCTCTTGACGCCCCACTCGGCGCCGGTCGCGGCGGCCCTGGTGGTGGTCTGCCGCGGTGGCGGTTCCTCGAGCCGGTAGGACCGTACCGGCTCGATCCGGGCGACGTCGGCCCGGGCGGCGATGGTGTCGAGCAGTGCCCGGTCCCCCTCGACCCGGATCATGTTGGCGATCCAGTACGGGGTGTAGGTCGCCCCCTCGCTGGTGAGCAGACCGCGCAGGCCCTGCTGGGTGCGCTCGGCGGTGCCGGTGAGCCGCCGGTGCACCTCGACGGCGCGGGCGTCGCGGTCGGCCAGCCCGGCCGCCACGTCCAGATCCGCCCGCTCCTTCAGGTAGACCAGGAAGCTGGTGCGGCCCACATCGGAGAGCTCCCGCAGCACCTGGCTGTCCACATCGGCTCCGGTCGGGGCCGCGTGCGCGGCCGGCGGCTGGGCCGTCAGGCCGAGGACAACGGCCGCCGCGACGGCGACCGCGGGCCGGAGCACACTCCGGACCGGTCCTCGACGTGATCGTCGTACTGACAACGTTCCTCCCACTCCAGCGGCGCGCGATCGGTTCGCGGCGCCGGCGTCGGCGCCCCGGGATGCCGGTGCCACCGGATCGGCGGGCCCGGAGACAGGGGCCGGCCACGCCGAATCTTGATCATCTTGTGGGTGCGACGACTCATGATCAAGTCATCCGGGCGCCAGAGATCCGGACGCGGACCCGCAGGGAGTCCGTTATGGAGTGAACACAGTGGACGGCTGGTCCGTGCCGGGTCAGCCGGCGACCGAGAGCAGGGCGTCGGCGACGGTGGTCCGGAGGTTGAGCACCTTCCGGCCGTCCCGCTGGGTCGTCACCAGCCCGGCGGCCCGCAGCACGGCCAGGTGCTGCGACACCCCGCCGGCCGAGATCCCGGTACGCCGGGCGAGTTCCGTGGTCGACACCGGCGCCCGCATCTCCACGAGCAGCCGGGCCCGCCCCCGGCCCAGTACCGCGCCGAGGGCGTCGGAGGTCCGGGCGCCCGCCTCCCAGAGCGTGCCGACCCCCGGGCCGGGTACGCGAGCTGTGGCGGTGTGCCCTGGGCCACGCTGAGCACCGAGGGCCAGACGAAGACGGACGGGACCAGGACGAGCCCGCTGCCGTCCGGTACGTCGGCGGTGGTGCAGTGGCGTTGGGCGATCGACAGCGTCTCGCCCTCCCAGCGAACCCGTTGGTGGAGGTCGTTGAGCAGCCCGTCGGCGCCGTCGGTGGCCAGCCGACGGGCCCGGTGCTGCACCTCGGCCTCGAGCAGCAGCCGGATCCGGGCCCAGTCCGGGGCGAGCGCGATCTCCCAGTAGGCGGTGATCTCGTCGGCGAGTCGACGTAGTCCCGCCACCGGGTCGGCGCGCAGGGCGCGTACCGCCGGGGGCGGCGCGGCGTCGTAGCGGTCCAGGTCGGCCCGGAGCACCTCGGGCGGGGTGGCCCGCAACACGGTCAGTTCACTACCGAGGTCCGGGGTCAGCCCCTGCGGTGGCGGGGTGAGAAAGTCGGGCAGGTAGCGCGGGCTGGCCGGGGACGAGCTGCCAGAGCAGGCCGCCGTCGGAACGGGTGCCGGTGGAGCCGTCGCCGACAGAGCCGGTGCCGATCAGGCCGGCGGCCATGAGCGGGGGGCGGACCCGGTTCGCCCAGGGCAGGTGGATCGCGTGGTCACCGGTGTCACGCAGCACCCGTACGCTCGCCACGACCTCCCAGAGGCAGGAGACCGCGAACCGGATCCGGGCCACGGCGGTGGCGGAGCTGGCGACGCTCGGGGTGGCCCGGGTCAGCCTCGGCTCGTCGGTCGCCGAGGCGGCGTACGGGGTGGCGCGGCGGGCCGCCGAGGAGGCGTTCGGGACCGGCACCTACCAGGCCCTCGCCGACGCCCTGGACTACGGCACGATCAACGCGCTCATGCGCCACTGAACGCGTCGTCGGCAGCCGGCCCGCGGACCGGGGCGGGACGCGTCGTCGACAGCCGGCCGGCCGGCGGACCGGGGCGGGGCCCCGGTTCCGGCCTGCTGTCGTGTCGACTCGCCGATTGCGCGACGATGGCGGTATGGCAGAGACAGCAGAGACCGGCAGCTACGTCAACCCGGGCGGGGAGTTCACCCGCGACCAGCGCTACATCGCGACCCGGATCACGGCGGACGGTCGGGACGGCTACCCGGTGGAGCCCGGTCGGTACCGCCTGGTGGTGAGCCGGGCCTGCCCGTGGGCGAACCGTACGATCATCGTCCGCCGACTGCTCGGTCTGGAGGACGTCCTGTCGATGGCGGTCGCCGGCCCGACCCACGACGCCCGGAGCTGGACGTTCGACCTGGACCCGGGCGGCCGGGACCCGGTGCTCGGCATCGAACGCCTGCAGGAGGCGTTCTTCGCCCGCTTCCCCGGCTACGAGCGGGGCATCACCGTGCCGGCGATCGTCGACGTGCCGACCGGGCAGGTGGTAACGAACGACTACGCGCAGATGACCCTGGACTTCTCCGGCGAGTGGCGGGCCTACCACCGGCCGGGGGCGCCGGACCTCTACCCGGAGGAGCTCCGGACCGAGATCGACGAGGTCAACCAGGTGGTCTTCGCCGACGTGAACAACGGCGTCTACCGGTGCGGTTTCGCCGGCAGCCAGGAGGCGTACACGAAGGCGTACCACCGGCTCTTCGACCGGCTGGACTGGCTGTCGGCCCGGCTGTCGGGGCAGCGTTACCTGGTCGGCGACACCATCACCGAGGCGGACGTCCGGCTCTTCACCACGCTGGTCCGGTTCGACCCCGTCTACCACGGCCACTTCAAGTGCAACCGGCAGAAGCTGACCGAGATGCCGGTGCTGTGGGCGTACGCCCGGGACCTGTTCCAGACTCCGGGGTTCGGCGACACCATCGACTTCGACCACATCAAGCGGCACTACTACGAGGTGCACCGGGACATCAACCCGACCGGGATCGTACCGGTGGGGCCGGACCTGGCCGGCTGGCTCGAGCCGCACGGCCGGGAGGCGCTCGGCGGGCGTCCGTTCGGCGACGGCACTCCGCCCCCGCCGCCGCGCGCGGACGAGGTGGTGCCGGCCGGGCACACTCCGCTCGCCGGCTGAACCACCGGACCGGGGGCCGGGCGGCCCTGCGGGTCCCCGCCCCCGGTCCGGTGGCAGTACCTAACGTGCCCGGTGGAGGAACCAGCGCAAACTGCCCTCGTACACCAGCGCGACCAGGAGGAACAGCCAGAGGAACGAATCGGCCCGGTCATCGGCGGAGAGGAGGGCGGCCCCGGTCACGGCGACCAGCAGCAGCGCGAAGGCCACCTGACCGGTGACCGCCCAGGCCCGCAGTTGGGCGTAGGCGCCGTACTCGTCAGCCGCCCGCCCGTCCGTCACCGAGGCGACCCGGGGCGCCGCGCCGGTGCGCCGGGCCAGGTTCCGTTGGGTCAGGATCGCGGCCAGGATCGCCCCGATGGCCAGGATCGTCAGCGCCCGCGTCTCGTCTCCGTCCCGGAGGGCGTCGGCGGCCAACGCCAGCGCTGCCACACAGCCCAGCAGCTCGAAGGTGAGCGACACCCGGTTAGCCGTTGTTGTTGTCCACATGGAAGATCTCCTCCACCGTCCGTCGGAAGAACCGCGCGATCCCGATGGCCAGGGGCAGCGTCGGGTTGTAGCGGCCGGTCTCGATCGCGTTGATGGTCTGCCGGGAGACGTCGAGTGCCTGTGCCAGGTCAGCCTGGGTCAGGTTCCACGCCACGCGCAGCGCCCGTACGTCGTTCCGCACATGTAAAGGGTGCTTGTCATTCGCACCCAAGTCAAGGGTCCTTTACATCCCTGTCCCTGGGCCCGGAACCGCTTCCGACCGACGGGCCGACCAGGGCGTGACCGGAGGATCTACGGACGGGCCTCGACGGATCCGGGTCCCGGTGCCGGGGTGCCGATCGGGTCGCCCGGGCCGACCATCACGGTGAGCACGGTCCGGGTCCGCCACGCCGGCCTGGGCCAGGAGGGTCCTGGCCAACGCCCGGGACGCCCGGCCGTACGCGAGGATCTCCCGTAGTTCGGGGTGGTGGGTCGCCTCGAGCAGGCAGGCGTACCAGGCGAGGGTGCGGGCACGCCCGACGGTCAGAAGGATCCATCACGGGCACGGTCGGACAGGAGGTACCGGCATGACGGAGCGCACCGCGGTGGTGGTCGGCGCCGGAATCGGCGGGCTCTGTGCCGCCCAGGGGCTACGGGCCCGAGGCTGGCAGGTCAGCGTCCCGGAGCGGGCACCCGCGTTCGGCACGGTGGGGTCCGGCATCACCCTGATGTCCAACGCGCTGGCCGGTCTCGACGCGCTCGGAGTCGGTGGACGGATCCGCGCGGCCGGCTCGTTCGAGACGCCGGGCGGGGCCCGCACCTCCGACGGTCGCTGGCTGTTCCGGGTCGAGGCGGCGACCCTCGCCGACCGGCTCGGCACGGCGTCACTCGGCATCCACCGGGCGACCCTGCACGAACTCCTCCGCGACGCCCTACCGGCCGACTCGATCGTCACCGGCGCCGAGGTGGTCGACCTGCTCGCCGGTCCGCCCGCCGAGGTCGGCTACCTGCGCGACGGGGTCCGGCACACCGTCCGGGCCGATCTGGTGGTGGGCGCGGACGGGCTGCGCAGCACGGTCCGCGGATGATCCCGCTCGGCGACGGCCGGGTCTACTGGTTCCGCGCGGTGAACGCCCCGGCCGGTCAGCGCGCACCGGACGAACTCCGGGCGGTACGGGACCGGTTCGGCGACTGGCACGACCCGATCCCGGCGCTGCTCGACGCCACGCCGACACAGGCCGTGCTGCGTAGCGACATCCACCACCTGGGCACCCCGCTGTCGACGTACGGGCGCGGCGCGGTGGTGCTGGTCGGCGACGCGGCACACGCGATGACCCCGAACCTGGGCCAGGGTGCGGCCCAGGCCGTCGAGGACGCAGTGGTGCTCGGCGCAGTTCTGGACGAATTCGGGGACCTGCCGAATGCACTACTCCGGTATGACCGGGAGCGACGCCCGCGCTCGCAACAGATCGCCCGGGCCTCCTATCGGATCGGTCGGTTCGGCCAACAACCGGAAAGTCGAATCGCGGTCACGCTCCGCAACATCATGCTGCGACTCACCCCGTCGGACACCGCTCCGGTCGATGGCCCGGTTCGCCGACCGGCGCCCACCGCCAGCGACGTAGCGTGCCCCGGCGATTGCCGAGAGCGTCGATCGCGCCGCCTGGCCCTCCGACACACCCTGTGAGTATGGCCGCGCCCGTGGATGAATCAACATTCAGTTAGATTCATGCCCGAACGGTGCGGTGATCCGTGCCCGATCATCCGGAATAGTTGCATAATGCGTCACAGGTCGCCAGGCATCAGGCTGAAGCGGCATAAAGGAGCGAAAGGCGCGAATGTGAAGCTCACCTTTGTTCGCAAGACGGCCCAGTCACAGGTCAACAACTGCCCGTCGCTGTACCGCACCGACCGTGGCACCTTTGTCGTCCAGGGATGGCGGATCTCCGATCCGGAGGCGCTCTCCCAGCTCGACATCCCGCCACACGAGACGGCGGTGGAGGTGCCGGCCGACGTACTGGCGGAGATCGCGAAGACCCTGTAACAGCGGCCGGGCCGCAGCCAACGGCGGCCGGGCCCGGTGGTACCAACGGCCGATCGGCTCACCCGGTACGCGGGGAGGCGTACCGAACCCCGACGTGGTGGGCCGATCGCACCACAGCACCTCCCGCGAGCCGCCCCCGCGCCGGCCCCGGAGCGGGCGGGCCGACCGGTCGATCCTCAGGCGGCCGGCAACTCACGCAGGTCGGCCAGGGTCACCGGGGTACGCGCCGCGAGCAGTCGCTCCAGTCCCACCACGTCAGCCACCTCGCCGACCACGTCCACCCCGCCGACCTCCCGGCGGTAGCGGTACGCCAACCGGTACAGGTACCGGCCACCGACCCGCTCGACACTCACCCGCCATCGTCCGCAGCAGGAACACGCCCAACCCCGCATCCCGCGAACATAGCTCTGACCTGTGAAAACGTTCAGATCGCCCGGTCGGTACGGTGCTGCTGGGGCCGCCGGGGCGGCTGGGACGGCCGAGCCGCCCCACCCAGCGGCGACGATCTGGTTGACTTGGCCGGGTGAAGCTGCCGATCAACCCACCGGTCGAGCCGATGCTGGCCAGAAGCGTGCCGAAGATGCCGACCGGCGACGGCATGACGTACGAGCCGAAATGGGACGGCTTCCGCTGCATCGTCTTCCGGGACGGCGACGAGGTGGAGCTGGCCAGCCGGGGCGGCAAGACCCTGACCCGCTACTTTCCCGAGGTTGTCGCCCAGGCCCGCGCACAGCTGCCGACCCGGTGCGCGGTCGACGGCGAGCTGGTCGTGATCCGTCGGGACGGGCCGGACGGCCAGCCCCGGCTCGACTTCGAGCTGCTGAGCCAGCGCATCCATCCGGCCGCCTCCCGGGTGAACATGCTGGCCGAGACCACCCCGGCCGACTTCGTCGCCTTCGACCTGCTCGCCCTCGACGACGAGGCACTGCTCGACGAGCCGTACGAGCGGCGCCGGGCCCGGCTGGTCGAGGCACTCGGCGCGGTGGTCCCGCCGGTGCACGTCACCCAGACCACCACCGACCTGGCGACCGCCCGCCGCTGGTTCGAGATCTTCGAGGGGGCCGGGCTGGACGGGCTGGTCGCCAAGCCGGCCGACATCCCGTACGAGCCGGGCAAGCGGCTCATGTTCAAGGTCAAGCACACCCGGACCGCCGACGTGGTGGTCGCCGGCTTCCGCTGGCACAAGTCCGGCCCGGTGGTCGGCTCGCTGCTGCTGGGGCTCTACGACGAGGCAGGGGTGCTGCACCACGTCGGCGTCTCGGCGTCGTTCACCGCCACCCGCCGCAAGGAGCTGCTGGACGAGTTGGCGCCGTACCGGGGTGACGAGGTCGCCGCCACGCACCCGTGGGTGCACGGCGACCACACCAGCGGGCAGCGGATCCCGGGCGGGCCGAGCCGGTGGTCCGGCACCAAGAGCCTGGAGTGGGAGCCGCTGCGGCCGGAGCTGGTCGCCGAGGTCGGCTACGACGCGATGGAGGGTGACCGGTTCCGGCACACCGCCCAGTTCGTCCGCTGGCGGCCCGACCGGCAGCCCCGCTCCTGCGGGTACGACCAGCTCGACCGTCCGATCCGGTTCGACGTCGACCAGGTGCTGCGCGGCGACCCGACCGCCACCACCTGACCCCGGACAGCGGCGACCCCCGGACAATCCCCGAACCGGACACCGCCGGACCCCCCGGGCGATGCCTGAACCCGGCGGCGGCCCGACCACTGCCCGGTTCACCGCCCCGGCTGCCGGGCCCGGTGGTCACGCCCCGCCGTTCGCCCGGACCGCGTAGCCTGGCGATCGGAGAAGATCACGGAGGGATTCTCTTGGCCCGCACGCACCTTCGCCGGTTCTTCCCGGCCGGTACCCGTCGGCTTCCGCTCGCCGGCCTGCTCGCGATCGTCCTGCTGACCGCCGGCTGCACCCTGCCCGGGTTCGACCGGGGCGACAACACCGACCGGCGTGGCCGGGCGGCCGGCACCGCCGGCCCCGGCGCCCCGGACTGGAAGCCCTGTCCGGACGTCCCGCGCAAGCTCGTCGGGCGGGGCGCGGCGAACATGCGGTACGACTGCGCCACGATCGCCGTACCCGGGGACTGGAACGCGGCCGCCGGCACCACGCCGAACGGCGAGGGCAGCGGTCTGGAGATCGCCCTGCTGCGGATCCGTTCCACGAAGCAACGGGACCGGATCGGCTCACTGTTGATCAACCCGGGTGGCCCGGGCGGCTCCGGCATCGACACGGCGGTCTACCTGTCGTTCGGGCCCTCCTTCGGCGGGCTGCCCGACGACGTGACCCGACGGTTCGACATCGTCGGCTTCGACCCCCGGGGAGTGTCCCGCTCCTCCCCGGTCAAGTGCATCTCCGACGCCGACCTGGACAGCACCTTCGGCTACCGGCCGGACCCGGAGAGCCAGGCCAGCTTCGACGGGCTGGTCGCGCTGAACCGCCGGATCGGCCAGACCTGCGGCGACAAATACGGCGACCGGCTGCGGCTCTTCTCCACCGAGCAGGCGGCCCGGGACATGGACGCGATCCGGACCGCGGTCGGCGACGAGAAGCTGAGCTACCTCGGTTTCTCCTACGGCACCCTGCTCGGGGCGACGTACGCGCAGCTCTTCCCCCGCAACGTCCGGGCGTTGGTGCTCGACGGCGCGGTCGACCCCCGGCAGGACCTGATCGCCGGCTCGGAGAGCCAGGCCAAGGGATTCGAGCGGGCGTTCGACAACTTCACGAACTGGTGCGCGCGGACACCGCGTGACTGCCCGATCGCCCCGGACGCCCGGGGCGCGGTGACCGAGGCGCTCGACAAGGCCGAGGTCTCCCCGGTACGTGGCGAGGGCGGTCGGGAGGCGACCGCCGGTTGGGTCTTCTACGCGGTGATCTCCTCGCTCTACACCGAGTCCGGCTGGGAGAAGCTCGCCGCCGCGATCGACTCGTTGCGGGGCGGCGACCCGAAGGGCGTCTTCGAGTTGGCGGACGCGTACGCCGAACGGGACGCGGACGGCCGGTACAGCAATCTCTTCGACGCCAACCTGGCGGTGAACTGCGCCGACGAGGACTCGCGCCCCGGGGTGGACCGGATCCGCGCCCTGCAGTCACAGTGGCGCACGAAGTACCCGCTGTTCGGCGCCCCGCTCGCGGTCGGGATGCTGAGCTGCGAGTTCTGGCCGGCTCAGCGGGACCCGTATCCGACCGGGGCGGCTGTCGGCGCGCCACCGATCGTGGTGGTCGGCACCACCGGGGACCCGGCCACCCCGTACGAGCAGACCGCGAAACTGGCCGACATGCTCGGCGTGGGGCGGGTGCTGACCTGGGAGGGCGAGGGGCACACCGCGTACCCGCAGACCCGGTGCGTCACCGACGCGGTCGACGCCTACCTGATCGACCTCAGGGTGCCGGCCGAGGGGACCCGCTGCCCGGCGCGCTGAGCACGACGACCGGGTCCCCGTGGCCTGACCCGGGACGGGCCCGTACCGGACAGCTCCGGTACGGGCCCGTCGTGGTTGATCCGCCCTGACGGAACCGCCGTGGGTTTGGCTCCGCCGTGGTGGACCGGTCAGTTGGGGGCGTGCACCCCGGTGGCGTTCCAGTCCCGGGTGGCGCCCCGGACGTACATGGTCGACGACTGGTTGCCGGAGAAGTACTGCCGGATCGAGCCGGCGAACGGCGTGCTGGAGGCGTTGCGGCCGTACACGTCGGTGTAGACCGTGGTCGGGCCGCTGTTCTGCACCTGGAAGGTGCCCGGCCGGAACTCCCGGAGGGTGCCCTTGAACGGCGAGCGGGGGTCGTCCCAGGCGAGGTTCTGCCCGGCCTGGCGGGCCTGGTTGCAGTAGTCGCCGCCGGCGAGGTTCGTGTAGCACAGGTCGACGATCCGGCCCAGGTTGTTCGGCTTGCTCGGGTCGTAGTAACGCGACGGGTTGACCACGTAGAACAGCGGCGCGAGGCGGAAGTTCAGCCCGGAGCCCGTCACCGAGAAGTCGGAGAACCAGAAGTCGTCCATGTCGGAGACGGTGAACGGCACCGGGTTCGGGTAGAGCGGGTCGTAGTGCGTGCGACCCTCGCGGATCGCCTGGACGCAGCCCGGCTCGGTGATCAGCCGGCCCAGCGACCGGGTGTCGGACGGGGAGTCCGCCGGCACCGCGGGTTGGACGTTGATGAACGCGCCGCCGAAGCCCGGGCACTCGCTGGGGCTGAACCCGCCGGCCCGGCCGAGCGGGATCATCGCGTTGTAGCGGGCCTCGGTGACCTGGCCGCCGTTGCTCGCGACGCAGCGCTGGTTGAAGAGCAGTTCGTGGACGTTGTTGCTGAACGCGTCCGGCGAGTGGGTGCCCTGGTGGAACTTGAGCAGGGTGTCGCAGGTGGCGATCGTGGTGCCCTGCGGCGGGAAGAAGCTGGTGCCGTTGTCGCCCTGGATCACGTTGACGTTGTTGACGGTGAGGACCTTGTGCCCGACGTGGTCCTCGTGCCGGTGGCTGTGCTCGGCCATGTTGTCCAGCATCACCTCGCTGGTGTAGCCGAACGCCGGCCAGCCGACCGTGCTGTACAGGTCGGACGGTCGGGGGTCGTCACCGTGCTCGTGGCCGAAGTTGCAGCCGCTGGGGTCGCGGGTCGGGTGCCAGGTCGGGTAGACCTTGCCGTCCGGCCCGTACGTCCAGTACCGCGCGTGGATCTCGACCGAGCACTCGCCGGAGCGGGGCAGGTAGCCCTTCTCGTTGGCGGTGGCGATCAGTTCGTACGCCCGGCTCTTGGCCGCGCCGGCCGGCGGGAGCGCGGTCCCCCAGGTCGGGTTCCCCGGTGGCGGGGTCGTCGGGGGTACGGTCGGTTGACCGGTCGGCGGGGTGGTCGGCGGGGTGGTCGGCTCACCGACCGCGCCGGTGCACGCGGTGCCGTTCATGGCGAACTCGGTCGGTGTGGTGTTGCTGCCGGTCCAGGAGCCGTTGAAGCCGAACGTGGTGCTCGCTGCGGTGCCGAGGCTGCCGTTGTAGCTGGCGTTGCGGGCGGTGACCTGACTGCCGCTCTGCGACACGGTGGCGTTCCAGGCCTGGGTGACCCGCTGACCGGACGGGTAGCTCCAGGTCAACGTCCAGGAGCTGACCGGGTCGCCGAGGTTCGTGACGGCCACCGAGGCGGTGAAGCCACCCTGCCACTGTGAACCGACGGAGTAGGTTACCCGGCAGCCGGCCGCGGCGGCTGCGGGTGCGGCGACGGTGATGGCCGCTCCGCTCGCGGCGACCACGGCGGCTACGGTCGCGGTTGGCCACAGCCGGGACCGATAGCGGTGGATGCGCATCTCCTGATCCTCCAAACGAAGGCGGACGGGTCGACGGAAATGCGCTCCCTCAGGACGGTGACCGTGCCAAAAAGGTACGGAGCGGGCGTACCTGCTCTGATTCGAGCCCGGTCCGCAGGGGCGACGGGAGCCGGTGCGAACCGTTTCGGCGGGGAGACAGAAGCGTTTCCATCGAAATGTTTCTATCTATGTTACTGACCGTTTCGACGCTGTCAACGCACACCGGGCAACCCCGACCCCACCACCCGACACCGCCCCGGCCGGCACCGCCCGACCCCGCGTCGACCAGCCCGAACCGCCGGCAACGGGACGTCACGACAGCGATTCGACCCGGGATCCCGACCGGACGTACCCGCGCCGACCCGCTCAGCCGGTCGGCGCGGTGAGGTACGTCCGGGCGGCGGCGACAAACGCGTCCGGGTCGTCGGCGTAGAGACGGACCCGGGCGGTCGGCTCGCCGGCCCCCTTCGGCAGGGCGAGCGGGAGCGGGTCCCGGAGTACGACGTCCACACTGGTCTGACTACCCACCCCGAGGTGGACGATCGGGCCACCGTCGTCGTGTTCGACCTGGACGGCCTTACCGGAGGGCAGCGACCGGTACCGCTTGTGCACGGCCGTGACGGCGTCCCACGGGATCGTCAGGTCCAGACTGACGCCGTTGCGCACCCGGATCCCGTGGCGGTCGAGGACGTGCGGGTGGAGTTTGAGTATGGCGTACAGCCCGAACATCCAGATCAGCCCGTAGATGCCCAGCACCAGGACGAGGTAGCGGGCCGGCGACCACGGCACGAGCCGACTGACGATCAGGTCGAAGATCGGGATCTCCACCGCGGAGAGCACGATGAACATGACGAGGATCGGCCGCACCACCCCGAGGTAGCCGAACGTCACCGCGCCGGGCGG
Organism: Plantactinospora sp. B24E8; assembly: GCF_039871735.1. NCBI lineage: Bacteria > Bacillati > Actinomycetota > Actinomycetes > Micromonosporales > Micromonosporaceae > Plantactinospora > Plantactinospora sp. B24E8. The sequence continues at coordinate 31,341 of NZ_JBDPMH010000050.1, forward strand.
GTACGCGACCGGGCGGCGCAGCAGCCAGCGGAAGAGGCTGCCCCACATCGCCGACTCGTAGGCGACGGCCCGTCGAACCAGGGATGTACGTTCCACCGACGTCGCCTCACTTCCGGCCCGGAACCAGTACGCCGAGCCACCCGAGTTTTACAATGCGACTGAAATGTAACCAGCTTCCCGGCCGGTTGCAAGACGATCGCAATGTGATCATGGGGGGACCATGGTCGGATGCTCCGCCGCACGGTGTGCCAGGCTGTCCCCCATGGCAGAGCTGATCTTCCGTACCGCAGGCCGCCCGGACGTACCGGCAATCGTGTCGATGCTGCTCGACGACGAGGTGAGCGCCGCCCGGGACCCCGGCCATCCGGTCAGCGAGGAGATCGACGCCGCCTACTGGGCCGGTTTCGAGGCGGTCGACGCCGATCCGCGCAACGAGCTGGTCGTCGTGGAACAGGACGGTGAGCCGGTCGGCACCATGCAGCTCACCTTCATCCCCTCGCTGAGCCGGCGGGGCGCCGAGCGCCTGCAGATCGAGGCGGTACGGGTCCGCGCCGACCTGCGCGGGAACGGCATCGGCCGACGGATGATGGTCTGGGCGGTGGACCAGGCCCGGGAACGCGGCTGCGGGCTGGTCCAGTTGACCACCGACAAGCGGCGTACGGAGGCGCACCGGTTCTACTCGTCACTCGGTTTCGAGGCCAGCCACGAAGGAATGAAACTGACCCTGCCGAGGAACGGGGACAGCCGCCCCGTCCACACCGGGGACTCCGCCGCCACCGCCTGAGCATCTCTGTCGGTAGCAGCCGGACCGGACCACCCGGCCTCAACGCCGCGGCACCGGTCGACTCACGACGTGCGGTCGCGGTCCTTGGAGGGCTGCACCCGCTTCGGTTCGCCGGGCATCTTCGGATGGTCGGGTGGGTACGGCAGGTCGCCGCCGGCACCGTCCCGTTCGTCGCGGTCGGCCCACTCCAGCAACGGGGTGATGTCCCACGGACCGTCGTCGATCCCGGCGTGCGGGTCACCGATCTTCGCGAGCCGTTCCGGCACCGTCCGCAGGTCGAAGTCGTCGGGCTCGACGTCCGGCAACTCGTCCCAGGTGACCGGGGTGGAGACGGTGGCCCGGGCATTGGCCCGCAGCGAGTAGGCACAGGCGATGGTCCGGTCCCGGGCCATCTGGTTGTAGTCCAGGAACACCTTCTCGCCGCGTTCCTCCTTCCACCAGGAGGTGGTGACCAGATCGGGACGGCGTCGTTCGATCTCCCGGGCGAAGGCGATCACCGCGCGGCGTACCTCGGTGAACGTCCACCGGGGCGGGATCCGCAGGTAGATGTGCACGCCCCGGCCGCCGGAGGTCTTCGGCCAGCCGACCGCGCCGAGCTCGGCCAGCAGCGCCCGCACCTCACCGGCCGCCTCCACCGCGTCGGTGAAGTCGGTGCCCGGCTGCGGGTCGAGGTCGATACGCAGCTCGTCGGGACGGTCGACGTCGTCGCCCCGCACCGGCCACGGGTGGAAGACCACGGTCCCCATCTGGGCGGCCCAGGCGACGTGTGCGAGGTCGGCCGGGCAGAGTTCGTCGGCGCTCCGACCGCTCGGGAACTGGATCCGGGCGGTCCGGATCCACGGCGGTACGCCCCGGGCCGGCACCCGCTTCTGGTAGAACATCTCCCCCTCGATGCCCTCCGGGAAGCGCTGCAGCGCGGTCGGCCGGTTGCCCAGCGCCCGCATGATGCCGTCACCGACCGCCAGGTAGTAGTCGAACATGTCCTTCTTGGTGAACCCCCGGCGCGGGAAGTAGACCCGGTCGGGGCTGCTCAGTCGTACCGTGTGCCCGGCCACCTCGACCTCGACGGGCTTCGCCTTCCCGGCGCCACCACCAGCCATGGGCCGACCCTAGACCACCGGTGTGACGTCGACGGCCCGACGCGGTGACGCGGCGCCGCGGGTCGGCAACGCCGGAGCTCACGACCGGGGACCGGTCCCGGCGGAGGTGCAGCCGTACCGGTGCTCCTCCCAGAGTTGCGCGATCATGACGAGCTTCCGCTCGAATCGCGGGTCGCGGTCGAGCGGGCCGCCGTCGTACGGCACGCGCAGCCGCAACACCGCGCCGTCGGAGAGATAGACCGCGACGAGGGTACGCCCCCGGCGCCGCTCCGCCCGGACGTCGACCACGAGTCGCCAGGGGGCGACACGGCCCGGACCGTAGCCCCGGGTCCGCACCCCGGCCCCGTCCAGGGTCGTGCCGGCCCAGGCACGCAGCACCACGCCGCAGAGCAGACCGGCCGGGAGCGGGGCCAGGACCACGACCCAGACCACGTCCGGCAGGTCCCGCCCGACGGGCGCGACGGTGGCCACCACGAGCAGCGCCGCGCTGCCGACGCCGCCCGCGCGCAGCCCGTGCACCAGCGACTGTCGCCAGGTCAGCCGGTACTCGGCCAGCACCGGTCGTTGGTGCCGGCCGCGCCTGATCCCACCCGGCCGGAGGGCCGCCCGCATGTCTGGTCAACGACCCGCCGGGCGGCCGGTGATTGCCGACGGTCGAGATCGGCGGCTGATGATCACCGACGGCCGAGATCAGAATCACCCGGACCGGGTACCAGGGGGAAGATCGCCGCCGTACCGTGGAGGCATGGCTGCCGACGACAGGAATCCTCCCCTCGACCAGGACACCGGGCTGCCCACGAGCGAGGAGGAGTGGCGGGTACGGCTCAGCCCGGAGGAGTTCCGGGTGCTGCGCCAGGCCGGTACGGAGCGTCCGTGGACCGGCGAGTACGTGGACACCAGGACGGCGGGCACGTACCACTGCCGGGCCTGTGGTGCGGAACTCTTCTCCAGCGACACGAAGTTCGACTCGCACTGCGGCTGGCCGAGTTTCGACCAGGCGCTGCCGGGCGCGATCCGTTACCTGGAGGACCGCTCGCACGGCATGGTCCGGGTCGAGGTGCGCTGCGCCCGGTGCGACTCGCACCTGGGGCACCGGTTCGACGGTGAGGGCTACACGCCGACGAACGCCCGCTACTGCATCAACTCGATCTCGATGCGCCTGGACCCGTCAACCACGTAGGATCGCGACAAATATCCGAAACGGGGGATTTGTCATGGCGTCCTGCGAGGTCTGCGGCAACGACTACTGGATGGCGTTCGAGATCCGTACGGTCAGCGGCGACGTGCACACCTTCGACTCGTTCGAGTGCGCCGCCCACAAGCTCGCCCCGGTCTGCGAACACTGCGGCGTCCGGATCCTCGGCCACGGGGTCGAGGTCTCCGGACGCTTCTTCTGCTGCGCCCACTGCGCCCGGGTGGTCGAGGGCGAACGCGGGGCGGAGATCCGGGACGCGGTGGGAGCCCGGCCGGCCTGAGCCGAACCGGCGCCGCCTACCATTCCGGCATGTCCGCCCCACAGACCCGTACGCCCTCCGCCGCCGGCGACCTCGACCTCCGGATCGCCTCCTTCGCCGACCTCTCCACCCGCGCCCTGCACGACCTGGTACGGCTGCGGGTGGACGTCTTCGTCGTCGAGCAGGAGTGCGCCTATCCGGAACTGGACGGTCGGGACGTCGAGCCGGGCACCCGACACCTGTGGTTCGCCCGGGACGGGGTGCCGCTGGCCTACCTGCGTCTGCTCGCCGACCCGGGGCCGGCCGGGGAAACCGGCGCCGTGGCCCGGATCGGCCGGGTGGTGGTCGCCCCGCAGGCCCGTGGCGAGGGTCTCGCCGGACGTCTGATGACCGAGGCGTTGACCCTGGTCGGGGCCCGGCCCTGCGTCCTGGACGCGCAGGCCCACCTGGTCGACTTCTACGCCCGCTTCGGCTTCGCCCCCAGCGGCCCCGAGTACGTCGAGGACGGCATCCCACACGTGCCGATGCGCCGCGAACTGACCTGAGCCCCTCAGGGCAGGGTGTTGACCAGTTCGCCGATGCTGCGCCGGCGGCCGGTGTAGAACGGCACCTCCTCGCGGACGTGCCGGCGGGCCCGGGAGGCCCGCAGGTCACGCATCAGGTCCACGATCCGGTGCAGTTCGTCGGCCTCGAAGGCAAGCATCCACTCGTAGTCGCCGAGCGCGAACGAGGCGACCGTGTTGGCCCGGACGTCCGGGTAGCCGCGCGCCATCCTGCCGTGCTCGGCCAGCATCTCCCGGCGCTCGGCGTCGGGCAGCAGATACCACTCGTACGAGCGGACGAACGGGTAGACGCAGATGTAGTCGCGGGCCGGCTCACCGGCGAGGAACGCCGGGATGTGACTCTTGTTGAACTCGGCCGGCCGGTGCAACGCCATCTGCGACCAGACCGGGGCCAGGTGCCGGCCGAGCGCGGTGCGGCGCAGCCGCCCGTACGCCTCCTGGAGGGCGTCGCTGGACGACGAGTGCCACCAGATCATCAGGTCCGCGTCGGCGCGCAGCCCGGAGACGTCGTAGCTGCCCCGGACCACCACGTCCTTGCCGGCCAACTCGTCGACCAGCGACCCGACCTCGGCCGCGACACCATCCCGGGCCTCCGGCAGCGGGCCGGTGGCCCGGAACACCGACCACATGGTGTACCGGATGCTCGCGTTCAGCTCCCGCAGCCGGGCCGCGTTGCTCTGCTCCGACGACTGTTCCGCACTCATGCTCTCGATGCTCCCCACACCTTGATGATCTCCTCCGCCGCCGTCTCACCCGACCGTACGCAGATCGGGATCCCGACCCCGTCGTAGCCGGCACCGGCCAGCGCCAGGCTCGGGTACGCCTCCCGCAGCGCCGCCCGGGCCGCGGCGACCCGGTCCAGATGGCCGGGGGTGTACTGCGGCAGGGCGCCGCCCCAGCGCTGCACGTGACTGGCGACCGGTACGGGCAGCCGCGCCCCGTCCCCGGCGGCGCCGACCACCAGCGCGCCCAGTTCCCGGTGCACGGTCGAGACGAGTTCGTCGTCGGAACACTGCAGCAGGTGCTCCTCGCCGTACCGGCCGACCGAGGCGCGGACCAGCACCGTGCCGTCGGCCCGCCGCAGGTGCGCCCACTTGGTGGTGAAGAAGGTCGCCGCCTTGACCAGGGTCCCCTCCCCCGGCGGCACCAGGAACCCGGAGAGACCGGTCGGCAGCAGGTCGGCGGCCGTCGCCGGCAGGGCCAGGCTGACCAGCGCCACGCTGGCGTAGTCGAGCCGGCCGACCAGGGCACCGACCGCGACGTCGACCCCGGCCAGCAGTCGGGCCGCCGGACGGGCCGGCAGCGCCAGCACCACCGCGTCGACCTCGACCAGTTCCGGGTCCCGGGTCGGTCCGACGACCAGCCGCCAGCCGCCCGGCACCGGGATCAGCTCCCGGACCGCCGCGTTCAGCCGGATCTCGGCGCCGCTCGCCTCGGCGGCGGCGGCCACCAGGCGGCTCACCCCGCCGGTGACGGTGGCGAAGACCGGCGCGCCCGGCGACCGGGGCGTCGCCGCCTGGGCCGCCCGGACCGCGCCACGCAGCGTCGACTCGTTGCGGGCCGCCCGGGCCAGCGCCGGCATGGTGGCGGCCAGCGACAGTTCGTCGGCCCGACCGGCGTAGACCCCACCGAGCATCGGGTCGACCAGCCGGTCCACCACCTCGGCGCCGAGCCGCCGCCGGACCAGGTCCCCGACCGTCACGTCCTCGTCCGGGCCGAGCAGCGGCCGACCGCCGTCGTGGTCCCGCTCCGCCTCCGGCCGGGCCACCGTGGTCACCGCCGCCAGATCCCCGGGTACGCCCACCAGGGTGCCCGGCGGTATCGGGCGCAGTTCGCCGCCGATCGCCAGTGCCGCCCGCCCGGTGGCCGGGTGCACCAGCGCGTCACCGAGTCCGACCCGGCGGGCCAGGGCGACCGCGGCGGAGTCACCACCGGCCGGATCGCGGACCAGGAACGCCTCGGCGCCGAACTCGACCGTCGAGCCGGCGAGTGACCCGGTACGCAGTTTGCCGCCGAGCGTGCCCGACTGCTCGTACACGGTGATCCGGGTGTCGGCGGGGAGCCGGTCGCGCAGCCGTACGGCGGCGGCCAGCCCGGCGATCCCGCCGCCGACCACCGCGATCCGCGCGCCGTCGCGTCCCACGCGCTCACTCACGCCGTCACCTCACTCAGCCTGCGTCAGCCCGCGGACGCCTCGTGGACCAGGGCGACGACCCGGGTCAGTACGTCGGGATCGGTTTCCGGAAGTACCCCGTGACCGAGGTTGAACACGTGCCCCGGGGTGACCGTTCCCTCGGCGAGGACCCGGCGCACCTCGGCCTCGACGACCGGCCACGGCGCGAACAGCACCGCCGGGTCGAGGTTGCCCTGCACCGCCTTGTCCTGCCCGATCCGCACCGTCGCCGCGTCCAGCGGGGTACGCCAGTCGACCCCGACCACGTCCGCCCCGGCCTCGCCCATCGCGGTGAGCAGTTCGGCGGTGCCGACCCCGAAGTGGATCCGTGGTACGCCCGCGTCGGCGAGCCCGTTCAGCACCGCCGCCGAGTGTGGCAGCACGAAGCGGCGGTAGTCGGCCTCGGAGAGCGCGCCGGCCCAGGAGTCGAAGAGCTGCACCGCGGAGACGCCGGCGCCGATCTGCACCCGGAGGAAGGCGAGGGTGATGTCGACGAGCCGGGCCAGCAGTGCGTGCCAGACGTCGGGCGCGCCGTGCATCAACGCCTTGGTGCGTACGTGGTTGCGCGACGGCCCACCCTCGACGAGGTAGCTGGCCAGGGTGAACGGCGCACCGGCGAAGCCGATCAGCGGGGTGTCGCCGAGTTCCGCGACGAGCAGCCGTACCGCTTCGTCCACAAAGGAGACGTCGGTGGGGTCGATCGGGCGGATCCGCGCCACGTCGTCGAGGGTCCGCACCGGCTCGGCCACCACCGGCCCGGTGCCCGACACGATGTCCAGGTCCACCCCGGCCGCCGCCACCGGTACGACGATGTCGCTGAACAGGATCGCCGCGTCGACGCCGTGCCGGCGGACCGGCTGCAGGGTGATCTCGGCGACCAGGTCCGGCCGTCGGCAGGACTCGAGCATGCCGATGCCCTCGCGTACCTTCCGGTACTCCGGCAGCGATCGGCCCGCCTGCCGCATGAACCAGACCGGGGTGTGCGGCACCGGCTGCCGGCGGCAGGCCCGAACGAACGGGGAATCACCCGGCCCGGGTACGGCCGGTTTGTCGTCTCGGGCGGCATTGCCCGTACTCGTGGCGCTCATCGGCGCAATCGTGCCACGCGGGTCGGGAGGGGCGTCGCGCAGCGCCGGGTTTTGTGGCGTGGGCGGCTGATCGGGCGGGACCCCGGCGTCCGGCCGCCCTCTCTCCGCCCCCACCACCGGCACCGCCACGGGCCCGGCTACGGCGCGGCGCTCCCCCACCGCGCCGACGATCGGCTTAGGCTGCGGATATGGCCCCCCCGATCGTGCAGCCCGAGACCTTCGCCCGTGCGGTGGCGGGGTTGCGCTCGGCGGTGCCGCGCGAGGAGATCGTCCTCGAGGAGGTCGGCGCTCCGCAGCGGCTCGCCCCGTACGCCTTCGCGCTCAGCGCCACCGTGCACCGCGACGGCGACGAGGTGGCGACCGGGCGGCTGATCCTGCTGTACGACCCGGCCGGCCACGAGGCGTGGGAGGGGACCCTGCGGCTGGTCACCTACGTCACCGCCGAACTGGAGATCGACCTGGCCGCCGACCCGCTGCTTCCCGGGGTCGGCTGGACCTGGCTGACCGACGCGCTGGAGGCGCGGGAGGCCGGATACCGGGCGATCGGCGGCACGGTGACCCAGACCATGTCCACCCGGTTCGGCGATCTGGCCGGCCCGCCGGCCGCCGGGGACGTCGAGATCCGCGCCTCCTGGAGCCCGACCGACGACAATCTGCGGCCACACCTGCTCGCCTGGTGCACCCTGCTGGCCTCCACCGCCGGGCTCCCGCCGCCGGGTGTCACGGTGTTGCCGCACTCCCGGCCGGCCGGCGCGGCCTGACCGGATCCACCGCCACGCCCCACCGGCGCCGCCACCCGACCCCGGCCCACCGGCGCCGCCACCCGATCCCGGGCCGGTCCGGTGTCGGCACCGTCACCCGCCGGACGGCCGTCCCAATCGCTTCACCGGCACCACGAGCCGCAGTGGGCCCGAAACGCCGGACCGGCTGCGTCCGGGTGATCCGGGCGAAGACTAGGGTTGTCAGGTGACCGACGAACCACCCCTGCGCCGTCGGGCCGCGCAACGCCGAGCAGGGGACGAGCCGCACAGCCTGCCGGCGCCCGCGCCGGTGCCCGAGACAGTGGGGCCCGACCCAACGCCCGGCGGGCCCGTACCGCTGCTCACACCCCGCGACGGCACCCCTGCCCCCGTCGAGACCTCCGCCGGCCTGGCCGAGGTGGTGGGCCGCTTCGCGACCGGCACCGGCCCGGTCGCGGTGGATGCCGAACGCGCGTCCGGATACCGCTACAGCCAACGCGCCTACCTGGTGCAGCTACGCCGGGCCGGTGCCGGCACGGTGTTGATCGACCCGCTGCCGCTGGGCGACCTGAGCACCCTCGACGAGGCGATCGCCGACACCGAGTGGGTGCTGCACGCCGCCAGCCAGGATCTCGCCTGCCTGGCCGACCTGGGCCTGCGGCCACGGCGGCTCTTCGACACCGAACTGGCCGCCCGGCTGGCCGGGTTCGAGCGGGTCGGCCTGGCCGCTCTGACCGAACAGCTGCTCGGCTTCACCCTGGAGAAACACCATTCCGCCGCCGACTGGTCCAGCCGGCCGCTACCGGAGTCCTGGCTGACCTACGCCGCGCTCGACGTCGAGATGCTCACCGAACTGCGGGACGCCCTGGCGCTGGAGTTGGAGCGGCAGGGCAAGGAGAAGTGGGCGGCCGAGGAGTTCGCCGCCCTGGTCGCCTGGGGCGCCCAGCCGGCGCGGCAGCGCCCTGACCCGTGGCGGCGTACCTCGGGGATCCACCGGGTCCGGGGGGCGCGGGCGCAGGCCCGGGTCCGGGCCATCTGGTACGCCCGGGACGAGATCGCGGCCCGCCGTGACTCGGCTCCCGGTCGGGTGCTGCCCGACGCGGCGATCATCGCGGCGGCCGAGATGGATCCCAAGGACGAACGGACCCTGCTGATGCTGCCCGGCTTCGGTGGCCGTTCGGTACGCCGGCTCGCCCGGATCTGGCTGGAGGCGCTCGCCGAGGCGCGGCAACTCCCCGACGACGCGTTGCCGGTCGCCCCGACCGTCGACGGTCCGCCGCCGCCGCACCGGTGGGCGGAACGGGATCCGGTGGCGGCGGCCCGGCTGGCCCGCTGTCGGGAGGTGGTGACCCGGATCGCCACGGCGCACACCCTGCCACCGGAGAACCTGATCACCCCGGACTCGGTACGCCGGCTGGCCTGGATCCCGCCGGAGGAGATCACTCCGGAGACGGTCGCCGAGACGCTGCGCGGCTACGGCGCCCGGAGCTGGCAGGTGGGTCTGATCGCCGACGAGCTCGCGGTGGCGCTGGTCGGCCCGCCGGCCTGACCAGGGTGGGACGTACCCGCACCTACGCGGTCGGGTCCGGGCCGAGGACCTCGGTGCGCTTGCGGGCCCAGGCCAGCGAGTGCCGGATGCCGTCGG